>JBBUJK010000014.1:10890-34106 GCA_038054875.1 Patescibacteria group bacterium
TTGCTAATTCGAGGACCGTCGCCGATCGCATTTGGAAGTACTACCAGCGCCGTGCTGATGTGCTGCATCCTCCGGTCGATGTTTCGGCTTTTACCGTCGGGCAAGGGGCGGGCGGCTATTACCTGACCGGCGGCCGGCTCGTTGCCTACAAGCGGTTCGATCTTGCCGTGCGTGCTTTCTCGAAACTTGGTGTGCCGCTCAAGGTATTCGGCGTGGGACCGGAGTTGCGTGCATTACGCGGAATGGCCAAGCGCAACGTGGAATTTTTGGGACGCGTCGACGACATCGCGCGTGCCGCGCTCTATCACGATGCTGTTGCCTTTGTGCATCCGCAGATCGAGGACTTTGGCATCACCGCGCTCGAAGCCATGGCAAGCGGTCGACCGGTGATTGCGTATCCGGCGGGCGGCGCCACGGAAACCGTGAAGAGCGGGGAGACCGGTATCTTTTTTGACGAACAATCCTGGGAAAATTTGGCGCATACCATCATCCGTTTTGCACCGGAGCGTTTTGATCCGGCACGGATCCGCGCGCATGCCGAACAGTTTGCCACGCCGCTATTCTTGTCGCGATTGTCCGCGTATGTGACGGAGCGATATCGCGAATTCCGCGACGGACGGTTTGAACGGCGTTGATCTATGCTGGTTTTTGATGTGCGTTCGCTTGCGGACGCCAAACCCAGCGGCGTGCATGGCGTGACCCGCACCTGGGCCCGTGGTCTTGCAGCAGCAGTTCCTCCAGGCGAATTCGTTGCCGTGGCCAACGCCGCAGGTGCGGGTGCTGCCCGGGCGCGCCAAGCGCTTGGTTCCGAGGTCCCGCTCGTGGTGCGTCGCTTTCCGAACAAACTCTTGCACGCCTCCATGCGCTTTCTTGGCGCGCCCCATCTTGAGGAGTTGGTCGGCGCGCCGCGCGGCGCCGTTGTTATCGCCAGTCCGCATTTTCTGCGCGTCCGTCCGGACACCACCCTCGTGTTGATCGTCCACGATCTCTCCTATTTTCGAGAGCCGCGTTTTTTCTCCCCATGGATGCGGCTGTGGCATCGGGCCGTTGATTTTCCTCGGCTCATCGCGCGTGCCGATCGCATTGCCGTTTGTTCGGCACACACCAAGCGCGACCTGATGGAGCTATTCGCCGTTCCTGCCGCGAAGATCGGGATCGTCCGTCCATCTGTTGATCCGACGCTGTTCGTGCCACCGGCCGCGGCAGCGCGTGACGCGGTGCGTGCGAAGCATGGCATTCCGCGCGACTACGCTTTCGTCTTTTCGGACGGACCGCGCAAGAATCTTGCCGTGGCGCTCGCCGGTATTGCCGCGTCCCACACGAATCTCGCGGTCGTCGTGGCCGGTCCTGAGGACCCGGCTGCCGTCGCCGCCGTGGCGCGCCATGCCTACCGGCAGGCAGGCGTCGCCGGCATGTCGAATCGCGTGCACGCGCTCGGCTACTGTGCAGAAGGCGAACGCACCGCACTCTTGTCCGGTGCGCGGATGCTTATCTACCCATCCTTCTATGAAGGGTTCGGCCTCCCGCCGCTCGAAGCCATGGCGCTTGGTGTGCCGGTCGTGGCCGCTCATGGCTCGGCGCTCGGCGAGACTATCGGAGACGCCGCCGTGCTCGTTGATCCGCAGGATGCTGCTTCCGTGTCTTGTGCAGTTGAGCGCGTGCTCGCCGAACCCGCGGCAACGGCTGCACGGGTGGTTCGGGGACGGGAGCGCGCTGCTGCGTTTCGCCCCGAAAAAGCGGTGAAAGATCTCCTCGCCCTTGTGAAAGATGCCCGTCACGCGCCGCTCCGGGCGGCCGAGCCCGCCGCTGTGGTACACTACCGTCATGCGCATCGGAATTGACGCGCGAATGGCCGGTGAAACAGGGATCGGCCGGTACGTCACGCGGCTCGTCGAAGAGCTTGCCCTGATGCGTCCGTCTGGTTTCGAGTTTGTGCTCTTTGAGAGGAATCCCGCTGCCGGACGGTTCGCTGCGACGGGATTTTCGTCCATTGCGGCGCCGCCGCGTTGGTATTCCGTCCAGGAACAGGTGCAGATGCCCGGCATCTTCCGTCGCGCCCGGCTCGATCTCGTGCACGTGCCGCATTGGAACGTGCCGCTCCTACCTCTTGGCGCGCCGTTTGTGGTCACCATTCACGATTTGATCCTGCTGACCCACCCGAGCCGCCGCGCCACGGTCGGCGGACCGCTCCGGTATGCCGTAAAGAACGCCGCGTACCGCCGCGTGCTTGCACATGCCCTCGGTGCCAGCCGGAAGATCATTGCCGTGTCCGAGACGACCGCTGTCGACATTCGTCGGCATGACCCGTCTGTCGCGGACAAGGTTGTGGCCATTCCGCTCGGCGGTCCGGAACTCGCGGCGCGATCCGTTCTACAGATTCCGTCGCCTGCGGGCCGCTATCTGCTCTACGTCGGCAATGCCTATCCGCATAAAGATGTGGAGACGCTGCTTGTTGCCGTGGCTGCACTGCGTGCCATGCCGGAGTTCGGCGACCTGCGACTCATCTGGATCGGCCAGGACGATGTCTTCTCCCGGCGCGTGCGTGCATCCGATGCCTGGCACGCGCTCGCGGCAGCCGCTGACTGGCGTGGTCCTGTTGCGGATACCGAACTTGCCGCCGCGTACCGCGGCGCCCAGGCGCTTGTCACGGCGACACGCGCCGAAGGGTTCGGCCTGACCCCGCTTGAAGCGCTGGCGTTCGGTACGCCGGTCATCGTCACCGATATCCCGGTGCATCACGAAGTGCTCGGTGACGCCGCGCGCTACGTCCCGCCCGGCGACGCCAAGGGTTTCGCCGCCGCAGTCGCCGCGCTCCTGCGCGACCCCAAGGCCCGCGCCGTGGCCGCCCCCCCCCGTTTCTCCTGGCGTCGCATGGCCGAACAGACACTTGCCGTGTACGCCTCATCCGTTCCACATCCGCATGGCTAAACGCCTTTCACATCAGAACGACACGCGCACCGCTCGGACGCTTGATGCCCTGCGGAAGCTTGTTCGTGGTTCGCGGCCGGTAAAACAACCTGCGGTGCGTCCACTGCGCGCTGAAGCTCCGTTTTTTGCTGCACCGGCGCCCGTGCTGTTTTCCCAAGATCGCGCCCGTGCTATTGCGATGGCGCTTGCCGCTGCGCCTGATGCGTCGAAACGTTCTGGCGCCGCCTTGCCGATCCACTCGCATGGCGCTGCTCTTCAGTCGGCACACGTCATGGAAGCGCGTTTACCCGGAGCGGGAGACGTGACTTCGTCTGCTTCGGCAATACGTCGAGAAGGATTTGTGCGCAGGGTCGCTGATTGGACGTCATCGGCGCTTGGCGCGCCTGCCCGTCACAGCGCGGAGCTGCGCTTCAATCCGCATCGGGCGGACATCGTGCGTCCGGACGCTGTTGCCGCGCGCGTCCGCCTTCATGCGGATATTCCCGCAGCGCTTGTCCGGGGACTTTCCGATGTTGCGGAAGATGGCATGTCTGCTTTGACGCGTCCATTTGACGCGGTCTTCGAGGTCGGTGCGCGTGACCGTTTGCAACCGCTCCTGCCCTACGCTCCGTCCGTGGCGCCGGACAGTGCGGATCTCGAGATTCCCGAACACGTCACCGCACATCTGCGCGCGCCGCCGAAACCATCCGCGCCGCCGACATTTTCCGACAAGACATCGGACTACTGGTTTTCCGGATTATTGCCGTTTGGTGTGGCGACGAACTGGCGTCGGTCGCTCGTTGCCGTCGCGGTCATTGCCGTTGTGGCAATATTGCCCATTCATTTTTCCGGTGCCTATGCCGCCGCGCGTCGCTTTGTAGCGGATGTACGCGTGCGTGGCGATCAGGCCGTTGTTGCCATGCGTTCTGCTGGGGAAGCCGCGGCTGACCAGGATCTTCCAGGCACGACGTCGGCGCTTGCCGCTGCTTCTGCCGCTTTCGGGGACGTCCGCGCGGCGCTGGGTCCTGTCGGCGGGGCGCTTGTGACGCTTGCCGAAAAAATCCCTGGCGGATCGCGCGCCACGGCCGGTGCTGCGCTCTTCACTGCCGGCGATACCTTCACTCATGCGGGAGAGGAAATCGCCAGGCGTCTCGCCGCGCTCCAAAACGATGCGCCACCGACCGCAGTGCTTGCGGCGCTCCGGGAGAGCGTCGCCAGGCTTGGTCCTGATGTGTCGCGGGCAGCAGAAACGCTCGCAAGCATCGACCCAGAGGACATCCCGGCCGAACACCGCGCTGAAATTGCCGCGCTTGCCGCGAGTGCCGGGAGCATTCGTCAGGCTTTCACGGATTTTCTCCCGCTTGCAGACGCGGCAGGTGCGTTTTTGGGCGCTGATGGCAGTCGACGGTATTTGCTTGTTTTTCAAAACCAATACGAGTTGCGCCCGACCGGCGGCTTCATCGGCAGTTTTGCCGAAGTCACGCTCAAAGACGGCCGCATTAGTGACTTGCGTTTTCCTCCGGGCGGCTCTTACGACATTCAGGGCGACGTGCGTGTATGGTTGAACCCGCCGGATCCGCTCCGACTCGTCACGGGTCGCTGGCGTTTTCATGATGCCAACTGGTTTCCGGATTTTCTGACGTCCGCCAGAAAACTCTCCTGGTTCTACGAAAAGAGCGGTGGTCCGACCGTGGACGGCGTGATCGCCGTGAATGCCACGGTGTTGTCGGAACTGCTTGCCGTGGTCGGACCAGTCGAGATGCCCGCCTATGGCGTCACACTTACGTCAGAAAATGTGCTCGATGAAGTGCAACGCGCCGTGGAGCTTTATCCGGTTGATCGGACAAAACCGAAACAGATTCTTGCTGACCTGCTGCCCGTGTTGCTCGGGCGTCTGCAATCACCGAGTCCGCAGATGAGTTTGGCGCTCGCCGAACTTGTTGGTCGGGGATTGTCCACGCGCCGCATCCAGATCAGCGTGTCCGACGAAGCCGCTGCCGCGACCTTTGCCCGCTTCGGGTGGAACGGCGCGCTCAAGAAAACGGACGGCGACTACCTCGACGTCGTGGTCACGAACATCGGTGGCGAAAAGACCGACGCCGTGATTCGCGACGACATCATGCACGAAATTGCCATCGCCCATGATGGGCGGGTGACGGATACGGTGACCATGACGCGCACCCATCGCGGTCAAGCCGGCGTGCCGCTCACCGGCACCGGTAACTACACGTATCTCCGCATGTACGTACCGGAAGGCAGCGCGCTTCTTTCTGCCGGGGGCGACTTCGAGGCGCCGCGCGAGAATCTGTTTATCCCGCGCGAGGAAAGTTATGGCGATGATCCGGAGGTCGTGGCGCCGCTTGCGAACGCCGCCCTGGATCGCGCCAGCGGCACGCGCATCTACGACGAACTCGGCAAGACCGTCTTCGCCAACTGGATGCGGCTTTTGCCCGGCGAGAGCAAGACGGTGCGCTTCACGTATGAGCTGCCATTCCGCGTCACCGTGCCCAAGCAGGTCGAGGGGCTTGCCGCGGCACTCGCAGCACTTTCCGGCGCACCGGAACGCGGGCGCTACACGTTGCTCATGCAGAAACAATCCGGCGCCGAGGAACGATACGTGACCGTGCGCGTGCGTCCGCCGCAAGGCATGCGCCCGCTCGCCGCATTGCCCGACGAGCTCACGCTCACCGCATCCGACGCCCGTCTCGACGTCTGGCATCAGGAGACGGATCGTTTCCTTGGCGTGTTGTTCGGCTTCTAATATGGGAAAGAAGAAGAACATCGTTCCATCGAGCAACGCAGACGGCATTGCCGCGCCGCCGCTGTCGCCGACTCCTCCGGTTCCGTCGCAAGAAGCAGGTCTTGAATATGACTTGCGTCAGATATATGCCGAAGAAGACGGCAAGCTTCCTGACCTGTACACGCTTGAAAAAGCGCGCAGCAACCGGTTGCGGACCGTACTCATCTCGCTCGTTTTTTTCTTTGGCCTCCTGGCCGCGACGGCCTGGGCTGGTTTCTTCGTTTTCCAACCAGGCGCATTCCGCGGCGAAGGCGTGAAAGTCAGCGTTGCGGCGCCTACAGCACTCGTTGCCGGCGGCACGGGGACGCTCAAGATACGGTATGTGAACGGGGAGCGCGTTCCGCTCGGCTCATTTGAAATTGTCGCCACGCTGCCCGAGGGATTCCACATGACCTCGGCGACGCCGCCACCGCTCGAGGGGACGCGCTGGATCATTGGTTCGCTCGCAAGCGGCCAGAGCGGCGAGATCGAAATTATAGGCACGGTCGACGGCGCCGTTGGCACGCCGCTCGCGTTTTCTGCCTATGGCACATACATCCCCGCCAACTTCAATTCGGAATTCCAGGCCGTTGGTTCGCTCGCGACCATGGTCGGTGACTCCGTGTTGAAACTCACGGTCTCGGGGCCTGATCGCACCCCGGCTGGGGAGCCCGTGACGTATCTGGTGCGCTATGAGAATGCCGGCGACATCACCATCACGGGTGCCGCAGCCGAGCTCACCCTGCCTCCGGATTTATTGATTGAGTCAGTGACGCCGACACAGCGCATCGAAGACCGTCGCGTGCCGCTCGCGGACATCCTGCCCGGTGCGAGCGGCGAGATTTCGATCCGCGGAAGTTATGCGTCGGATGCCAGCGGTCAGCGCACGGTGTCGGCAACAGCCGGGGTGCTTGCGTCGGACCAGCATCTTGCCATCTATGCGCGCGCCGAAGGGCGCACCGACGTGGTCGGCGGTGATCTTGTGCTCACGGCCGTTACGAACGGCGTTTCCGGCGAAGGCCGTGTTAATTTCGGCGATACGCTGCGCACGACGCTCACCTACGAGAATCGCGGATCCGTGGATTTGACCGGCGTCGAGATTACGTTGGTCTACGAGGCGCGACCGACTGCGGGCGGATCGCTTCTGAAATTCGACACGTTTGCCGACGAGTCTGCGGGCGTGCGCACGGATGGGCGCGTCACCTGGACGAAAAAAGAGATCGCGCGGCTCGTGAAGCTCGCGCCCGGCGATGAAGGGACCATCGACGTTCGCGTCGACCTCGCGGACGCGCCATTCACGCTGTCCGACCGCGCCTACGCCGTCGACGTGTCGGCTGAGGCGCGTGTTGCCAAGGTCGGGGATTTGTCCGTTGGCCGCGCAGTGAAGAGCGCGAAGACGACGTTGAAGCTCAACTCCAACGTCCGCTTCGGTGCCGCCGTTCGTTACTTCAACGACGACGACCTCGCTGTCGGCACCGGCCCGGTGCCGCCGCGCGTCGGCGCAACCACCACGTATCGTGTTTTCTGGACCGCAGACAATTCGCTCCATGAACTCACAGGTCTCACGTTGCGCGTGCCGCTGCCGGCGGGTGTCACCTACGCCGAACGCGGCCAGGCCTCAGCCGGGGAAGTCCACTTCGACACGGCGAGTTCCACGGTTGTCTGGACCTTGAATCGCATGCCGGAATCCGTGACACGTCTCGACGGCAGCTTTGACGTGCGCATTGTTCCGATATCCGTTGACGCCGGAAAGATTTTGCCGCTGAGCGGTCCGCTCACCTTTGAAGCATTGGATGCCATAGCGGGCGGCCTCATCATACGCACCATGGAACCGCTCGACACCAACCTCGACACGGATCCGCAGGTATCCGGTAAAGGAAAAGTCATCGAATAGAAAAAGCCGCTCTCTCATGAGAGCGGCTTTTTCTGGTGCACTCGCCAAGAATCGAACTTGGATATCAGGCTTCGGAGGCCTGCGTTCTATCCGTTGAACTACGAGTGCGTTTCTCTTCTATTTTCCGCGAAGAAGGTTCACGAGCCGGTACAACGTATACCAGAACGGACGCAGCGGCAACTCGCGTGCCCCTGGCAAGGAAATCCGTTGGCCACCAAATCCCATCTTGAAACGCGTGATGCCCGTCCAGCCGTGTGTCGCCGCCGCATCCGGCGGTGCAATGCCCCAGAAATCGTAGCTCGTGCAGCCTGCGGCTTTGGCGATGCGCATGGCCTCGCCGTGCAAAAAATACGGTGCCATCAGGTTACGCTTCACGTCTGCTGAAGCACCGTGCAGATAGGTGGCGGTGTTCCCGAAACGGAGCAGGATCATGCCGGCCAAAAGATCGCCCTCGTGTTCGGCAATCACCAGATGCGCTGTGCAGTCCTCTGCGTTGTCGATCGGTCCTGCCAAAGACGCCAACATTTTTTGGTAGTACTCCTGCGGGTGCAGGGAAAAACCATCGCGCTTCGCCGTAGCCGCAAACATCTTCCAAACCACGGGCCAGTCTTTGGATCCGCCGACGCGTATCGTGACGCCGTGCTTTTGCGCCAGGCGCAGGTTGTAGCGCGTCTTGTGGTGCATCGCGGCGAGCAGGACTTCCTCCGATTGCGTCAGGTCGATCACCAAGGTGTGTTCGGGTAAACGGGCCGATGCATGCCGTAGGGGTTGATAATTATCAACCCCTACGAGGGTCCACGGGTCCGACGGTTCAACATGCACAAACACGCCGTTGGTCTTTTTGAGATCGGCAATTATCTGGGTCGTGAGCGGTCCGGAGAACGGGGAGCGGAAAACGTCCCACTCCGTGAGCTTGTTCGGCAACGGCCGCGAGACGACCTGTGCGACGACGTCGTCATGATCGTACCGCCGCACCTCTCGTCCTGCGGCGCGTTGAAATTCGCCCCACTGCCACGACTGCAAGAACGCCCCCGAAACGGGAGCGTGGGAAAGCGCGGCGCGGTTCCATTCCTGTGGCGACATGCGGACATCCTACAAAAGAAAACCCCTACGGGCTAGGGGCAGCGGGGGTTGACAGACGAGTTTGGCAGTGTGGGAGGGGGGTCGTGATACAGTATGGCTGTGGATATGCCAAAGAAGAACCACTACATCACAGAAGAATATTTGGAACGTCGCCTGGATGAGCGATTCGCCGAACAAGCGGATCTCATCCAGCGAGGTTTTAGTGATGTGGCGGATCGGTTTTCCGGTGTCGATGATCGATTCTCCGGCCTCGAAAACCGGTTCAGCCGGCTCGAGGTTATAGTTCATCATCTTGTCGATAAGGTGGAAAATGGGTTCAACAAGCTCGATGAATATACAGGAAGTCTGAAGCGCCTCGACGAAGCGGAAGCAATGAATCAGGCGGCACATCGGAGATATGACGATCGTCTGACATCGCTTGAGACGCGACCGACCGTGACCTAACCCAATGAGAATCAAAACCGCCCCGGCAACATGCCGGGGCGGATTGTTTTCCTTTTCCGACCGCACCACCAGAGTGATGCCTTCGGAAGAGGAGAGAGCGTTGCGCGTCTCGCATCGCTCTCGTGGACCGTTTTGTTTCTCCGGTTGGTCCTGAACCGGTTGTGCGCTAGCGGCCGCGCACGAGCTCGTCGACCATCCGGAAGTCCTCCGGCTTGGTGAGATCGGCGCCGAGCTGGCGAGCGACCTCGACGAGGCGATCCTGCCACGACGCTTTCGTGGTACGGGCCTCGGCGATCCGGAACTTCTTGGCGAGGACGTCTCCGAGCTTGGGGGCGGTGAAACGCATGTCTGTTCTCCTTCGATCGTTGAATGTGGATGATGTGCGGTGGCACCGTTGGGAGTCGAACACCACGATTACCCTGACACCTGGTGTTTGCCAAGCTGGAGTTCCCCTCCATATGTTCGTCAGGCAGTGCCGTGTGCGCCTTTTCGGAAGGCGCCGTTCGTTACTTCTTGTCGTCTTCGGTCTTGTCGACCGAGCCGAGCATGCCGCGCTTAACGGCGCGGCCCAGGAGCAATGCAGCCGTGAAGCTGAGCGCGCACCAGCCGAGACCGACGACCGTGATCAGCGCGGCGTTCTCGGCGATGGTGGTGATGAACTGCTCCATCACGCCGCCTGCGCGATCTCGACCGTGTCCATCGTCTCGACCGAGGCCTCGCACGCGGCGAGGAGCTCCTCGTCGGTGAGCGGGCGCAGCCGGCCCCACTGGAAGGCCGCGACGCCGAGACCCTTGCAGCGGCTGCAGGTATCCGAGTCGTGGCTGAGCAGGCAGGGGCAGTTGATGATGAACATGGAATGGAAACCCTTCTCGGAAGCCCAGAGCCGCGGGATGCGGCTCTTTCGATGGACTCCTCGTCTCACGCCACGAGCATGCTCATGGTTTGAGAAGAGGAGAGGGCGAATGCGCGAACCGCAATCGCTCTCTGGACCCGTTTTGTTATACCGGTAGGGTCCGAACCGGTTGTGCCTCAGCGCGAGGCGTAGATGATGGCCTCGCCATCAGCGACGATGTGGGTGGTGCCCACGTCGTACTCCTCGTGCGAGACGAGGATCTCGGTCGGCACGCGGCCGACGATCTCGATGACGTCGAGGACGATCACGTGGCTCTCGAGCCGCGTGGCCGCCTGCGTCTCGCGACGCGCTTCCCAGGCGCGAACCGCCGGGGATGCCGTCGTGAGCGACGCGACCGACGAGAGGCCGAGAACCACGAACCCGAGCGCCATGAGCTTCGTCATCTGTATTTTTCCGTTTTCTCGGTAGAGCTCTCCGCAGTGGCGTTTCCGCATACTGAGTGCTCTCCGCCGCATGGCACGATCTCTCACCCTCATGCCCTGTGGCGGTAGGTTTTCAAGGTCCGATTTTTCTCGGTCCCATCCTTATGGAACGCATGACTATATCACGCGAAAGCCGTTTTGTCAAGCCTGCGCCTGTCATCGTGCAAAGAAAGTGGCTCACTTGAGCCACTTTCCCTGTATAGAGCCAAGAAACAAGCCCTATTTTCTCTTCAATAAAGCCAATGTTTGCTTAAGCCGTTCGGCGTCCGGAAGGTCAATGGAAACGGTTCTGAGCGCCGCTGCCGCTTCCTGCTTCCCGTAGCCCATCGTGACGAGGGCATCTTGCAGATCGTCGGTCGGGCCGTCGTCGGCGTCGACGAGTTTTCCCTTGAGTTCGAGGACGATTTTCTGCGCAGTTTTCTTGCCGACCCCGTGGGCCGAGGAGATGGCCCCGATGTCGCCGCGCTCGATGGCCGAACGCACAGTCGGGGGACTCCCCATGGCAAGGATGGCGAGCCCGGTGCGTGGTCCGACGCCGGAGACGGCGATCAGTTGCCAGAATAATTCCAGCGCGTCGAGCGTGGAGAAGCCGAAGATTTCACGCCCGTCATCGCGGATGGCCTCATGTGTGAAGAGCGTGGTTGTGGTGCCTGTTGTCAATTGTGCGAGCAGCTCCGCCGCGCAGACGACGCGATACCCAACCCCGGCCACGTCGATGATGACGTAGTCGGCGCCACGGGCGAGAATCGTGCCGGTGAGGGAGGTGATCATGCTAGTAATTACAATTCGGCGTCGGGCAGCCGCCGGCGTATTCCGGATCGACCGTCATCTGCACCGTGGCCGCATCGTCTGTGCCACGCGGGATGGCGCCGACCGAGAGCACCTGTTCCTGCTTGGTGCCGTATCGGTACACGGTAATCCCTTTGCACTTCATCTTCCAGGCCAGGAGATACGCCTTGCGCACATCCTCGATCGTGGCCTTCTCCGGCAGGTTGATGGTTTTGGAGACGGCGCTGTCCGACCACTTCTGGAACGCCGCCTGCATCTTCACGTGCCACACCGGCGGAATCTCGAGCGCCGTCTGGAACAGTTTTTTCACGGATGTGGGCACGCCTTTGGCGCGGGCGATGTTGCCGGTCTGTGCCGCATGGAACAGCAGATCCTGGCTGTAGAAGCCGCGACGGCGGGCGATGATCTCGAACTGCGGGTTCACTTCAAGGAGCCGCGTGCCTTCCATGACGTTGCGGACGAAGGCGATGGCGAAAATCGGCTCGATGCCGGACGAGCAGCCGGCGATGATGGAAATCGTGCCGGTCGGCGCGACCGTCGTGACGGTGGCGTTCCGCATATGGCGGCGGCCCATCTTGTGCCAGCGGCTGCCTTTGAACGACGGGAAGTCGCCGCGGAGTCGTCCGAGCGCCTGGGACGTTTTGTGTCCTTCGGTCCAGACGGCTTTCATGACCTTGTCGACAAAGGTAATCGCCTTCGGGGAGGCGTAGGGAATGCCGAGCGCGATCAGCGCCTCGGCAAAGCCCATGACGCCGAGTCCGATACGGCGGTGCTTTTTTGTGACTTCGGCGACGAGCGGCAGGGGATAGGTGTTCACGTCGATGACGTCGTCGAGGAAGCGCACCCCGAGCCGGGTCAGCGTGGCGAGTTTTTCCCAATCGAAGCCGTCTTTCCCGACGAGCTTGGCCAGGTTGATGGAACCGAGGGTGCAGCTCTCGTAGGGATGCAGCGGCTGTTCGCCGCAGGGGTTCGTGGCGTCGATGCGTCCGGCGTGCGCCGTCGGGTTCTTGCGGTTCACTTCGTCAATGAAGACGAGCCCCGGATCGCCGGAGGCCCAGGCCTGTTCGCACATCTCCTGGAACAGTTCGCGGGCCTTGCGGCTGCCGACCTTTTTTCCGGTGCGCGGATTCACGAGGTCGGCCGTACCGCCGGATGCGACGGCGCGCAGAAAACGGTCGGTCACGGCCACGGAGATGTTGAAATTCTTGAGCGTCAGGCCGTCGCCTTTGAGCGAGATGAAGCGCTCGATGTCCGGATGCGTCACATCGAGCATGCCCATGTTGGCGCCGCGCCGCCGGCCACCCTGCTTGATGACTTCGGTCGTGGCGTCGAACAGTTTCATGAAGCTGATGGGGCCGCTGGCGATGCCGCCGGTCGAGCGCACCAGGTCGCCGTCCGGTCGGATGGCCGAGAAGTTGAAACCCGTGCCACCGCCGGATTGGTGGATGAGCGCCGTTGCTTTGAGCGTATCGAAGATATTCTCCAGCTCGTCGCGGATCGGGAGGACGAAGCAGGCCGCGAGCTGGCCGCGGGGATTACCGGCGTTCATCAGGGTCGGGGAGTTCGGGAGGAACTCGCCGGCGGTCATGGCCTGGTAGAACTCCTCGGCTGCGGCGGCGATGACGTCATGCGCAGCGCCGTAGCGTTGCTCGCCTTCTGCGACGGCGTCGGCCACGCGCCGGAACATCTGCGAGGGCGTTTCGCTGATGCGGCCACGATCGTCCTTTTTCAGGTACCGGCGTTCGAGCACCTTGATGGCGTTGATGCCCAGCCGGAGGTCGTCCGTGACGCCGAAGTACGTTTTCTTTTTCCCGTTCCGGTGCTGCATGATCGGATACAGGACGTAGGCCTTGGCCACATCCGGCATGTGGAGTTGCTGCAGCGTTTCCTCGACGGCGTCGCGCACGTCGGCGGTCGAGGGCACCCGACCGTCGAACGTTTCGGCAATGACTGCGGCGACGCGGTCTGCGGCCGCCGTGGCTTTGGCCCGCGACGGATGTTCCTGGACCTCGGCCATGGCCTTGCTTACGGACCGCTCGATCTTCGCGAGCAGGAACGGTTCGAGTCGGCCGTCGGATTTTCGCACCATCATCGGCGCGTGGGATGTGCTCTTCATACGCACACAGGATAACATAAAATGCCCCGTTCAGCGGGGCATTTTATGAAACGTTCAGACCTTGGTGATCCCGATCCAAAACGCGCTCTCGCCGATCTGGATCTGCGCGTCCGCCAGGACGTCCGGAGCTTTTTCTTCGCGGATGAGATCGGCGCGGAATGCGGCTTTGAGTTCGTCATGATGCGCGCGCATCGCGGCCAGGAGTTCGTCATCGGCGCCCATGATGGACAACGTGATGCGATCTTGGACGGTGAGTTTGGCGTTCTTACGGAGGTTTTGGACGTGGCGGATGAGTTCGCGCAGCGCGCCCTGGAGTTTCAACTCCGGCGTCATCTGCGTATCCAATTTGACGACGATCGAATCGCCCAGAGGTTTGGCGAACGTAACGGTCAACACGTTCAGTTCGTCGCGGATAAGCGCGACGAATTCGTCGGCAACGGGCTTGGCCTTGATCTTTGCTGCGGCGAGCGGTTGGCGGATCGGCACTTTGACGTTGGCGCGTTCTTCGAGTCCGAAGGAAACGATGCGTCGCGCGTGGTCCATCTCGGCGAGCAGCGCATCATCCACGGCGCCGGGCTCTGGCCAGTCCTCGAGGTGGACGCTGTCCTTGCCGCCGTCGACGCGGGCATAGACCGACTCGGCGATGAACGGGAGGAACGGGGCGGCCAAGCGTGCGAACGTCGCGAGCACGAGCTGCAGGGTGGCTGCCGCGGCGCCATCCGGTCCCTTGATGCGGTCGCGACTGCGGCGGATGTACCAGGTCGAGAGGTCGTCGACGAACGCGGCAAGCGCGCGTCCGGCTTCGGTGATGCGCAGGGCCTCGAGATCGGCGGTCACGTCGTCCGTGAGTCGGTTCAGGCGCGACATGATCCAGCGGTCCAACACATGGCTGCTCGGCGCGGCCTTGGCTGCCGTCTGCGGTCGATACGTTTCCCAGAACGTCAGCACGTTCCACAGGATGTTCAGCGTCTTTTTCACCACCTTATCGAGGTCGGCCTCATCGAAGCGCTTCGGGTCACCGGGCTGGTTCACCGTGTACATGTAAAACCGGCAGGCGTCGGCGCCATAGCGGTCGATCATCTCGAACGGACTCACGATGTTGCCTTTCGACTTCGACATCTTCTGCCCCTTCGCGTCCAAGATGTGTCCCAGGCACACCACGTTCTTGTACGGCGTCCCGCGGCCCAAGAGCGTGGCGGTCGCAAGCAAGGTGTAGAACCAGCCGCGCGTCTGGTCGATGGCTTCGGCGATATAGTCGGCCGGGTAGGCCGCCGCCTGCCCTGAGCTTGTCGAAGGGTCGACCTTTTCTTTTCCTTCAAACGGGTAGTGCCACTGGGCGAACGGCATGGCGCCCGAGTCGAACCAGACGTCCATGACGTCCGGGATGCGCCCCATGGTTCCGCCGCAGGCGCACACGAGCTCGACCGCGTCGATGAACGGCCGGTGCGGATCGAACCCTTCTTCTTTCGGACGCGAGGCCTCGGTGGCGCGGCTGCGCAGTTCCGCGAACGAGCCGATGCACTCTTTTATTCCGCAGACAGCGCAGGTCCAGACCGGGATCGGCGTCCCCCAGTAGCGTTCGCGGCTGATGGCCCAGTCGCGCACGCCGTTCAGCCATTCGCCGAAGCGACCTTCCTTTATGTAGGACGGGGTCCAGGTGATTCTTTCGGCATTCGCGATGAGTTCCGCCTTCACTTTGGAGACGGCGAAGAACCAGGAGCGTTTGGCGTAGTAGAGGAGCGGCGTCGAGCAGCGCCAGCAGAACGGATATTCGTGGACGTAGGGCTCCACCCGCCACAAAAGGCCGCGTTTTTTCAGATCCTCGCTGATGAGCGCGTCGCCGTCTTTCACGAACATGCCGTTCAACTGCATGCCGAACGGATCCTCGGTTGCGAAGGCGAACTGCCCTTCGGCGTTCACGGTGCGCAGCATCGGGAGCGCGTTCTCGCGTGCCACCCGCAAGTCGTCCTCGCCGAACGCCGGGGCGATGTGGACGATGCCGGTGCCGTCTTCCGTGGAGACGAAATCGCCGGCAACGACGCGATGCGCCGGGGCGTCGGGCGTTGCGAGCGCGTAGAGCGGCTCGTAGGCCATGCCGACAAGATCCGCACCCGCGAGTTCGCGGAGCACCGCGTATTCCTGGCCTGCGAGGATCATCAAGCGCGACTTGGCGAGGATCAGCCGTTCGCCGCCGAGTTTCACTTCGACGTAGATGATGGCCGGGCCGACGGCCAGCGCGACGTTCGCGGGCAGCGTCCAGGGCGTCGTGGTCCAGACGAGGAACGCGGCGCCGTCCTTCGTCTTGAATCGCACGTACACCGACGGGTCGCGTACTTCTTTATATCCCTGCGCCACCTCATGACTCGAAAGCGCCGTGCCGCAACGCGGGCAATAGGGGACGATCTTGTCGTCTTCGACCATGAGCCCGCGATCCCAGATTTGCCGGATCATGGCCCAGAGCGATTCGATGTAGGCCGGTTCGTAGGTGACGTACGGGTGTTCCAGGTCGACCCAAAAACCGATGCGCTTCGTGAGGCGCTTCCAGTCCTCGAGGTAGGTCCAGACCGACTCTTTGCAGAGCGCGTTGAAGTAGGCGATGGATGCCGTGACCGTGGGCTTCAGCTTTTCGATCTGCGGCTTGCCGGAGATGCCGAGCTTCTTTTCGACTTCGAGCTCGACCGGGAGCCCGTGCGTGTCCCAGCCGGCTTTGCGCTCCACGTGGAACCCCCGCATCGTCTTGTAGCGGGGGATGACGTCCTTGTAGGCGCGCGCCTCGACGTGGTGGATGCCGGGTTTGCCGTTCGCGGTCGGCGGACCTTCGTAGAACACGAAGTTGCCCTGGGGCGCGGGTTTCTGAAGCGTTTTTTTGAAGATGCCGTCCCGCTCCCAGCGGGCCAGCACGTCCTCTTCCATCTTTGGGAAATCGATGCCGGGCATAGGAAAGATGGGGGAATCGTACTGGCTGGAGGGGGGCCGTGCAAGGGTTGACAGTGGCGGGAAATCGGGCTATGTTGGCCCGTCCGCACGGTGCGGAAAGAAAGTGAGGGGACATGGACGCGCTCACGCGCGGCCGGGAGCTCCTCGAAGAGATCGAGGAGTTCATCACGGTCGAGATCGACGGACGGGTCTGCATGATCCAGACGCTGAAAACGGCCGCAGCGGCACTCGCCGCCGCACAGGAAAAGGCGGCCGCCGGAACGCTCGAGCGCCCCGAAGAGCAGCTCGCCCTGCTGCGCTCCAGCATCACGCTCGACGGGACGGTCTACGGCAACGCGGCCCTGCCGATCGGCGTGCTGCGCCAGGAGATCGGCAGGAAGCTCAGCGACCCGTACGCGGAGGTCAGCAAGTGCCGCCAGCTCGACGCCGTGCACGTGCGGTCCGGCCTGTTCACGGCGAACAGGTTCCTGACCAGCTGCCTCGACGCGATCAAGGGGTACCCCGGCGGAATCAAACTCCGCTCGGCCTACCTTGGTAAAATGGACGTCGCCCATGCATGGCTGCTCGAGATGAATGCAGTCATCGCCGATCTGATCGTGGAGATCGGGATGCTGATCGACACACACGACACCATTCCCGCGCCGCCGCCGAAGTCGGGCCAGGAGTGAGCGCTGCGTCCACGACGCGGCGCGCTTTTTTATTCATGCTACAATCCTGGCGTATGAAACCCGTCGTCATCATCGGCACGGACCACGCCGGCTATCGCCTTAAGGAGCGGCTGAAGCGCTGGCTCACCGCTCTGGGGTACGAAGTGCTCGACTTCGGGACGACCTCAAACAGGGACATGGATTATCCGGATGTGGTGATTCCCGTGGCCGAGGCCGTTGCTGCGGCAAAGGGTGCGGCGGTCGGTATCGTTCTGGGCGGCAGCGGCAACGGCGAAGCCATGGCCGCCAACAAAGTGCGCGGCATCCGCGCGGCGCTCTGCTACGACGCGCAGACGGCGAAACTCGCCCGTGCGCACAACGACGCAAACATTCTCGCGCTCGGCGCGCGCACCATGACCCGGAATGCCGCGCTCAGCCAGCGCATCGTCCATCTATTCTTGACGACATCGTTTACGAAGGAGGCGCGTCATGCCCGTCGTCTCAAAAAAATTGCCGCCTATGAGGCGCGCTGAACTCATTCCGGCAATTCTTGCCCGGGACGAAGCTGATTTTCGCGACAAGGCGGCGCGCGTCGCCGACCATGCGCAGACGGTACAGATCGACGTCATGGACGGCATCTTCGTTGCCAACTCCGCGTGGGCCGATCCGCTGGTGATCCGCAACATGCATCTGCCGTTCGTGATCGAAGTGCATCTGATGGTCACGCATCCGGAGCGCGTCGTGGACGATTGGATCACGGCCGGAGCGCGGCGCGTATTTGTGCATGCAGAAGCACCGGGGAATCCTTTGGCCGCGGTTGAGGCGATGCGTGCCGTGGGACGTGAAGGCGGGATTGCGCTGAATCCGGACACGCCGGTCGCCACCATCGCCGACATCCTTCCCGAATTGAATGCGGTGCTCGTGATGGGGGTCACGCCCGGCTGGAGCGGTCAACGGTTTCAGAGTCAGGTGCTCGGCAAAGTTGCGGAACTTAAACGGCTACGGCCGGAGTTGCGCGTTGAAGTGGACGGTGGCGTGACGCCGAGAATCGCGGCCGATCTCACGGCCTTGGGCTGCGACGGCGTGGTCGTGGCCAGCGCGCTGTTCGATGCGCCGGATATGAAAGAAGCGGTGGCGGATTTCCAGGCGACGCTGCAGGCGTAGGGTTTTATAATTAGGCGACTATCCCCTTGGGGGTATATTAGAGGATGAAAGGTGTCAAAAAGTCTTTTGTCCACACCTTACCCTTGACAAAGAAAATGAATCGCTGTTCAAATCAGCTGTTTTTTGAAACACTGTTCAAGTATGACCACAAAAAGCAGCGAAATCCATGCATACATCTATATCAAGGAACGCCTTGAAGAACTAGGCTGGAATGTTTCCAATCCGGAAAGGAATGCGGCGGGTCAGGTCTACACCCAGCACGAATGTCAAAAGAACGAACAGATCAAAAAATATCTTGGTCGTGACGTGCCGGAAAATGTCGTTGTGGTGCGAGCTAATAAGTTCATGGTGCTTGAGGCGAAGTCGGAACACAAAGATTTGGATACGGCGAAGAAAGAAGCCCTGGAGTATGCCGACAAATTGAACGCGGAGAAAATCCTCTGTCCGATTGCGACGGCCGTTGCTGGAAATCCGAATGATACCTTCATTGTCCAGAACTTCTATTTCAAGAATGGAAAGTGGGAAGAAATCGAAGTCAATCACCGTGTCACGAAAGGTTTCCTTAGTCCCGAGATCGCGCAACGGCTGGTCGATTCGGATTCCCACTCCATCGAGGATATACGTATTTCCGACGAGGTTCTTTTCAGAAAGGCTACGAAGATCAACGAGATTCTACACGTCGGCTCGATCAACAAGAACGGTCGCGCTCGCGTCATGGCATCACTTCTTTTGGCCATGTCCGATGATTCTCGCATCAATGTTGACAACACGGCTTTCACATTGATTCAAGAGATAAACGCGAAGGCGGAGAAAGTGCTTGCCGATCACGATAAAAGAGACTTTGCGAAATCAATCGCCATTTCGACGCCACCGACACCGGACAATCACGTCAAGTTCAGGAAAGCAATCATTGACACCGTTCAAGAACTGGAAGACATCAATATTCGTTCCGCAATGAACTCCGGCACGGATATTCTCGGCCGCTTCTATGAAGTCTTCTTGAGGTATGGAAATGGTGCGAAAGAGATCGGCATTGTCTTGACGCCACGTCATCTTACGAAGTTCGGCGTCGAGGCCTTGCGCGTCTCAAAGAACGACAAGGTTTTCGATCCTGCTTGCGGAACGGGAGGCTTCCTTGTGGCCGCTTTCGATCATGTCCGTAATGATTGCGACGATGAGGAACTGGAAGAGTTCAAAAAGAATGGATTGTATGGCATCGAGCAAGAGCCGGAAGTTGTTGCTCTCGCTCTCGTCAACATGATCTTCCGAGGAGATGGGAAGAACAATATACAGGAAGGAAATTGCTTCGCGGACAAACATTTCAAGACAGTGAGAATGACGCGGGTGCTGATGAACCCGCCCTTTGCCCTCAAGAAAGAGGACGAGAAAGAATATAAGTTCATTGACTACGCCTTGTCCAAGATGGCAAAGGGTGGCTTACTTTTCGTCATCATTCCAAGCCCTGTGATGTTCAGGGAAAAAGCCTTTAGGGAGTGGAGAAAAAACATGCTTCGCAATCACTCTCTCCGTGCAGTCATTAAATTACCGGAAGATCTTTTCTATCCTGTCGGCGTCCACACGTCCGGCGTAATTATCGAGGCGGGAAAGCCGCACAACTTCGTTCAGGAAGTTCTGTGGGCCTCTATGGATGATGGTTACCGGAAGCGTAAAAACGTAATGATTCCGACAAAAGCAGGCAACATCAAGGATATCCTCGAAAAATTGCATAGCGTATTGGATAATCACTCCTTCAAGTCCATGCCGCGTCAATGGATATTGAAACCCATCGAGCAGGACAAGTTTATCGAGTGTGCGCCGGAGCAGTATCTTGAGGATATCGAAATGAGCAAGGATGACATTCTGAACGGTATGCGGACAGTGCTGACGAATGCGCTCGCATCAAATCTCTACTCATTATGAAAATTACCGAATTTTTTACAGTTCAAAATGCGAAATCACGAAACCTCGATGACTATTCAGACGGGAACGTTGCGTTTGTCTCAAATTCAAATTTGAACAACGGCATTGTCCGTTACATCGAAGCCGACGTTGAGAAAGAAATCATTAAGACCCCGTGCGTCGCAGTCAACGGATTTGGCTTCGCAACTGTCCAGCTCAAGTCATTCGTTGGGGCGGGAAACGGTGGCATCCATGTTATCGCCCTGCATCCGATAGAAAAAATATCAATCTATGAACTCGCATTTTACGCCGCACAAATCAATCATGCCTCTTGGAGATTTTCCTATGGACGCCGAGCGATCCAACGTCGTCTCTTGCGAGTAGAGCTGAAACCTTTCTCTCTTACAAAAGACGAACAGAAAAAGTTCGGCAAGGATTTTATAATAAAAGCGGAATCATCTCTTGATTCCGTTCTTCAAACTGATACGCCCTAAATTCACCGACAAAACCAATCTCCTGTACCCCAGATAATTATTAACCCATACAACGGGTTTTACGCGGCCGTATGGCCGCGTTTGTGTTACAATGCCGCTCTATGGCGCATGCCCACGACAAGGACATTGAGCGGCTGGAGGAGATCGCCAATGACATCCGGCAGAGCATCATCCGGATGCTGCTTGCCGCCGGTTCCGGCCACTCCGCTGGTCCGCTCGGCATGGCCGACCTCTTTGCCGCGCTCTATTTTCACATTCTCCATCACAATCCCAAGAAGCCGTTCTGGGAGGAGCGCGACCGGTTCATTTTATCGAACGGTCACATCTGTCCGGTGCGCTACGCCGCGATGGCGCATGCCGGCTATTTCCCCAAGAAGGAATTGTTGACGCTCCGCACATTCGGCACCCGGCTGCAGGGACATCCGGAGCGGGAAAAGCTTCCGGGGGTCGAAACCACCTCCGGCCCGCTCGGCGCAGGTTTGGCGCAGGCCGCGGGGCTGGCCTACGCGGCGCGCCTCGACGGCAAGAAGTGGCGCACCTACTGCCTGACCTCGGACGGTGAACAAGAAGCCGGGCTCCATTGGGAAGCGGCGCTCTTCGCCGGTAAATACCGGCTTGCCAACCTCACCGCCTTCGTCGACCGCAACAACATCCAGATCGACGGCATGACCGAAGACATCATGCCGATCGAGCCCTTGCGCGCGAAGTGGGAAGCGTTCAACTGGCATGTCATCGACTGCGACGGCAACAGCATGCAGGCCATCATCGACGCCGTGCACGAAGCCAAGGCCATCTTCGAAAAGCCGACGGTCGTCCTCTTGCACAACGTGCCGGGCCGCGGCGTCTCCTTCATGGAAGGGAAGTTCGAGTGGCACGGCATACCGCCGAACGCCGAACAGGCCGCGATCGCGCTTCGGGAACTGCGCACCCTGGGCGGCAGGATACGCGCCGAACACGAATAGCTATGGGATTGAACTCCAAGGCGTACCTGGCCGCCGACCTCCTCGCCAAGACCATTCTGAAGAAGCCGACCCGCGACGGGTATGGCGACGGCGTCGTCGAAGCCGGAAAGCGCGATCCGAACATCGTTGTCTGCTGCGCGGACCTGACGGAGTCGACGCGCTCCTTGGCTTTCAAGAAGGCATTTCCGGAGCGCTTTGTGCAGTTCGGCGTATCCGAGCAGTCGCTCGCGGCGATTGCCGCCGGCATGGCCTTGGCCGGCAAGGTGCCGTTCATTTCCTCGTACGCGATGTTCTCCCCGGGGCGCAACTGGGAAATGATCCGCACGAACATTGCGCTGAACAACGTCAACGTAAAAATCGTCGGTGCACACTCCGGCGTCTCGGTCGGTCCGGACGGCGCCACGCACCAGGCCGTTGAGGACATGGCCATTACACGCGTTATTCCACGCATGACCGTGGTTGCGCCATGCGACGTGCATGAGTCAAAGAAGGCAACGATCGCGGCTGCGGCGTTCGTGGGACCGGTCTATCTGCGTTTCACCCGCGAGAAGACGCCGGTGTTTACCACGGCGAAGACGCCTTTCAAGATCGGCCGTGCGGAAGTGTTCCGTTTTGGGAAGCACGTGACGATCGTCGCCTGTGGTCCGCTCGTTCATAACGCGCTTCTCGCCGCCGCACAGCTCGCAAAGAAGGGGATCGACTGCGAGGTCATCGACAACCACACCGTAAAGCCGATGGATGCGAAGACGATCATTGCTTCGGCAAAAAAGACCCGTCGCGTCGTCACGGTCGAGGAGCACCAGGTGCAGGGCGGCATGGGCTCGCGCGTCGCGGAAATCCTCGCTGCATCTCTTCCAGTGCCGATGGAGTTCGTCGGCATGCAGGATTGTTTCGGCGAGAGTGGCAATCCAGACGAGCTTATTGAGCATTTCGGCATGGGTGTCTCGGCTATCATGAAGGCCGTTCAAAAAGTGATGAAACGGACGTAATATGAAAAAACTGGACATCATTTCGGTCGGCGACGCCACGCTCGACACCTTCATCCGGGTGGCTGAGGCGTCCTTGATGTGTACGGTCGACCGCGAGAACTGCCTGCTCTGTTTCAACTACGCCGACAAAATCCCAATCATGTCGCTTGACCGGACCGTGGCAGGGAACGCCGCCAACAATGCGGTGGGTTCGGCGCGGCTCGGCATGAAGGCCGCCTTCTACTCCGTCATTGGCGACGACGAGGTCGGTCGCATGATTCGGGCGAAGATGAAGAAGGAACGCGTTTCCGAGGACTATCTCGTGATTGATAAGAAGCGACCGTCGAACTATTCGGTGGTGCTGAACTATCAGGGTGAACGCACCATCCTCTATTACAGCGAGCCGCGCACCTACAAACTTCCGGCGCTGGCACCTGCGTCCTGGGTGTATTACACGGCAATCGGCAGCAATCACCACAGTTTGGAGCGTTCACTCTTGGTTTACCTCAAACGTCACAAGGCTAAACTCGGCTACAACCCGGGCACGGGCCAGATCCGCGAAGGACTCAAACGTTTGAAGCCGCTCTTGGCCGTGACCGAAGTGCTGTTCGTGAACAAACAAGAGGCAGAGCAGCTTGTGGGTCGGCGCGGGGAGATGCATGAACTGGCGTCCGCGCTCCGTCAGACCGGCCCCAAAATCGTCGTCATCACCGACGGCCCGCGCGGCGCGCACGCCTTCGACGGGAGCCGTCTCTGGAAGATGGGCGTCTTCCCGGCCAAGGTCGTGGAGATGACCGG
>JBBUJK010000015.1:0-7830 GCA_038054875.1 Patescibacteria group bacterium
TCGTCGAGGCCAAGGCACGCGCCGCGTTCGCGCTCGTTCAGGCTCCGGTGCTTGTTGAGGATGTCGCCCTTGATATCGCCGCGCTCGGCGGGTTTCCCGGACCGTTCGTGAAGTTCTGGCTTCATCACGTCGGCTATGGTCGCGCGGCGGAGATCGCCATGAAGATGGGTGATCAGCGCGTCACGGCCCGCTGCGGTGCGGGGTACTGCGACGGCGAGCGGTTCATTTTCGTCGAAGGGGTGGTCTCCGGCACGATTGTGCCGAAGCGCGGAGAGGGTTTCGGATTCGATCCGTCGATCGTTCCCGACGGCCACGACCAGACTTTTGCCGAGATGGGCATGGAGAAGAAAAATATGCTTTCGCACCGTTCTCGTGCACTCACCGCGATGCGCCAGAAGCTGGTCGAGGCAGGCGTGCTATCCTGATGTCATTCCCGCGGATGCGAGAATCCAGAACAACATGGGACGTCAACCCAAAATCAAAAGCGACAAATTCAAAAAGAACCGCGAAGGATCATCGCGCTGGTTGCTGTTGAGTTGCCTCGCGTGCAAGAATCCGATCGCGTACTACCAGAAGGACGGCTCGGGAATGCTGAAGCGGCTCTATCTTGATCGCATTTCCGGCGTTCAGGATCACAAGATAACGGCGGGTGAGAATCTCGTCTGCAACACCTCCAAGAAGGTTCTGGGCACCGCCATGATCTACAAACAAGAGAACCGGCCGGCGTTCCGACTCTTTCCCGGAGCGGTCGAGAAGAAGCTATTGGAGAACGAAGATTTTGAATGAGCGGAGATGACGGTCATTTGACCTCGTTTGAAGCGTGAGGCATCCTCAAAGTGATATGACCATCGACTGGACGCCTATCATGCACAACTATCGGGGGAAGTGGGTCGCGATCGCTGACGATGAAGTGACCGTCCTCTGCAGTGCTGACACGGCGATGGATGTCATACGGCTTGCGCACGAAAAGGGGATTGAACATCCGATGCTTTTCAAGGTGCCTGTGAAGGACGTCACCTTCGTTGGTTCGCTGTGAAGTTTCGATACAGGAAATTTCCGTCTGGACTTCGGCCGGTGATCCCGGTCGAATTGATTTTCGGAGAATCAGTCGTCGGCTATTATGTGCTCGTCGACTCCGGCGCGGATATGTCGTTTTTTGACGCCGAGCTTGCGAAGACCCTCGGACTAGAGCTCACAAGCGGAGAGAAGCGTGAGGTCGTGGGTGTGACTGGCGTTCCTGTGGAGTATTACGTACACATCATCACGGTCCGCGCCGGTGGGCACGATTCGACGATGGCTGTCGGATTTCTTGAAGGGTTGAGCAACTTCGGGTACGGCCTTGTCGGTCAGTTGGGTTTCTTCGAAGCGTTCATCGTCAAGTTCGATCTGTTGAAGGAGGAGATTGAATTGAAACCACGAACATGAAACGCGCATTCCTGATCCACGAAAAGCGTTTCGGGTTTGTGAAACAAGTGATCGAACTGGGGTAAGCGTCTATGTGGCAATCCATCGTCGTCATCCTTGGGCTGGTCGTCTTCGAGGTCATCAGCTCGATCGACAACGCCATCGTCAACGCGTCCGTCCTGAAGACGATGCCGGAGAAGTACCGGAAGTTCTTCCTGTTCTGGGGGCTGCTCCTGGCGGTGTTCGTGGTACGCGGCGTGTTGCCGTTCTTGATTGTCTGGTTGGCCAACACCAACATCCCGCTGCCGGAGCTGATGCGGCTTGTCTTCACGGAGCCGGACAAGGTCAGCGCGGCGCTGGAGCATTCCAAACCACTGCTGCTGCTCGCCGGCGGCGTGTACCTCGTGTTCGTCTTCCTGGGGTGGCTGTTCCTTGAGGAAAAGAAATACGCCTTCTTCGTCGAGCACTTCATCCACCGCCAGAGCGTCTGGTTCTACGCATTCGCATCGATCTTCATCACCACGGTCATCGCCCTTGCCGTGCGCGAGAATCCGATCCTGGCGCTCTCGGCGTCGATCGGCGCCACGGCCTTCTTTGTGACCGACGGTTTCCGACGTAACGCCGAGGAGGTGGAGAAGAAGCTGCAGGGCGCGCACCTGAGCGCCTGGAGCAAGCTGCTGTACCTCGAAGTGCTCGACGCCTCGTTCTCGATCGACGGCGTCATCGGCGCGTTCGCGTTCACGCTGTCCGTCGTCCTGATCCTGATCGGCAACGGCATCGGCGCGCTCGTCGTCCGCGAAGTGACGGTGCGCGGCATCGACATCATCTCCAAGTTCGCCTATCTCAAAAACGGCGCGATGTACTCGATCGGCATGCTCGGCGGCCTGATGGTGCTCGAGAGCTTCGGCCGCGAGTTCGGTTTCTGGGTCGCGCCGCTGAACACCGTCCTGATGCTCGCGTTGTTCCTGGGTCTGTCGATCCGTGAAACGCAGCTTGCCAAGGTCAAGCTCCCCCTATGAACGCGCCGCTCCCGCCGCTGTCCGCGGCGGCGCAGAATTTCCGTCCCGGCATCTACCGCCACTACAGAACGCGGGGCTTGTACCACGCCACGCTCGTCGGCCGGCACAGTGAAGACCCGTCGCAGGAGCTCGTCGTCTACATACCGCTCGAACAGGGCGGCGCCTGGATCCGGCCGCTGCCGTTGTTCATCGGGGAGGTCGAGGTGGATGGCGTCCGCCAGCCGCGCTTCGCCTGGGTGCGGGAAGCCTGATATGCCGACGATCGTCGAGCTTCAACGGTTTTACGCGATGCTTGTCGCCTATCGGCGCGTCGTTCGCGAGATCTACACGATCGGCGAGGAGCGCATGGAAAACGACGTCGAACACAGCTACACGCTGGTCATGCTGGCCTGGTACGTCGCCTCGACATTGAAGCTGTCGCTGGACCAGGACAAGGTGATGCGCTATGCGCTCGTTCATGACCTGGTCGAGGTCTATGCCGGCGACGTCTTTGCGTTCACAAAGGACGCCAAGGCCAAGTCCGAGAAAGCGGAGCGTGAACACGCTGCGGCGGAACGGCTGCGCGGTGAGTTTCCGGAATTTTTCGATCTCCACGCCACCATTGCCGCCTACGAGCGACGCGAGGATCCGGAAAGCCGCTTCATCTACGCACTCGACAAGCTGGAGCCGATGCTTACGACGGTCGCGGATGGCGGCCGTATCTGGCGAAAGCACGGACTCACGCTTGAGGAATTGATCGCGCAGAAGTGCAGCAGGATGGCCGGTCAGACCGAGCTTCTGGCGTATCTCGAAGAGCTGGCGGCCCAGGTCGCGTCGCGTCACCACGACTTTTTTGGAAAAGCCACGGGAGACGCGCGTCTTACCTGAGTTTCGGGACGACGGTCTTGGAGACCTTCGTTGCAAGCTCCTGATTATTCATTGCCGTGACGATCAGCCACGTCTGACCTCGCAGAACGGATACTTGGCTCAACGTCGGAGACCACAGCGCCCGGTCGCCGATGCCGGAAAGTTCCTGTCCGTCGGCGTACGCACCGGCCTTGCTTTGTTCGAAGTTTCTTTCGGCTTCACCGACCGATGGGGTGGAGCGGGTGAGGAGGGAAAAGCCTTTGGTGATCAATGTCCGGTCGGTGCTGAAATAGGTGCAGCTCGTTACGACGACGGGGCCCACCATTTGTGCGCTTACGGAACGTTCTGTATAGGCGAGACCGGAGACTTCCCGCGCCTCAGCGAGGGTCATGAGGTCATCGCACCCCGACTCCGCATTGACTGCCGCCTGAGGTGATGTCGCAGAAGGGGTTGCGGGAGTTGCCGGAGTTGCGGAAGACGAACAGCCGGCGCCGAGCAACATGACGGCAGTTATCATCGAAAGATATTTTTTCATACGTTTGCGTCATATTTTATGAATGAATAGTATAAAGATGTACGACACTTTGCCAGGCGTATGAGCATGAAACGCCACACCCTCCGTTTCCGCGCCGTGGACCGCGCGACGTTTGACGACATCCGTGACGGCCGCAAACGCGTCGAGACGCGTGCCGCCACAGTGAAGTACCGCGGTATCGATCCCGGTGACACCGTCGTTTTTGTCTGCAAGAAGGATCGTTTCGAGCGGGTCGTGGCTTCTGTTGAACATTTCGCCTCCGTGGACGACATGCTGAAAAAGTATTCCGTCGACGACATCAACGCACGTGCCGTCGATCGCAACGGCCTGATTCGGATGTATCACGGTTTTCCCGGTTACGAGGAAAAAATGAGAGAGCACGGCATTATTGCATTGACGCTCGTTCCTGCGTAAGGTCATGCCGGAGGTGCTGATGGACGATCCGTTCAGCCAAGTCCGCGTCGGCGTCGGCGTGATGCTGTGGCATGATGGCAAGGTTCTGCTCGGCCGTCGCAAGGGCGCGCACGGCGCCGGACAACTGAGCTTCCCAGGCGGACACATGGAAAAGGGCGAGAGCATCGAGGAATGTGTGCTGCGGGAGATGCGCGAGGAAGTGGGCCCGGCCGTGGAGTTCGTGAATCTCCGGCATCAGGTCACCGCGCGTTCGAGCCGGTTCATGCCGCGGGATTATCTGCACATCGGCATGTCGGCAAAGTGGGTCTCCGGCGAGCCGGTGCTCATGGAACCGGATAAGTGCGACGGTTGGTCGTGGTATCCGTTCGACGATGTTCCGGTCCGCGAGATGTTCCTGTTTGCAGCGCTGGCCGTGGACGCACACCGCAAGAGTTGCGTCTTCTACGATGCGGACGATGTCGACGCGTTCGACCTCTGGAGGGCGTCGTAACGCGCGCATCGGAGTGAATGGGCCACCCGGCTGATCCCCGGGTTCTTTTTTATGGCTTCCGGGAGGACCCTTGCGCCTCCTGGTTCGGCTCGGGTATCATTCCGCCCGTTATGGCCACTTCCTCCAACCCCATCGGCGCCTTGTTCCGTGCCCCGGCGGCCCGCCTGCGCTGGCTCGCGCTGTTCCTGCTCGTTGTCGGTGTGCTGGCCGGTCTGTTTGTGGATCCATCCGTCTGGAACCGCATCCGCGGCCCGCTGCCGGAATTCCCGAACAAAGCCTTCCGGCTCGGTCTCGACCTCCAGGGTGGCTCTCATCTCGTCTACGAGGCGGACATGAGCGGCGTGCCCCAGAGCGACCGCAGCGAACAGATGAGTGGGTTGCGCGAAGTGATCGAACGACGCGTTAACTCTTTCGGCGTGTCCGAGCCCCTGGTGCAGACCGCCATGGTTGGCGACAAGTACCGTCTGATTGTGGACCTGGCAGGCATCAAGGACGTGAACGAGGCCATCCGCCAGATCGGTGAAACCCCGCTTTTGGAGTTCAAGGAGGGCAGTACTGAGCCGTCCCGCCCGCTGACAGCCGAAGAAAAGCAGCAGCTCGTCGCGAGCGACGCCGAGGCCAAACGGAAGGCCCAGGAGGCGTTGAAGCGCGTGCTGGCGCCGGGCGCCGACTTCGCCGCGCTCGCCAAGGAATTGTCGGATGATCCGGGCAGCAAGGAGAACGGCGGTGACCTGGACTGGATTTCCGCCGGCCTCACCGTTCCCGAGTTCGAAAAGGCCGTTGCTGCGCTGAAAGTCGACGAGATCACGAAGACGCCGGTCGCCACCGCCTTCGGTTGGCACATCATCAAGAAGACGGGGGAGCGGGAAGCCCCGGGTCCGGAAGTCGAATTGTCGAACGGCACCACGGCGAGTTCGACGGTCCCGGAATGGCGCGCCAGCCACATCCTGTTCAAAAAGCTGATTGAAACGGACATCGTGCCGCCGGAGCAATGGAAGAACACCGGCCTTTCCGGCGCCCAGCTGCGCCGCGCCAACGTACTGTTCGACCAGCAGACCGGCGCGGTGCAGATCGGTCTCCAGTTCAATGACGAAGGTTCAAAGCTTTTCGGCGAGATCACCAAACGCAACGTCGGTAAGCCCGTCGCGATTTTCCTCGACGGCGTGCTTCTGTCGGATCCGGTGGTGCAGCAGGAAATCCTCGGCGGTGAAGCGCAGATCACCGGCCAGTACACCATCCCCGAGGCAAAGCAGATGGTGCGCAACCTGAACGCCGGTGCGCTGCCCGTGCCGATCACGCTCGTCAACCAGCAGACGGTCGGGGCGACCCTCGGTGCGGAGTCACTCGCCAAATCGCTCATGGCCGGGTTGCTCGGCTTCGCGATCGTGGCGCTGTTCATGCTTGTTGTGTACCGCTTCCTTGGCGTCGTGGCCACGGTGGCGCTGCTCGTGTATGCCGCGCTCACCTTGGCCGTGTTTAAAACGATCGGCGTGACGCTCACCTTGGCCGGCATCGCCGGATTCATCCTGTCGCTGGGCATGGCCGTGGACGCCAACATCCTCATTTTTGAGCGCATGAAGGAGGAACTGCGCGCCGGCAAGTCCATCCGCGACGCCATGGACGAGGGCTTCCGTCGCGCCTGGCTGTCCATCCGCGATTCCAACGTTTCCTCTCTTATTACCTGCACCATCCTGGCCTGGCTCGGCACGTCACTCGTCAAAGGATTCGCGGTGACCTTGGCCATCGGCATCTTGGTTTCCATGTTCACGGCCATCATTGTGACGCGCACCTTCTTGCGCGCCGTTGCCGGCCGCTGGATGGAGAAACATCTGTGGCTCTTCGGTGTTTCGAAACGCCGCGTCTGACGCATTTCATATGACATTCAACGTCATTGCCACACGCAGGATCTGGTACGGCCTTTCGGCCGTCCTCGTTGCGGCATCGATCGGCTCCATCGCGCTGTGGGGCCTCAAACTCGGCATCGACTTCACTGGCGGCACGCTGCTGCAGGTCCGTTTCACTGCGCGTCCGGCCGTTGAAGAGATCGAACGCCGCGCCGGCGAAGCCGGGGTCGGCACGGTCCACGTGCAGCCGGTGGGGGACGCCGAAGCCATACTGCGCCTCCAGGCCACGGATGAAGCCAGCCACCAGAAGGTCCTTGCCGCGATGCGTGCGGGTGACGACGCCTCCGTGACCGAGCAGTCGTACGAAACGGTCGGCCCGTCGGTCGGATCCGAACTCCGGTCCCGCTCGCTGAAAGGCATCGCGCTTGTGCTCCTCGCCATCGTCGCCTACATCGCCTTCGCCTTCCGTTCCGTCTCTAAACCGGTATCCGCCTGGAAGTACGGGATCGTCGCCATCGTCGCCCTGCTCCACGACGTGCTCATCCCGACCGGCGTGTTCGCTGCGCTCGGCCATTTCGCCGGGGTGGAGATTGACGTGCTGTTCGTGACCGCAGTTCTTACCGTGCTCGGTTTCTCCGTGCACGACACCATCGTCGTGTTCGACCGCATTCGGGAAAACCTCCGTCGTCATGCCGGCCAGCCGTTCGAAGACGTGGTCGCCATATCAGTCCGCGAAACGTTCGTGCGTTCACTCAACACCTCGTTGACCGTTATTCTGGTGTTGTTGGCGCTCTACTTGTTTGGCGGCGTCTCGACGCGGAGCTTCATCCTGGCGCTCCTGATCGGCGTCGGCGTGGGAACATATTCCTCGATTTTCATCGCTTCGCCGCTTCTCGTGACCTGGGAGCGCTGGTCGTCACGGAAGAGGGGGTAGGGTGTAGCGCGTAGCGTGTAGGGTGGAATCGGCTTCGCGCCGATTCTTTGTATCAACCCAACTACCCCCTACACCCTCAAACCGTGTATACTGTTCTCGCCTATGCCGTCGATCACCATCGACGTAGCCGCCATTCTCACATATGTGAATTGGCTTGGAGTACAGCACCCGCTGTTTATCATGTGGGAGCTTTTTCGTGCCGGCGGTTGGATCCCCATGCTCATCGTGATGCTGCGGGGGTTCTGGTGGATATGGGTTAATGAACGGCAATTCAAATTCATGCAGACGGTTGATCCGGTACTGCTGGCCATCGACGTGCCGAAGTCGACCGAACAGACCCCCAA
>JBBUJK010000016.1:0-10636 GCA_038054875.1 Patescibacteria group bacterium
GCCGCGTCCTTCTTCTTGCGCCAGGCGTTGTACCACTCCACCGACGCTCCGCCAGTGGCGCCTTTGGTCCGCCACTTGAACCCGAGGTATTTGGCCAGGTCCTTGAGCGAATAAAAGTAGACCGGGAACAGCACGCTGCGCGCCGCGGTCTTCTGCAGGTCGATCATGTCGCCAAAACGCAGCAAGGCCTCCTTGGGCGCGTCGTGGCGTTCTGTGAGCTCGCGCACCACCATGTGCTCGTACATGCCGTAGTGGTAGATGGCCGCGTCTTTGGGGAGCTTCGCCACCCAGGCGCAAAAGGCACGCCAGACCTTGCCTTCGTCTTTCGGATTGCGCACCAGAAATTTCTTGTAGGTCGCTTTCCCGTTCTTCACCACGAGCGCGCCGTGGAGGTAATGCAGGTTCGGTTCCGGCACGGTGTCGGATTCGACGTCGTAGTAGACCTCGACCGAAGCCGTTGGAAATTCCGGCCGGTCGATCACGGCGTGCGTATTCTGGACGTAGCAGATGGCGTGGTCGCGCAGCCGCTCCAGCCGTCCGATCGGCAGGTCCGTTTTCCGACGCAGCGCGGTCAGGTCCGCATCGGCCATGTCGTTGACCGTTATGATCCCGGCCTCGCGCAGCTTAGCGTAGTCATCGCGGCGGATCCGGTAGATGAGCGAGACGTCATTGCAGGAGACGGCTTCGTCACGGCAGGCCTCGAACCACGGCGTCTGTTTGCAGGACGAAGAGAAGAACGGCGCGGGTTTTTCCCCGTTCAAAATCTTCTCGACCTCGGCGCGCGTGGCGTGAAACTCCTCGACGAGCGGTTCAATGGGGATGGCGATGCGTTCTTCGTGCGCATTCACGATGTAACCGTACTTCGGCCGCACGCCCTGGATGCGCTCCAGGAGCAGCGCGTAGAAGACAAGTTGGAAGCGGTGTTCGTCGCGGACCTCGGTGGCGCTTTTCACGTCGAGCGGCGCGTAGACGAACGGTCCGAGACGCGAATGGCCTTTCTCCGGAATCAGGAAGTCCGGGATGCCGAGCCACTCCCCATCGGCGAGACGACCGTGATAAATCGGCACACCTTTACCCATGAGATCGAGCGTCGTGGCCACGGCTTCGTCCGGATCGTCATCTATGACTTCTTTGAGACCCATCTTTGCGAGCACGCGTTTTTCGTGCGCCGCACCGCGCTCCCAGATCGTCTTCTCAAAATCAGACGGCGGCAGCTTGCGCTTCTCGTCGCCGTGCACGTCGAACCACAACGCCAGCGGACAGGTCAGGTAGCGGTAGAAGTGGGTGGCGGTCATTTTCGGCATACTAACGGCGCAACATGCGGACGGCGACGAGGGTCGTGATCGGCACCGTCAGCACCAAGCCGATCGAACCGACCAGCGCGCGCACCACTTCGGCGGCGATCATCTCGTTATTGATGACGTCGCGGAAGCTCAGAAACGGCGCTTCATGGATGGAGAACAACAGGACGAGCGGCAAGGACGCGCCGACGTAGGCCAGGAACAGCGTGTTCACGACCGCCGCGGTGTGATCGGTGCCGACCCGCATGGCACGGCGGAACAGCTCGGCGCGCGACAGGCCCGGATTCGCGGCGGTGAGTTCTTCCACCACGGCGGCCTGCGATACGACCACGTCGTCCAGCACGCCAAGCGTGCCGACGATGACGCCGGCAAGATAGATGCCCACCATGTTCAGTTGACTCGGAAAATGCATGGCGAGAATCGAGGCTTCCTCCGTGCCGAAACCGGTGATGCGCGTCCAGGCAGTGAAGACCCAGGCCAGCACGCCGGTCAGCACAAGCGAGAGCGCCACGCCGACGACGGCCGCCGCGGTCTGCCGGGTCCGGCCGTGGGTCAGCAAGATGCCGACGGCGAGCGCCGCCACGGACACCGGCACGGTGATGAGGATCGGATCGACGCCCTTCAAGAGCGCCGGGACGATGACGCCGAAAATGGCTGCGGCGGACAGCACCAACGCGGCAAGTGCACGCAGGCCGCGCATGCGGCCGACGGCCACGACCACCGCGGCGAACAGCAGCGCCAGCCAACCGAGCCGCGTGTCGCGCACGTAGTCCGTCACGTAAAAAACATCCGTACCGTCCGGGTCTTTGGACCACCACACAATGACGCGGTCCCCTTCCCGGTAGCGGCTTGCCGCGATGGTCGGGATCGCGCTGCCGTCGAAGGTGACGACGCGTCCGCGCATCGGCCCTTCCAACAATTCAAGTTCAAGCTTTTGCTGGACGACGTCCTTGCCGTTGTCGGCGGCTACGACCCGCTCGTCGAGGATATGGAGGACCTCCGCACGGAAAAGCGTATCCGGCGATTCGATGACCGCGGCGTTTTCGTCGGCCGGAAACTCTCCGGTGTCCGCGGCATGGGCGGAAAACGGCGCAACGAGCAGGAGAAAGGCGAGAAGCAGGGCGCGCATGACTAACAGAATCTACCGGACGGAGGGCTTTGCGTCGAGCCTGGGGCCGTGATGGCGCACGACGATGGCCAGTTTTGCCGCTTCGATCAGCAGTACCGACGCGATGGCGGTCACCACGGCCGCGAGCCACTGCGCCGGAGCAAGCGATGCCGTCGAAAACGGTTCGTGCAGCTGCGGCAGGATGACGGGCAGCGTCAGAAGCGCCAGGGATGCCAGCGCGCCGACGTTCAGCCAGTGATTAGCAAACATGCCGCGGCCGAGCGACGGCGAGTGCACTTTACGGACGGCGTAGACCATGAAGACGCTCTGCAGGGAGAGCGTCACGAGCAGCATGGTGCGCGTCACCACCAGGTCGCCCGTCCAGGCGAGGAAGCCCATGTAGGCCGGGAGCGTGACGACGGTCAGAATCGCGGCGATCGCCGCCAGCCAGGTCTTGTAGCGCGTGGTGAAGAACGGACGGCCGCGGCGTCGCGGCGGATCGCGCAGCACGGCTTCCTCCCCCGCCTCGAGCGCCAAGCCGATGTTCAGGAACCCGGACTCCACCACGTTGATCCACAGAATCTGCGGCGTGGTGAGCGGAATCGGGAAGCCGATGGCCAGCGCACCGACGATCAAGGACACTTCGCAGAAGGCATTGCCGATCATGTACACGGCGGCTTTGCGCACGTTCTGGAATGCGAAGCGGCCCTCTTCGACGCTCCGCATGATCGTGCGGAAGTTGTCGTCCAAAAGCACGATGTCGGCAGCCTCCTTGGCGACGTCGGTGCCGGAGCCCACCGCGATGCCGATCTCCGCGGCATTCAACGCCGGCGCGTCGTTGACGCCGTCCCCGGTCACGGCCACCGTCTCCCCCATCTTCTGGAGCAACTGCACGATGCGCAGCTTCTGGGCGGGCGTGACGCGAGCGACAACGGATAACGTCGGCAGCATCGCCCGCAGCGCGTCGTCGGACAGGCGTTCGAGCGTTGCGCCGTCGATGACCGCGTGTTTCCCCGTCGGCATGCCGATCTCGCGGGCCACCGCTTCGGCCGTGGCGCGATGGTCGCCGGTCAGCATGATGGTGCGGATGCCGGCGGCCGCGGCGCCGGACAGGAGGGCTCGCGTTTCCGGACGCACAGGATCTTGGAGCAAGAAAATGCCGAGCACGGTCAAGCCACGCACGTCATCCGGACGGGGCGCCTGCGCCGGCGCACGCAGCTCGCAGACGGCGAGTCCGCGCAGGCCGGCGCCCAAGGCGGCGAGCATGCTTTCCTGGAGGCGCGCCTTGAGGGGTGCCGTGAGCGGCACGTCATTGCCGTGTTCACGGATATGCGTAGCGCGCGCCAGCAGGATGTCCGGCGCCCCGCGCACGATCATCCGGCCGTTGAAGACAACGCCCGCGAACTTGTAACTGGAGTCGAACGGCAGCTCGGCCGTGATCTTCGCGGTGCGGGCCAGCGGGTCGACCCCGCAGCGTGCAGCGGCCAAAAGCAAAGCGGATTCCGTGGCGCTCCCCTTGGTGCGCCAATGCTCGTGCGGATCGGCCGGGTTGTCGACCGTGACCGAGAGCCCCACCGTTGCTGCGTCGAGCGCGGCGCGCGCGTCCGCAGGGAGCGGAATGACGCCGTCGAGGGCGTGCTCGCCGTCTATGGTGAGCAGGGTGCGCGCCCGCATCTTCCCTTCCGTGATGGTGCCGGTCTTGTCGATGCAGATCACGCTGGCCGCACCAAGCGACTCCACCGCCGCCATCCGGCGCACGAGTGAGCCCGCCTTGAGGATGCGGCGCATCGCCACGGTCAGAATGATGGTGATGGCGGGCAAGAGCCCTTCCGGCACGGACGATGCCACGAGTGCGACGACGGTGACGAATGCCTCAATCGGCGGCTGGCCGCGGAACTGCAGGAGGGCGAACACGCCCGCGCCGATCAAAAGCAGCGCCAGGGTGAGCCACCGTGCCAGACTCGTCAGTTTTTCCTGCAGCGGGGTGCGCGGTTCGCGCGTGGCGTGCGTCAGCGCGACGATGCGGCCGAGTTCGGTGCGCTGGCCGGTGGCGACCACAAGCGCGTGCCCGGTGCCCGCGTCCACGGTCGTACCGAGATAGACCATGTTGGTCCGGTCGGCCATGGCCGACTCCGCTGCGACCGGGTCCGCGTTTTTGGCGACCGGATCGGATTCGCCGGTCAACGCCGCTTCACCCACGTGCAGTTCGGCGCTCGCGATGACGCGGGCGTCGGCGGCGACCTTCATGCCGGGTTTCAGAACCAGCACATCGCCGGGAACGACGTCGGCCGAGGAAATCTCGTGTTCACGTCCGCCACGCAACACCCGGGCACGGTAGTCCAAGAGCGCCAGGATTTTCTCGATGGCCTGGTCGGCTTTGTATTCCTGAATGACGGCGAACCCGATGTTCAGCACGATCACCACGGCCAACACCCCCGCGTCCACGGCGTGCCCCACCGCAAGCGACACCGCGGCCGCGCCGATCAGCACCAACGCGATGGGGTTTGAGAGGTTGTGAAGCAGGATGCGGCCCACGCCGTGCCGCGGCGGGCGTGGCAGTGCATTTGAACCGTGTTCGGCGCGGCGACGTTCGGCTTCCGCCGGCGAAAGGCCCCGAAATGCGTCAACGCCAAGCGCCTGGGCCGCTTCCGCGGCGCCAAGCGCATGCCAGGTCGGAACCTGTGCCGTATTGAGGCGAGTCGTCATGTTGACGGAACCACTCCTTCATTCTATATTGTGCGCCTGAGTCCGGCCAACTTGCCCGTGCTCACGAAACGATGTACGGCGAGGCGAGCGGCTCTGCTCATTCACTCTGATTGCACGGCAACATCCGTGCGTTCAATGACACTTGAAGAGGTGTCCTTACGTCTTGGTATCGCCCTTCTACTCGTGGTCGGCATCATGACGATTCCGTTCTTCCTCGAAAGCCGAGGTTGAACAAAAACCCCGCCCGGGGTTTCTGTGGAGAGCAGATCCCGTGCGGGGCTTTGCATTTATATGAACCGGTGATAGTCTGGAATCAACACGCGTATGGCAGAATTCGACGCCCATCGACGCTGCGATCAGTGCGGCGAAATCCACGACGAGGGAGACGACGCCCCCAACGAGGGCGAACATCTCGCCAAAGTCGCGGAAGAAGCTTTTTTCGATCTGGTGCGCGACAACATCAAGAAGCGCCTCCTTGCCAAGCATGCCGACGAAGTCGAGCACGCAACGGACATTGCGCTCGACGCCATGAAACTCTTGTGGCGCGAAGACATGCGCGGGACGCGCGACGACTCGGCCTGGGAAACGCTTCATCTACGGGCACTGGCCATCTGGAAAAAGCCCGGCAGCTCCTGACGCACATTGCAAAGCCCCCTGCACGCAGGGGGCTTTTGCTGCTCATGAAACAGTCAGGATGCGAAGCGGCCGAACAAAAGCGCCGCGTAGGCCACATATCCAAGAATCAGCACGACGCCTTCACCACGGCTGAATTCACGCCGCTTCCGTCCGTGCCACAGCATGACCACGACGAGCGCGAGCGCCGCTCCGAGCACGGCAAGGTCGGTGTTGAGTGTGAGCGGCCACGGCATGGGCCTCACCAGGGAGACGGCGCCGAGAACGAACAGCGTGTTGAAAATGACCGATCCGACGATGTTGCCGACGGCGATGTCCCCTTCCTTCCGCCAGGTCGCGACGAGCGTCGTGGCAAGCTCCGGCAGCGACGTGCCGAGCGCGGCGACCGTCAGTCCGAGCATCACTTCAGGGACCTGCCACAACGTTCCCAGATCGGTCAGCGCGCGGACGAACGCGGCGGCGCCAAACCACAGAGCGAAGACGGACACGCATACTTCGAGGAGCGCCTTGGGAATGGAGTGCGCACCGATCAGCGAGACCCGGTAGGCATGACGGAACCGGAAATGCTGGATGAGGTGCATGCCGTCCATCCCCTTCTCCACAAGAAGCGTGTAGATGAACACCGAGAACAAACCAAGGAACAGCAGGCCGTCGCGGAAGGACAGCACGTTGGACGCCGAGAGCGAATACCAGCGGTCGTTGGCAAGCAGCGCCACAAGGATGGTGGCGGCGATGACGATTGGCAGATCGCGGACGAGGGTGGAGCGCGGCACGATGACCGATCCGGCCACGGCGGCGCAACCAAGTATCAGCAGCACGTTGGCGATGTTCGATCCAAGAACGTTGCCGAGCGACAACGCGGGCGCGCCCGTGAGTGCTGCGGACAGGGACAGGAAAAATTCCGGCGCACTGGTGCCGAATGCGACGACGGTCAGCCCGATCACGGCCGGCGGAATCTTCAGCCGCAGCCCGATCACGGACCCGCCGTGGACGAGAAATTGGGCGCCTTTGAACAGAAAGACGCCGCCCGCAAGGAGCAGGAACAGCGGGAAGAACATGGCACCAGTATAACACGGGCACCCGTCGCGAGGCCGTCAACCCTTCCCCAGCCGTTCTTCCACGCGTTGCTGGCCGCCGCGCAGCGCGGCTATCTCGGATTCGTGGCGATTGACGACCACCAAAAAACCATCCAGTTTGTTGAGCGTCTCCGCTTTCCACTCCTTCACTTCGGAAAAACCGCTTTCCAGCCGCTCCACCCGGTCGCGCGTATCCAAAAGAAGGCCGAGAACCCGTTCATCATGCTGATCCTTATCGGTCCTCCACTCCAAAAGCCCGGCCACCTGCTCACTGTTTGCAGTCAAATCCGCTGCAATCGCAGCGACATTCCCCTCCACCCTCCCAAGCCGGCCCTCTACCTCCCCAAGCCGCAGACTGATCTCCTCGACAACGGCCAAGATGCGGTCAATCTGATTTTTCTGGTCCATAAGACACGGTTATGCACACGCCCATCATACCGTGATGAACGGTCCGCGCCAGAAGGTGCTTCTTGTCAAGACCCTTTACAACGAAACGATCTGCTCCCAGGGGAACTCGGCGCGGCCGAAATGGCCGTAGGCGGCGGTGGCGCGGTAGATGGGGCGGCGCAGGTCGAGCCGCTCGATGATGGCTTGGGGACGGAAGTCGAAATGACGGCGGACGAGCGCGGACAGGTCTTTGCCGTCGCCGGATTTGGCGGACAACATCATGGGTTCGGCGCGGCCGATGGCGTAGGCCACGGACACAAGGACGTTCTTGGCGTAGCCGTTCGCGACCAACGATTTGGCGGCGAAGCGGGACATGTAGGCGGCCGAGCGGTCCACCTTGGTCGGATCTTTGCCGGAAAAAGCGCCGCCGCCGTGCGGGAGCAGCCCGCCGTAGGTGTCGACCATCAGCTTGCGGCCGGTCAGCCCCGTGTCCGCGGCAAATCCGCCCATGACGAAGCGGCCGGTGGGGTTCACGAGAACTTCGACGTCAGACAAGTCTCCAACGACAGGAAGGACGACGTGCTCGCGCACCAACATCTCGATTTCGTCTTCGGCCATGGCTTCGTCATGCTGGGTCGAAACGAGCACCGAACGGAGCGTGCTTCCTTCAAATGTCACCTGGGATTTGCCGTCGGGCTTGATCCAGGCGAAGGCCGGATCGTGCTTGCGCAAGTCCGCGAGGCGCTTTGTGAGCGCGTGCACCATCATGACGGGCTTCGGCATCAGCTCCGGCGTTTCCGCAGCCGCGTAGCCATACATGATCCCCTGATCCCCCGCCCCGCCGGGATTCACGCCCTGGGCGATGTCCGGGGACTGCTGCGCGACGTGCACCAGCACGTCGATGTCTTCCGTGTACCCGACGTCCGCATACACCTTGCGGGCAATGCGTTCCACGTCGACCTCCGCCGTCGACGTCACTTCCCCGCCGACAATGAGCACACCATGGCTGCCGAAGGCCTCGACGGCCACGCGGCTCATGGGGTCGCGCGCCAGATACGCATCAAGAACGGCGTCCGACACCTGATCGCAGACCTTGTCCGGATGCCCCTCGGTAACGGATTCCACTGTCTTCCACATACGCGAGGAGGGTAACAGCGCCTTATCTCAGGGTCAACACATCAACGGCAATCCGTCAGCGTCAGATCAATATCGATGGTACGGCCGTCCGACAATGCGCAGGTTGCTTCTAATCTTCCCGACCAATCAGCCCAATGAATCCGCGGCCGCGAATCCAGAATGCGAAAGCGCTTTATGCCTCGTGACAGCTTGCTTTCCAGACGCGAACATCCACCAATCAAAAGCTCCTGTTTATCGGCATCCACATAGGCCATGGTCACAGCTGGAATTGGCCCGTTGGGAATGACGGAGTCTTGCCGCGGGTCGCGCAGCAGGAGCTTGCGTTCTTCAACGGTTAATCCGTTCTTTGGCGCCTCGTCGCGCAGCGGCAGAGCAATCTCGCTGCCGTTGTTCATGCAGCCGAACGGGACAAGATTTGACTGCTCACTACCTAAAGAAATAGTGATAACGCCCTTGACCGGCGGTTTATTGAAAAACGCATACCCAATGAGCAGTGCTATAAACATCACCGGCAAAGCCGCTATGATCAAACACCCGAATACGGGGTTCAACGACTTCTTCTGCGTCTGAAGCGGTCCGCCAGTCGGCGTCGGGGTGGGTGTCGGCATCGGGGGCGTCTGCATAGGAGAAATATGCTATACTGTTCGCGTATATGAACCGCAATACGGGCATTGCCGTGGCCATGGTCGTCGTCGCCGGACTCGCGGTGTTCGGCATCCTCTGGACGATTCCCCGGGCAGGAAGTTACCTCCCTCAGGAAAGACGCCTCCCCGCCGTCGAGACGGCCACGCTCCCCTGATGGGGAGCGTTTTCGTTAGGGCTGTGGCGGCGTGAACACTTCGACGGTGTCGCTGACGGATAATCCCGGCTTGGCTCCCCCGCCGACGACGTAGACCTTGCCGCCGACGACTGCGGCGCCGAGGCCGTGCCGACTGGTCGGCATCGCCGTTGCCTCCTGCCAGCGTTCGGCGATCGGGTCATACCCATCCACGTCGCGGAAGGTGTGCGTCATCGCTTCCCCGCCGAAAATCCAGATGATGCCATCCACGGCCGCGGCCGTGATACCGCCCCGCGCGCGCGGCATTTCCGCGCCGTCCGTCCAGCGGTTCTCCCGCGGATCGTACACCGACACGGTGGCGCGGTTGGTCAGGAGCGACGCGTGCCGTCCGCCGAACATGTAGAGCCGCCCGCCGACTTCGGCTGCGGCCAGATGGTCGCGCGGGTCGTTCATCGGCGCTTTTTCCTTCCAGACGCCGGCGACCGCATCTAGGACGTAGAGCTTTCCGGAAAGCCCGGCCGAATCCACGCCGCCAACGACATAAATATCGCCACCGACTTCGGCTGCGGCCGCAGCGCCGAGACCATCGGGCAAACGCGGCAGTTCCGCCCAGGTGCCGATCACCGGATCAAACGCGTAGACCTCGGGCAGCGGCGTGAATCCGGCACCGGTGAATCCGCCGATCGCATAGAGCACGCCATCCGTGCCGACCACGGCGACGTGATGCGCCGGACGCGGCAAGGAGGGCAGCTGTTCCCAAACGCCCGTTTCCGGATCGAAGCGCTCGACCGACGCGAGCGTGCGGCCCAGGCCGTCGAAGCCGCCCACGGCGTAGACCTTCCCATCCACCGCGGCGACGGCGACTTCGGTGCGCGGCGAAAGCATGTGCGGCGCAGCTTCCCACAAGCCGCTCACCGCATCCCCTGCCGGCAGCGCTTCCGTGCGGAAAAAACGTTCGACTTCGACGGAGCGCACGTACCAAACGTAGAGCGCGAGCACGGCGACGACCAGCGCGAAAAATATCGCGATCCGTTTGTGGGTGTACGCACCTTTGTTCAGACTCATAGCTCGGTCACATCGCTGAGATAGCCGCGCTTCTTTGGTTTCGCCGGGACGCGATCGCCGTTCGCGTCCAATTCGATGGTCTCGTCGGCATCCGCATCGGGCGCATCGTCCGCGCCGTCCGACATGCCGCCTCCGAGCGCAGCGCGGCTGCCGCGTTCCACGGTGATGTGTTCCACGGCGTCGCCGTCTATTTCGCCCAAAAACTGCGACGGCTGCATTGCCGTCAGCTTATCATAGCCGGCCACGAGCGGGTACGTGAGCAGGAGCTGCCGCCTCGCTCGCGTGACGGCCACGTAAAAAAGCCGGCGCTCTTCTTCAATCCCGTTCTCTTCTTCATAGGCGCGTGGATGCGGGAAGCCCTGGTCCGTGAGGTGCATGACGAACACCACGTCCCATTCCAACCCCTTGGATTGGTGGCCCGTGGACAGCACGATGCGGTCGGCGT
>JBBUJK010000017.1:0-26215 GCA_038054875.1 Patescibacteria group bacterium
AGTACTTCGTTCGCTATGAACTCCCGAAAACGAAGGACGATGGAGCCGCCAGATAGTGTCCTCTTGGATGCACTCGAGCGCGCCGGCGGAGCGTTGCGCCCAGTCACGGTGTCGGCCGTGACCGGCGCGGTGCGCGACGCTGGCACCAACGTTAGTCCGGGAACCGCACGACGGAGATTGTCCTCGATGAAACGCTTCGTGTCCTTCCGAACCGTTGGGGGAAAGCGACTTTTCATCCTGACGCCGGAAGCCCTGAAACGGCGAGGAGCATTCAAGTCTCCGCATTCGGCCGTCTTCGTGCGACCAGGGACATCATGGACGACACAGCAGCAACTCAAAGAATTCCTCGGAGCTCAGGCAAAAGACGGACACCTACTGGTGATCGACCCGTACATCTCGGAGGAGACCCTTGTCTGCCTTGCGCAGGTTGCTATCCCCATTCGCATTCTCGCCTGTCACATCGGCGAGAGGGGTCGCGAAGCTGATTTTAGACGGACGTACGACAAGTTTCGTCATGAGCTGGGCCGCGATGTCGAGGTTCGGCGGCTCCCCGCCGAAGAACTACATGGCCGCTACATCTTCACCGGCAACCGCGGCTGGGTAGTCGATCACTCACTGAAGAACCTCGGAGGAAAGCCTGCCGTGGTCATCCCACTTCATCTCGATTCGGTTCATCCCGAGATCAAGAAGTACTTCGACGACCTCTTTGCATCTGGAGCGGTGTATTGAATCCCAGCATCTATTCATCAATCTCCCAACTTCTATGTCGGCCTACGATGCGCAAAAGTGTTTCGAAGAGAATCGCCGAGACTTCGGGAACGCCCAAACGCAGCCCGAGAAGTACAATCTCTACAATGGCCTCGCAAATCTTGCACAGGCCGTCGCGACCATTCAGAGGGAGCTCGACGAGATCAAGCGGACGTTGTGGAAGCTCGATGAAATCAAGAGCGCGCTACGTCGGTAAGGGCCATTCGGCAAGTTCAGCGCCCCCACTCTCAGCCGTGGTTGTGGACGAACGGATGAACGCTTCCAGGTCCTCTCGCCGGAAGAGGTGCTTGCGATGGGTCCGAATGGCCGGCAGCCGACGGCTCCTCAACATCCGGTAGATAGTGAGCTGTGAGACGCGCAGGTAGGCGGCGGCCTCCTTCGTCGTCAGCAGGTTTGGAGGCGGGGCTGCGGGTTGGACACTTCGCGAGGCTGAGCGCCCTTGCGGGCGATCGCGCCCTCTTGTCGGCTTGGGATATCTACTCCTGGAGATGGTTCGAACCCCACCCGAGTCACCAAAAAGGCGCTCCGCATGGCGGGGCGCCTTTTGTCATCCCCGCGGACGCGGGGATCCAGAACGACGAGTGGATAACTCTACTTAGTTGCCTCTTCGACAATACGAATTTCTTCGTTTGTCAGGCCATAGAGTTTGTAGACCAGCTGGTCGATCTGCTGATCGGTGGCGTCGATTTGGCGTTTCAGAGCTGCCTGCTCAGCCTCTGATTTTGATGACGCAAACCGCTTGTTCAGGGACAAGTCCAAAGAAACAAGTTTTTGAATTTTTTCGTATTCCTCTTTATCCTCCGGGATTTTAAAATCGATTTCCCTAATTGGAAGGCTGAGCAGCGCGTTCTTGAGGATATCAATGGTTACGAAGAAATTTCTGTAAAAATAATTTAGTATGCGCGAGTTGATTACGCCCAAAAGATATATCAGTGAGTGCGTCGAGTCCTTCGGCAATAGCAACATCGCGTCCTTAACGTAGAGCCCGCCATGGTCGTACGTCCCCACAAGGAACCTACCCATTCGTGAGACAAGTATTTTCTCGGATTCAAATCGCTCCTTGTTTCCTGGACGAGCAGTCTTCGCATTCTTAATCATTTTTTCTGGCACATACCAAACGTACTCACTGGGTTCTTCGTAGTGGTATTTCTTAATGCCTGCACTGCGAATGAACAGCTTGTCTTCTGGGTGTTGTTTTGTAGCTCCAATGAACATTTCATCGTCTCCAGTTTTGAATCCATACTGGAAACTTACATAGTCGGCCAAAGGCCGTCCTGCATTCTTGATTTTTTCCAACACACCCTTACCCACAAAATTACCTTCTAGTTGGAAGTTATTCAGATGAGACCCTTCGATTTCAGATCGCTGGAGCGTTCGCACAAAGCTGACTTCACCCTTCGTGTCTAAGCTCTCAATGACAATCTCGTTTTCGCTCGTCGGACTAACAGCGCGCTCAAACTGGAAAATGCATGTTTCAACTGTCGCGTCATCAAAAACCCTTTTTGGCAGTTGCGTTAGTTTCCGAACATTCGTGTTGTCGAGTACATATTTTCTAATCTCTGAAAAACTTTGTAGTGACGTCCAAGTCTTAGGAACAATGAAACTTGTTAACCCGTCCGGCCTCGTAAGGCTTATAGCCCGCTCCATGAAAACGGAGTAGAGGTCTGATTTTGCGATAAAGGTTTTATAGCTCTTCCATAGAGCTTTTTTAACTTCGGACGTCAGGTTGTGTGGCCGCACGTACGGTGGGTTTCCGATGACGACGTCGAAGCCGCCGCGCTCAAAAACATCGGAAAACTCCATTACCCAGTCAAACGCATTAATACGAGTCATCTCTTCTGGATCAGGCGACAACTGACCCGAAAAATAATCCGTCCCGATCAGCGAATTGCCACATTTGACGTTATCGCCTAGCCGTGGAAGCATCCGGTCGTTGAACAGGCTCCCTTGTTCCGGCGCACGCAGGGCTTCCAGCATCAACGATAGCTTGGCTAACTCTACTGCTTGGCGGTCGAGGTCTACGCCATAGATGTGCGCCGTGAGAATCCGCTTCCTTTCATCGAGCGTCAGCTGCCACTGTTCGGCCTTGTCCCGATAGATCTTTTTGGCTTTCTCGTGCTTGGCCGCGCCGTCGGCGACGTACCAATCGCGATACCAGTCCGCCAGGAATTTGTACGCGCCAAGAAGAAAAGATCCTGAACCGCAGGCCGGATCGAGAATGGAGAGTGTTTCAATTTTCTTTGGCGTCTTTCCCTCGACAAGCTTCCCCACCGTGTTACGAACGATGTACTCGACGATGTACACCGGCGTGTAATAGATGCCGCCGGCCTTCCGTACTTCCGGCTTCTCCTCCACCTTCGCGTGGCCACCTTCGGTCAGGCGGATGACCTTGCCGAGGAACTGCTCATACACCTGGCCGAGGATTTCTGCGGGGATAGCATCGAATTTGTACGGACTTTTCGGCCAATACAATTCTGAAATGATGTCCTTGAGGACTTTATCGTCGATAACAAGATCGGCGATCGAAGCGACCTCAAAAAGGTCGGAGTCATATCGCTTTTCCGCTTTCTTGAAGAGCTTGTAGAGTTTTGCATAAACGTCGTCGCTCTCCGCTGCCTCGCTCAAATCTCCCTCGTGGGCAATCCCGCGATCCTCACAGATGCGGAGAAACAGAATCCGACCAATAGTATCCTGGACGATGCGGTTCAATCGCTCCTCGGAAACCTGATTACGGTTAGCGATGTTGTGAGCCAGGAGATCACGCCAACGAGAAATGTCGACAAGGAGTTCCTTATCCACCGCTTGTTTAGCATTCTTTTTCTCGAACTTCTCGAGCGAACCAGCCATTACTGCCTGACGGGAGAATATGGCTGCAATCTCGTCCCACCGTTCGACGAACTCCGTATACTTAATGCAGATGCCTTCTACTCTTGCGACTCGAGCCTGATCGGACGGTTTTGGTTTTACCGACGTGTCGTAGATAGAGAACTCCTCGAAGTCGGTCAGGATGCAGAGTGGAACCTTGGCGCTCCAACCGTAGCCGCGCAACTGCAGAGCCGCGTCTTGATTGGTACAAACATTCACTGAAGGATTTTTTGCTTCGACAAAGAACCGGAGTTTACCGTCGGTGTAAAACCCATAATCGGGGGCACCTGTTTTGATGATTTTTTCATAATGGACGTCGCGCAACGGCCCTTTTCCCTCCTTATCCTCCATGTCCCACTTTAATTCTTGAAAAAACGGATTCAAAAAATTATTACGCAGGTCCTCCTCCTTGTAATCGGTGGACTGAACATGATTAAAGTTTGCCTTGAAATTTTCGACTAAATCCTTAATGCGCTGGGGAGCTGGCATACACTGAAATCCTATCACGCTTTACTCTTGGCAACCCTCCGCACCACTTTCGCGAGCGGTTCCGGGTCGCCGTCGCCGAGCGTGGCGCGCAGGTTCTCCCCGAGCATCTTCCGCTGGTCGACGTCATCGAGCAACCGGCGGACGACGCGGGTGAGAAGCTGCACGGTGCAGGCGCGCTCGGCAAGGAGTTCCGCGGCGTTGCGGCCGACCACATACCGCGCGTTCTTCTCCTGCGGCGAATCCGGCAGCGGCACGAGCAAGGTCGGTTTCTTGAAGACGGCCAGTTCACTGAGCGTTCCGAATCCGGCGCGGGAGATCACGAGGTCGGCAGAACGATAGGCGTCGGCTAATTCATTCCGCATGAACGTGATTACGCGGTAACGATCCCCTGTCTGGGTAGGCGCAAGGCCTACCCCTACGCCGTCTGTTTTTCCGCCGGTCACATGCACGATCTGACAAAATTCGGTGAGCCGGTCGAGCGCGGCGGTGATGCGCCGGTTGAGCCCAAGCGCGCCAGTGCCGCCGCCGAGCACAAGCACCGTGGGCGGCGTAGCCGAAAGCGCCGGGCGAGCAGCGGCATCTCGCAAAAATTTCCGCACGGGATTGCCGACGACGTCTGGTTTAAAACGCGCGAACCCTTCTGCAGCGCCGTCGCAGGAGGCGGTCACGGCTGCGGCAACGCGCGCCATGACGAGGTTGGAACGGATCGGTTCAATGTCCTGCTGGTGCACGATGAGCGGCACGCCGCGCAATTTTCCGGCGGCTGCAACCGGCACCGACACGAATCCTCCTGCCGTCACGTGCACATTGGGCTTGAACTCGCCGATCAAAGAAAGCGCTGCCGCGGTTCCAGCCACGTTCTTGAACGGGTCGGTGACGTTGCGCACGTCGGCATACCGGCGGATTTTTCCGGCCGGGACGGACGCAAAACGGATGCCGGCTGCTTCTACGAGAGCGCGTTCCGGCCCGTCGACCGTGCCGATCCAGAGGAAATCATTGTCTTCTTTGAGATGTTCGGCCAAAGCGAGAAGCGGCGTCACCGGTCCCAGGGTTCCGCCGCCGGAGAGAAGGATACGCATGGTGAGAGGGGGTAGGGTGTGGCGTGTAGCGTGTAGGAAATCGACAACGTTGTACACCCTACCTCCTACTCCCTACACCCTTACTAGAAATATTCAGAAGAATCCCCATGGCGCCCATGAGCACGAAGAGCGACGTGCCGCCGTAGGAGACGAACGGCAGCGTGATGCCGGTCAATGGCAGCACGGACAACATCGAGCCGATATTTACGAAGGCCTGTACTGCCACAAGCGCGACGATTCCGGATGCCAAGAGTTTGCCGAAACGATCCGGTGCACGATCGGCAATCGTCAACCCGCGCCACAAGAACAAGAGCAACAAGATGATAAAACCCGCAGAGAGCAGGAAACCCAACTCCTCCGCCATGACTGCGAAAATCGAGTCACCGGCGACTTCCGGCAAATAGGAAAACTTCTGGCGCGAACGACCGAACCCGAGGCCGAAGATGCCGCCGGAGCCAATCGCAAGCAGTGCCTGGTTGATATGGTAACCAACGCCTTGCGGATCAAGTTCCGGATGCAGGAACGTCGTCAGTCGCTGGGCGCGATATGGCGCCACCTTGATGAGCAATAAGATGAGGCCAATACCGGCCGCCGAAAGCGCCGCCAAATGCTGCATGGATGCGCCGCCAAGAAAATAGACGATAAGCGACACGATCACGATCACGGAGAACGTGCCGAGGTCCGGTTGCAACATGATCAGCGTGCCGATCACGGTCAAAAGCATCAGAAACGGCACGAGACCGGCGTGCAAATCACGAGCGCCGGCGTCGCCGCGTGCCTCCAACCAGGCGGCGAGGTAGATCAAAAAAGTGATTTTGACGATTTCCGCAGGCTGGAGCGAAAAACTGCCAATGCCGATCCAGCTTTTGCTGGTTCCCCAGTCTGCCGAGAGTCCGGGAATGAAGACAAGAACGAGCAGGACGATAGTCCCGAGCAGAATCGGCATGGCCCAGACGCGGTACAGCCGATAGTCAATCTGGGAAAGCACGATCATGGCAACGACGCCGGGAATGAAGCCGAACAGCAGCTGGTGGCGGACAAACCAAAAAGCGTCGCCAAAGCGCGCGAACGCCGCCGGACCGGACGCAGACGACAGCATCGCCAGTCCAAAGACGGCGAGGGCAAGCACGGCGAGGAGTAGTGGCCGATCAACGCGCTCGAGGTGCGCATGCAGCCGTTCAACGACCTTCGGCTTTTTCATAGGCGGACGGTCAACGCCGAGGGCGCGGCATCAGAGCCGTCTTCATGACGTCGTCCATGGTGCGGGCGTAGACGAAGTGCAGCGCCTTGCGCACCTCTTTGGGAATCTCCCCGATGTCGCGTTCGTTGTCCTTGGGCAAAATCACGGTGTGCATGCCGGCGCGGTGGGCGGCGAGCACCTTCTCTTTGACGCCGCCGATTTCAAGCACTTTGCCGCGCAACGTCACCTCCCCGGTCATGGCTACGTCGTGACGGATGGCGCGTCCGGAGACGAGCGATGTCAGCACCAGCGCCATGGCCACGCCTGCAGACGGACCGTCTTTGGGAATGGCGCCCTGCGGCACGTGGATGTGGATGTCTGACGTTTTGTGGAACGGCACGGTGACGCCGAGCTCCTTGGAACGCGCCCGGGCATAGGAAAACGCGGCCTGCGCCGATTCCTGCATGATTTTACCGAGGTTGCCGGTAAGAATAAGTTGACCGGTGCCGGGCATCATGGCCGCTTCAATATGCAAAATCTCGCCGCCTGCCTCAGTCCACGCCAAACCCGTGACAACGCCGATCTCGTCCCGCTTCTCGCTGTCAACGGCGTGGAAACGCTCCGGACCGAGGTACTTCGCCAAATCGGAAATGCCGACGGCGAAGTGTCCCCGCTTTCCTTCCGCCACCTGCCGCGCAATTTTGCGGCAGACCGTGGAAAGTTCGCGCTCCAAGTTGCGGACGCCGGCTTCCCGCGTCCAGGAACGGATCACGGCGCGAACTGCTTTGTCCGTGAACATCAGTTTTTTGCCGACCAACCCGTTTGCTTCCACAGCCTTCGGAATCAAGTATCCCTTGGCGATGTGGAACTTCTCTTCCTCCGTGTAGCCGGGGAATTCGATCACCTCCATGCGGTCACGCAGCGCCGGCGGGACGGTGTCGAGCATGTTGGCCGTGGTGATGAACAACACATCGGACAGGTCGAACGGCGATTCCAGATAGTGGTCGGAAAACTCCACGTTCTGCTCTGGATCAAGCGCTTCCAAGAGCGCCGCCGACGGGTCGCCGCGGAAGTCGTTGCCGAGTTTGTCGATCTCGTCGAGCATGAACACCGGATTCTTGGTGCCGGCCTCGGCAATGCCCTGGATGATGCGGCCGGGCAGTGCGCCGACGTAAGTGCGGCGGAAACCCCGGATCTCCGCTTCGTCGCGCACTCCGCCGAGCGAGATACGCACGAATTTCCGCCCGAGCGCGCGGGCAATGGACTTCCCAATGGAGGTTTTTCCCGTTCCCGGCGGACCGGCAAAGCAAAGGATCGGCCCCTTGACGCGGCCAACCAATTTTTGCACTGCAAGATAGTCGAGGATGCGCTCTTTCACTTTCTCCAGCCCGCAATGGTCATCATTCAAAATCTTTCCCGCGACCGTGATGTCGATCTCGGACTTGCTCTTTTTGCTCCACGGCAGTCCCACCAGCCAATCCAGATACGTGCGAACATAGGAAATCTCCGGCGAGAACGACGGCATGGCCTGAAGCCGCGCCAATTCCTTCGTCGCCGTTGCCTTCACTTTTTCCGGCATGCCTGCGGCTTCGATCTTTGCGGCGAGCTCTTGTGATTCGCTCTTCCCGCCGACCACGCCAAGCTCCTTTTCGATGGACTTGAGCTGCTCGCGCAAAAACATTTCACGCTCCATCTTGCCGAGTTCCTTGCCGGTGTCGTCCTGAATCTTGCGGGAGAGCTTGAGGACTCTATTCTGCCGGGCAACCGCCGTGCCAGTTTTCTCCAATTTCTCTTCAACTGTTTTCGCTTCGAGGATGGCCTGTTTCTCGTCGGCCCGGAAATCCATGTTGAGCGCGATGAGATCCGCGAGCTGCCACGGATCCGTCAGGTTCATGACCACTAACATGACGTCGAACGGCACCGGTGCGCCGAGCGAGACCGCTTCCTTGAACTGATTCACGACGGAATACATTTCGGCCTCGACGCGGTCGTTCTTTGCTCCTATGGGTGCAGACCACGTCGCGATGTCCGCTTCCAAGTGTCCGCCGACAACGCTGATCTTGGAAACGTGCACGCGTTCCAGACCTTCCACGAGCAGACGCATGGTGTCGTCTGGGAGCTTCATCACTTCCCGCACGCGGCAGACCGTTCCCACGTCGAACAAATCTTCCGGCTGTGCTTTTTTGTCCGGACGCGTCTTTTGTACGGTCACGAATGCCACAATCTGCCCGGCGGCCTGCGCCGTGGTCACGGCTTCCTGCGCCTGCAGGTCGGTGAGGAGCAGCGGCACGGAAATCTTCGGGAACATCACCAAATCGGCCAACGCCACCACAGGGGCGTGCGGCGGGATCACGGCCGGAGGCGGTGCGGCGGCAATCGGCAGGTCGCGAGGTTCTGGCATATATCAGATGTAGGGGCGGGTTTCCCCCGCCCTCGCAAGATTGTTCAGATTATATCAGGAATCAATAAAAAAAGACGACGCCGTGAAGCGCCGCCAGTCGAGTTCAACTCGACACGGGCCGTTCTGTTCAAGCCCTCTTCGGGACGAACGGGGCGTGAAGCTGCGCAGGCTTCGTGCCGAAGGTCGTCGGCGGGAACTCGTCCTGGACCGCCGCTTGGCAGGCAGAGACGAAACCGATCTCTCCGAAGTACGCCTGGCCACCAGTATCGAGAACGACTGGTTGGCCAGGCAACTGCTCGATGGAGAGCTTGGCCGCCATGTTCGCCGTCTCGTCCTTGCTCTCGCAGGCGTGACCGATGACCGGGATGTGCGCCTTGCCCTCTTTCACGAGGAGCGCCTTGATCATGCCCGGCAACTGCGCCGCCATGCCCGCGCAGGCGATGACCACTGCGTCATCCTGCATCTCTCGCGCGATCTGTGCGAGCTCGTCGGGATTGCGGTGGCAGCTGGCGATGTGACGTTCCACGGAAATCTTCCCCGCGGCCCGCATGTCGGCCAGGATCCAGAGTCCGTGCATCAACTGCGGCAGGTCGGACTCGCTGCCCGAGATGACCACGACGTGCACCGGGATCGGTCGCACCGGGATGCCCATCACCGCGTTCTGGAACGTCTCGAGCTTGCGCCCGGTCAGTCGCCAGAAGATGTAGCGGTAGATGTACATCGTCTGCTTGAGCACCTGCTGCGGCACGACCTGCCCATGGACCCAGCCGACGTCGTAGTCCGACTCCGGCTTCATCTTGTCGATGCCACGGGTCTTGCCCCAGCCGCGCACGTACTGCTTGTCGTAGCTCGTGGGACTTTCGCGCTTGGCCTTGGCCTGAGCCGCCTCCCACTGGTGGCGGTCCCAGAAGCGCGAACTGTCCGGGGTCAGCACCTCGTCGCCGACCCTCAGCTGGCCGTGCTGGTCGCGACCGCACTCGAACTTGGTGTCGGCCAGGACGATCCCTCGCTCCCGCGCGTAGTCGCGGGCGCGGGAGAACAGCTCGACCGCCAGATGCTCCAGCTGATTGCCGTGCTCCTCGCGGACGCTCTCGGCCGAGATGTGCTCGTCGTGTCCGACCTCCGCCTTGGTGGTGGGCGTGAAGAGCGGCTCGGCCAGCCGGTCGCCGTCCTCGAGACCTTCGGGCAGCGTGTGCCCGCAGACCTCGCCGGTCTTCTTGTAGGCCGCGAGCCCGGTGCCCGTCAGGCAACCGCGCACCACGACCTCGACCGGAAGCATCTTGAGCTTGCCCACGACCGTGGCCCGCGCCTGGAGCGCCGGGTTTCCCCGAAGCGGCTCGGGCAGGTACGCGTCGATCGCGACGCCGCTGGCCACGAGATCATGCAGCACCTGTTCGCCCATCAACTGATCGCGCCAGAAGACATTCATCGCCGTGAGCACCGCACCCTTCTCGACGACCTGCGCATCGAGGACGTGGTCGAAGATGCTGATGCGGTCACTGGCGACCACGAGCAGCTTCGACTCGTCCTGCAGGCGGTAGGTGTCGCGCACCTTTCCCCGCCGCAGAAGCTCAAGCCCGGCGATGGGCTCCTGGATCACCCCACTCGGAATCTTCGCCATGACGCTGCCCCTCCTGTTGGGCGGGCATATCCAACCAGAAAAGCGCCCCCTTGTCGAGGAGGCGCTTTCTTTGGAAATCTTAGTACGCAACGCCGCCGACGACGGTGCGCTCACGCCCGTCCGCGCCAACGAGCGTGACCTCGAACTCGCCGGGGCCGCTCCAGTGCAGGTTTTTCCAATACGGCAGTTTTGCTCCGCCCGCATCTTCGGCGTTCGGCGCTTCGGCTGCTATCTCCGTGGTCAGATTCCTCTCGATATCCGTCTCAATGTTGTAGACCCGGATCGGTGCCGCCATGCAGCCGGCGCCGCCGCAGGTGTGCGGCAGGAACAGCGCCTGTGTCCCCTGCGCGCTCCAGATCGGCGTGCCGTTCGTCGGGAAATTGCGCAACGGCATGTAGGCGCCCGATTCCGTGTTGTAGTTTCCCGTGACCAAGTTGTCCGGTCCGCCGGCGCCGCACAGATCGTCTTCCAAACGGCAGCCAGCGGCCGCGAAAGAGATGATGACGCGCGCCGGACCGCGGGCAAAAGATTTGAACTCTGCTCCCATCCAGTACGGTGCAGTGGCGGGTATCTCCGCGTAGCCCGTCTCGAGCGTCTGCTCGCCGAGCGGTGTGACCAGGACGAGCTTGTAGATGCCGATGCAGTAGCTCGTGTCGGCATTTTCCATATTCCCCTGACGCACATCGCCGCGGCAACGGTACTCGAACGTCAAACCCTCGGTTGCGGTGATGCTCATGATCGTCCGGAAATCGGCTGGCAATGCGACCACGCCCGGTGCATTGGTGTTCGCCACGGCGTTGTTAGCTCGTTGCTGTGCCACGGACAGATCATGTGCAGCCGAAGAGGCACGCTGTTCAGCATTCCACCACATGTATCCAAGTCCGCCGACAGCCGCAATCAACACCACGATGCCGATAATGGCCCAGAGCGGTGTAGCTCGCCGCGCTTTTGGCGGCATAACGGGAGCGACGAGCGGCGTGGGCATGGCGGGGTTGGCCATAAAACAAGCGTGAAGAAATATCGCAGAAAGTATAGCACGAAAAAAGAGACGGCCCTGTTCAGGCCGTGACGACTGCGTTCATCTGCTGCGCCCAGCCGTCCGGCGTGTCGCCGAGGAAGCGCGCGCCTTGCGCCTCGCACGCCGCGATGATCGGCTTCAGATGCTCACGCGTCCCTCGATGCCGCGGATCCCACGCGAGCAGCAGGAACGGCGACAGCTCGCGACGCGGCGTTATCTGCACGCCGGACCAATCCGGCAGCTCCCGTGACGGCACGAGCTGGAACCGCGCGCGCTCCGGGTTGTCGTACTTGTTGTTGTTCCGGAAGCCGCTGAAGAAGCTCAGCCCGCCGAGGTAGCCCTGCCGCACGAGGTCGGCGGCGATGCGGACGACTTCCGGAAGCGGCAGCGCGAACGACTCGCGGTAGCCCGCCTCGTTGAAGCCGACGAAAGCTGGCAGACGCGGGACCGTGACGATACCGAGGGTATCCACCCGCCGTATCGGCTCGTCGCTCCGGCGTCCGTGGCGATACTCGTGGAGCGACGCAAGCTTGAAACCGCGCTCCACGAATCCCCCCAGCACGTACCCGGCGTCCGGATGTGCCAGACCGTCGTCGATGAGCTTCTGAGGCGCATCCAACGTGCCGTCGAGCCAGCACCAGTCCTCAGGAACGGCGGAGATGATCTGCGCGATCTGCTCCGGCGTACGCGTTGAAAGATCGAAATACAATTTCCCCATGCTTTCCCTCCTCTCACGCGACCCTAGCGCGGAAAGAACACTCAGTCAACCAGCGCCAACACCACGCCAATCACCGCCGCAACAGCCGAGATGACCCACGCACGCATCACGATCTTCGGCTCTGGCCAGCCGATGGCTTCGAGATGATGATGAATGGGCGCGGAGAGGAACACTTTTTTGCCGCGGAACTTTTTGGAGAGCACCTGGATGATCACCGAAATTGACTCGACAACGAAGACGATACCAATCACGGGCAAAAGCAACGCGGTGTTCGTGAGCATGGCCACGACGCCGAGCGTGACGCCGAGCGACATCGCGCCCGTATCGCCCATGAAGAAGCGCGCCGGCATGATGTTGAACCAGAGGAACGCGAGCAACGCCCCGGCGATGACGCCGCAAAAGGCGGCCAAGTCGAAGCGGCCCTGGCTGAAGGCGATGGCGCCGTAAGCAGCGAAGCCAGTGAGCAGCGTACCGCCGGCTAAACCATCGAGCCCGTCTGTTTCGTTGACTGAAAACGCCGTGGCCACGATCACGAGGAAGAACAGCGGGATGTACCACCAACCGATGTCGAAGACGCCGAGGAAAGGAATCTGAAACTGCGTCCACTCCAGCTTGAAGTAGAACCACCAGGCGCCGACTGCGGCGATGACACTGTAAATCAACAACCGATGACGGGCGCGCAGCCCGCCGCCGTGCGCGCCGATCTTCCGGACGTTCCAGTAATCGTCGACGAGACCGACCACGGCCGACGCCACGAGCGCGCCGAGCGGCAGCAATGTTTCGCTGCGCGTCAGGAACGAGAGCTTGGCGAAGATGCCATCGAACCACACGCCGAGCGCGGCGAGGACGAGTGCCAAAACCACCGTCGTCACCCAGACGAGCAGGCCGCCCATGACCGGCGTGCCGCTTTTGTGTGCGTGCAGCTTGGCGTAGATGGGCGACTCGCTGGCAGAGCGGATCGACTTGCCCAGTTTGTACTTGTACAAAAAATGAGTCAGCGCCGGCGTCCAGGCCATGGCCACGACGAAGCTGATCGTCGCCAGAATACCGACTTTGATGATGGCGAATGTAATGGACATGTCTCAGGCGATGTTGAGCAGGGCGACGAGCGCCGAGGCAGTGAGCAGTACGACGAGGATAGCGACGGTCAGCGCAGCGCAGATGCGAGCCACGAGCGGTTCCTGCTTCGCAAAGGCCGTCACAAGCCCCACGTTGAGCAGGAAGATACCGGTCGCGAGGTAGGCCGGCATAAACACCTGCCACCACGGACCCACGCGGTCCACGCCGAAGTAAATCGTGTAGTGCACCGGGAAGATCCGCTCCTCCAGGCGCAGCGGCCAGACCACCCAGCCGATGACGCCATAGCTCGCTGCGAGCAGCAAAAGACATACCGCGAGCCAACCCACCATGAGCGGGCCGCGCACGGCAGCACGGAGACGCGAAATCACGGGCGAAAACAGCATGGGAACGCAGCCAGTATAGCGGCGCGTTCTGCGCTTGACAAACCTGGGCCGGACAGGTAATTTGCTGGCAATTCCTTCCGAACCTCCGTATGGCACATAAAAAAGCAGGTGGCTCTACAGTACTCGGCCGCGATTCCCACGGTCAGCGTTTGGGTCTCAAAGTGGCCGGCGGCGATGTGGCCCGGCCCGGCGCAATCATCGTGCGCCAGCGCGGCACCCGCATTTTTCCGGGCCGCAACGTGATGCGCGCCAGCGACGACACTCTGTTCGCCACGGCCGAAGGCATCGTTTCCTTCCGGGACACCAAAAAGGGAAACTTCCACGGCATCCCGCGCATGATCAAGACGGTCCACGTTGATCCGCCGAAGCAGTCCTAACCGCAAACGAAAAGAGCGCCCGGGTCGCACCTGGCGCTCTTTTGTTATTTCTTGCGTTTCACCGCCGCGGCGATGAACTCGCGGAACAGCGGATGCGGCGCAAGCGGCCGCGATTTGAATTCCGGATGAAACTGCACGCCGACGAAGAACGGATGGTCCGGCACTTCAATGATCTCCACAAGCTCACCATCCGGCGAGGTGCCGGCGATGCGCAGGCCCTTTTCCTCATAGAGCTGCCGATATTCATTGTTGACTTCGTAGCGGTGGCGATGCCGTTCACTGATGGTCCGGCTGCCATAGGCCGCGCGGGAAACAGACTTCGGCTGCAACACGCAGGGATAGGCGCCGAGCCGCATCGTGCCGCCGTACTTCTTGGCGGCAATGGCCTTTTCCTGGCCGGGCATGATGTGAATGACCGGATGCGGCGTTGTCGCGGCGATCTCCGCAGTGTTTGCGTGCGCAAGCCCGCACATGTTGCGCGCGTACTCGACAACCGCCAGCTGCATGCCGTAGCACAGACCCAGATACGGAATCTTGTGCTCTCGGACGTACTGAATGGCGGCGATCTTTCCTTCGACGCCTCGGCTGCCAAATCCTCCGGGAATGACCACGCCGTCCATGTCGGCGAGCTCGGCCAGTTTCTTCGGATCACGCTCAAATGCTTCGCTGTTTAACCACTCAATCTTCGGTTGCACGCCGTGGAACCAACAGGCGTGTTTGATGGCCTCGAGCACCGAAATATAGACGTCAGAGAGCACGAACTCCCCGGTCGAAAAATACTTGCCAATCACCGCGATGCGCGCCTGTTTTTTTGCGGTCTTGATGGTCTTCACCAGCTTCTTCCATTGCACCAAATCACGGCGCTTCGGCTTCAATCCGAATTTGCTGAGGATGCGGCCGGTGATGCCTTCGGCGTCGAGCAGGAGCGGCACTTCGTACACCGTGTCGCAGTCCGGCGCGCTGATCACGTCGCGCACGTCCACGGCGCAAAACTGGGCGATCTTCTGTTTGCGCGGAACGTCCATGGGGCGGTCCGCGCGGCCGATGATGAAGTCCGGTTGGATGCCTGCCGAGTTCATTGTCTGGGTGGCGTACTGTGTTGGCTTGGTCTTCATCTCCCCCACTTTATTCGGCACCGGCAGATAAGAGACAAGGACAAATAAGACATCCTCGGGCCGCGCGTTGTGCATCATGCGGGCGGCTTCGAGGAACAGCACGTTCTGATACTCCCCGAGCGTGCCGCCGATCTCGATCAGCGTGATGTCGGCTTTGTTGACCTTTGCCGCGCGGGTGATGCGACGAATGACCTCCTCTGGGACATGCGGAACGACTTCCACGCATTTGCCGCCGTACTCCAGATTGCGTTCGCGTTCAATCACCGTCTGGTACACCCGGCCGGTCGTCATGTAATTCACGGAGTTGATGTCCGTGTCGATGAAACGCTCGTAGGTGCCGATGTCCTGGTCGGTTTCGTCGCCGTCGTCGGTCACGAAGACCTCGCCGTGCTCGACCGGATTCATGGTGCCGGCGTCGACGTTGACGTAGGGGTCGATCTTCACGGCAGTGACTCGAAAACCCTTGCTCTTCAAGAGCATGCCGATCGAAGCGGCGGTCGTGCCTTTACCGACCCCGCTCATCACGCCGCCAACCACGAAAATGAACTTGGACATGTCAGGACAATGGTTCGATGCGTATGCGCAGCATGGCTTTTTTCCCGCCGCCGAGTTTAATCGGAACCTCGGCCACACCGATCTTTTTGATCGGCGACCCCAGATCAAGCTGGTCCTTGGCAATGGTGAGACCTGCCGCGGCTGCTGCGTGCAGTATAGCCGAAACACCGACGCCTGCGTACGGTTCACCCTGCTCGTTGACGCGCACCCGCACGGTGAGCGCGGTCATGCTGAGCTGTTTCCCAAGGTCTTTCACTGCTTTCTTTGCCACACGCTGCTCCTTCACCTTGCGATTGGCCCGTGCCTCGGCCTGTGCAAGCGCCATCGCCGTCGCCGGCATGGCCAACCCGCGCGGCAGGAGCATGTTGCGGGCGAGCCCGTCGGCCACGTCGACAACATCCCCCGCCCGGCCGACGTTCGGCACGTCCTTCACGAGCACGAGCTTCATAACTCTGAGAGTATAGACCGCGTCGGGGGCATTGACAAAACGATTCAGACCGGTCGGGTAGGCTGGTTCTATGCGCTTCAATCCGGACATCCACCGTCGCCAGTCCATCCGTCTGTGCGATTTCGATTATGGATCGGCGGGTGCGTATTTCGTGACGGTCGTGACTCGGGAACGGGAATGCCTGTTTGGGGATGTGGCAGGCGGGGTCATGGTGTTGAACGATGCGGGACGGATAGTCGAAACGTGGTGGAACGAATTGCCGGTCGCATTTCCGAACGTGGTCACGGACGCGTTCGTTGTCATGCCAAACCACATGCATGGCATTGTCGTCATCACCGATGTAGGGGCGGGTATTCCCCGCCCCATGCCGGCATTTCCCCGCCCAGACCGGCGTCACCACGCGGTACCGATCGGGGGCGCGGAAAACGCGCCCCTACGCCGCGTATTGGGCGACGTGGTCCGATTCGTAAAATACGAATCGACGTTCGACATCAACATCAGCCGCAACACGCCGGGCATTCCGGTGTGGCAACGCAATTATTGGGAACGGGTCGTCCGGAATGAATCCGAATTGAACCGCATTCGCCAATACATCATCGACAATCCGGTGAATTGGGCGACCGACGAGGAACGGCCCAGATAAAAAACGCCCCACCGTCTAGCGGTAGGGACCTTTGGCGGGAAGAATGTGGATACCCACTCGGGGCCGGAGGTCCTCGATGACAAACAGATGTTCGTCGAAGGGAACATGACATCCCAAGCCCTTCCTACCCCGCATCGTGAGACGGTCCATCGCCAGGACCGGTTCGTACCGGCAATCGCACGGCAGTTCGCATACCTCGCCCAGGCCGTAGCACAGAACCTGGCGATACGGAGGGTCCGATCGCGTCGCGCAATACAGAGGTTCTCCGCGATACACCGTCATCCACGAGACGTAGTGCATTGCGGGACCCGAACCGCCCGGTCCAACGACGCGCCACGCGAATGCCGGCTGCTCGCTGATCACGTACGCCAGCACGTCGCCATCGGTCACCGGCTCAGGTTCACGGCAGAAGTGCGGAAACGGCGGTCCGACTTCATTGCCTTCCACGGCGTGATACCGGTGACGCTCCTGAGCCTCATCCCAGAACCGAAGGATCGCGAAGATCTTTCCCGACACTTTCCTATACCAGACTATGTCGAGAACATCGCGCAACTCCTCGAATCTGCCTTGTCTGATGAGTTGTAGGGTCAATCTCGTCTCCTCTCCTCCTTCCTACCCCATATTTCCGAGCGTGGCAAGCATCAAATCTCGATGAGAATGACGCTCAAAATTCCCAGTGCGATGCCTACCTTGTTTATCAAAGACAAATCTTCCTTGAAGTAGAGAACACCGACCAGAACGACGATGATGAGATTCAGAATCGTAAATATCGAAATCGCCTTGGACAAATATTCATACCTTAAAGAAAACGCCCAAAAGATGGTTCCCACGAAATAGATCAAAAGTCCCACGTACAAAAAAACGTTTTTACTGTCGATCGCCCACTTCTTGAACAACACGTCGCTGAAAACTTCAAGAACAACGGCCAAAGCGATCAAGCCGTAAAACAACAACTTTGTTGCAATTTCTGATGCCATACCATCAAGCAATTCATCTACCTGAAATCGTCTTCAGTCAAACCCGCTTGGCGCAAAATGGATCTGAAGGTTCCGTAACGAATTTCCTTGCCATGAATCGGAATGATCGCAGTGAATATCGGATCACCGACCTTCCGATACTTTGCGTGGCTGCCCGTCTGGGAAACAAAAAAGAAGCCCTTGCTTTCAAGGACCTTGATGACGAGACGGAGCGCATATGACTTAGGCATGTTGAAGCGTGACAGACGCAAGAAAAGGCTGTTTTACCAACTCTGCCTTTGTCGGAAGGGGTTCGTCTTCAAAATATAATTCCAAAGCATCATGAAGCATGGCAAGAGCTTCTTTTTTGGTCTTGCCGAAGCTGGAAACGTCCACATCCAAACATTGGGAAATGTAGTAGTTTCCTTCTTTCCAAACCACTAATTTAAGGTCTACTTTGCGCATATAAGTAAACGATGCCCCTTTTTTAGCGGCTGGTCAATCCGTCCAACGCAGCAAGCATCTCCAGCGCCACCTTGGCCGCCTCGCGCCCGCGGTTCATCTCGCCGGGGCCACTGCGCTCTTCTGCCTGCTCGCGCGTGAAATAGGGTACGGACCGAGGCTAGGTCTTGATTAGGAATTTATCCAATGCCTCAAATGAATTAAAAGCATTTGATGGCGATAATCCTAAAACTATAGCCAATAATTGTTCAGTTAGTCTGATGAACATATTCATTTCTTTTACATCTACTTGATCTGTCTTTTTGCCGAAATGAACGAGTCTATTCCTCGTTTTCACTATTCGTCGAATATTTGTTCTTGCTGTATTGTCAATACTTTTCAAAAAGAATTGGCTCAATATAAAGCTGATTCTATTATCTGCACCAATCTTTCGAATTGATTCCTCATCGAGCCAGTTTCGATTCTTTATCGAAAAAATGTGCTCCCAGATAGTCCAACATGAAACAAAAGAAGTTTCAATAATCTGTCTTTGTACTGCCGATCTAAACAAGAACAGAAAGTATCCACCCTCATATTCTTCGCGCCATTCTGTACTCGACAGGGTCTTTAGGACTTGATTCAAGCTTTCTTCAAAACCGATGTTAACTTTCTGCCAGTGAAATAATTGTGTGCTGCCAAGCCCTGCTTGTAACCTAATTTCACCAGTAGAGATATTCTTGAAGACCCAGCTATCACTCAGCGAAAGATGCAATTGACCTCCGTAATGATGAAGCCTGTGATCCTGAATGATTGCGATGTCTTTGTCATCATCCCAATCCTTCTTAAAAACATTTCTGCCGGTGAATATAGTGAGCAGGAACAGGATATCATCAAGTTCTGTTAGTCTTTTTTCTCCCCAAGGTAGTACAGATTTCTTTTCTTTGGCCGGAATCTCAACTTTTGCTGTGATTTGATGAGAACCCGTCTTTCTTTGCGTACTAAATTCACTTCCAAATGAATTTACTAAACACATCATGCCGTCAAATGCTTCGGGGTAGTTTTCAACTCTTCCAAAAACGTAATCACCAATTTTGAGTTCCTCAATATAAGGAGGGAACTCTAGATTAAAAATTTGAAAAATCTTTCTCTTTTTTGCCATTCTTTATTTGCTCTTCACTTGAAGAGTTAAAGTTTATTGTCACTCAAAAATTGCTGCCTTTTTATCTATGCAGCCTTTTAGCCAAATATCTTCATCGATAACGTAACCGCTTTCATCTACTAATCCTGCATTTCGAGCAATGTTCTGGGCCTGTTCTTTGGTAATATCGGGTGAGCCCTGAACCAGGTTATCGACCGTCTTTACTTTTTCACTCCACTCATTCCGGCATTCTTGTCTGTAAGTCAGCATCCGTTCTTGTCTAAGACTTTCTTCTATTGTTCTTGTTTCCGGCAATGTTGCACCACCACCTTGATTGCTGCATCCAACCCCTGTTAAAAATAGCATCGTGAGTCCAAGAACGGCAGCCTTATTTGTAAACATAGATGAAATACGACCTAAGTATATAATCGCAAAATCTTTTGAACTATCCCCTCCTACCCCAAATTGCTCAGCGTGGCAAGGATCTCAAGGGTCACCGGCCTACCTCAAAGTATTTCACGATCCTTACACTTATTAAGGTGGTCCAAGCTCTGGATAATCTTTTCCAGAAAGGAAATCACGAATGGCCGTAAAGATCAGACTTATGCCAAAAAATCCCCACACAACCTTAGTGATTAGCCTCCCTACGGAGACTAAAATGGAATCCGATTCAACCAAAAAAAATAACGATCCAAAAAGTAAAAATACAAAAAAGGTAATCACATAGAACCACCAGAAATAAGTCTTCGTTCGAGAAATGCCATTCATATTATACTCGGTAATCTAACCAATTTACTTCATTCCATGCTGACGTAAACAGTCGATGTAAGTATTGTCAAATTTTGCTTGAATAACCCCTACAAGAAGCTCACCAAAGCCAGGATATTTAGCACTGGCAAACTGCCAACAGTATTTTCTGATACCCTCCGGGCGTATTTGAAACCAGTAGAATAGAAAACTAAACAGTAAAACAAGTACAGTGATCGCAATCAGCGCAATCTGCTTTTTGTCAGTCATGAACTGCATGTCGGGTACGGATATTATCTTTTTTGTCCTTGCCGTAAAAAAACGTAACTACTTCTCTGTTTGAAGGAAACTGTCGACACACGACATCATCCAGATGGGATTGTACTCTCAAAATGGCTTTTTCCATCTTGCCCCACTTGCGGGAGTATTTCGTTTTTGGAAGTACCGACCGTAGCAGCGGCAGCAATTCAAAGAAAGCCTTCTTGACGTCTTTTACTTCTGAACCAATCTTCTTCCATTCCTGGAGTGAGACACTCTGTTTCATAATAACTTTGGATCAGGAAAAATGAACTTGAATTTTATCGCAAATTCCCAAAGGTGGCAAGCATCTCCAGGGCGACAGCATTCGACCCTATTTGTTACTCACGCTAATAACGTAATTTGCTATAGAGATTCTCTTTTTTCTTATAAGCACAGTGAGGGTAATAATTGAGCCAAGTATTGAAAAACCTGTTACGGAAAGACCTACGATAGTTATGCCACCCGCTGAAGAAATGCTAAAGCCAAAAATTGTCCAGTTATTTACTTTTGCGGGACAGCTCACTTCTTTACCGTCCCACAGTGGTTTGAAGGCGGAGTCTAACTTAAAAGCGTGGCTTTGATGTGCATCATTCAAACATCCAAAGGGGGAAGGTGAGTACTGGACGAATTCTCCCCGACTTTCCCAACTTTGAATCCAAGAACCTAAATACGATGAAATTTCTTTTTCGTCTCCATTGCTAAATGATTTTCCGCAAGATAACTTTCCATCTTTTTGCTCACATTCACCAAATACTTTGTAACCTCTGCAATCTTCGACAATTCTGTTCACAAGACATTCCATGTCCTCGTTGGAGGGCATTGCTTTCACCAAAGGAGTAAAAAGAAAAAAGAGGATAATAACAGAAAATGTAAACTTCGCAGCTTTCATATCAACCAACTGTAGCACCTTTTAATCGACTTTATTTCTCTTTCTTGCGTCAACTATTTTTAATAAGCGACTCGCAAGCGCGATTGTCTCTATAGCCTCTGCAGCATCCTCAATTCCAACTTTTCTATGACTTTGGGGATTCTTATAGCAGCCGCATGCCCCAGCAAACAGGTGTTGCGTGGCCAAACGCTCACCATTTTCTGAATCGAAATCAGTTAGTGGACCGTCATCGACATCGAAAGATTTTCTCATCAACTGAACACCAACGAGATCGGCTGGCAGGCCTGACTTTTCTCTAACCGCCACTTCCACCTCCTTAAACGCTTGAAAGATTGCTGTATCGTAATCCCCTCGAACAAAGGCAGATCCAACTCTTTGGGCGATCTGCGGGTGCAACAAATGGCGCGGCAAGAGATCGGAGCGGCGATATGTTTCAAGACCAGCTCGATTCTTTACTTGTCTTCCACGACGCGTAATGAATATCCATTCCCCTTGCTCGCCTGGTTTTGGAGCAATTAAACCCTCTCGCTCAAGCCACATCCATCCTTCCATCAAAACTTGAGAGATATTCGTTTGGAATTCTCTCGGGTAGTCCCTTACGGTATGGGGTAAGCCAAAGTTGTATCTATTCAGAGGACCTTGTGCACCCGGTGGGAGGGCGTTTAGGTACTCCAGAATTACTCCGCCCACCTCTTCAGGTTCTAACGCGAGCAATGCATTATGGTCTGGAATGATGTCGTGGATTTCCATAGAATCTTTAGGAACCTCACTCAATTCCCGCCGTAGCAAGAATCTCAAGCGGCACTTTGGTTGGTATTACTTACTAGTTTCAATATATTTTCGAATAACATCCGCTACCGTCTCCTTACCAATGTGCTTTTCCTTACAGAAAGGAGAGTCAAACCAATCCAAGATCTTTTTCACTCCCTTGCTTGCATTACAAGAAGCACAGCACATTGCTATGTTTTCCTCTGAAGGCGGACCATCGTTATCTATGTGTTCAAAAGTTGCCTTATCACTGGGGGTTCCCTTTGTGTGAAGATATTCTTTCAATTCTGTATGACAATAAACACAAAACTTATCTCTGCTCCTGACCTTTTCTTCAAGCCAATTAGGAATGCTGTAGTTATTTGACATTTACTTCTGATTTTACCCAACTGTCCCGAGGCCTCCCAACGCAGCAAGCATTTCGAGCGCCACCTTAGCCGCCTCACGCCCGCGGTTCATCTCGCCTGGACCGCTGCGTTCCTCGGCCTGTTCGCGGGTGAAACAGGTGATGACGCCGAAGATGCATGGTTTTCCGTAGCGCAGGCCGACCTGCATGATGCCGGAGGCGGCGGCGCGGCTGATGTATTCAAAATGCGGTGTGTCGCCTTGGATGAGCGCGCCCAGACAGACCACGGCGTCTGCGGCTTTGGCGGCGAACAGCCGATCTGCTGCGAGCGGCACTTCAAAAGATCCCGGCACTTCAATAACCTGGACCTTTTCCTGCGGAATTCCTGCCTCGGCCAGCGCCTCGAGTGCGCCGGACAAAAGCGCTGCGGTGATGTCTTCGTTGAAGCGCGCCCGGACAATGGCGATGCGGACGTCGGCGCTGCGCATTTTTTGGAAGGTGTTGTGTTTCATGGCTGTTTCAAATATCGCCGTACCGTATCCACAATGGCCTGGGTTTGGCGGTCAATTTCAAGATTGACGCGCTCCCCTGTTTTACGCGATCCGAATGTGGTGAGACGGAGCGTTTCCGGAATCAAGTGGGCAGCAAAGGTGTCCTCCTTGGGATCAACAATGGTCAGCGAACACCCGTCGAGCGCGATAAAACCCTTCGGCAAAATGTACGGCATGAGCGCGGCATCGACGCGAAAGGTCATGCTCCGGGCCTCGGGACGCTCATCCACGGCGATGATCTCGGCCGTGGCGTCGATGTGACCGGAAATAAGGTGCCCGCCCAGCTCGTCGCCGAGCTTCACGGAGCGTTCCACATTCACCGTGTCGAGCATGGTGAGCGTGCCGAGCGTTGTTTTTGTGAGCGTCTCGGCCATGACGTCGAACCAGACGTCGTCACCGGCGATGCGCGTCACCGTAAGGCAGACGCCAGCAACGGACACGCTCGCTCCATGCTGCAGCCCGGCACGCAAATCAAACGGCAGGGACACGGAAAAGCTGCGCAGCCCGGATTTCTCCTCAATGCGCGTAACTGGGTAGTGGCCTTGAACGATGCCGGTAAACATGGGATTGTCATTCTGAGCGGAGCGAAGAATCCTTCCAGGTCTTGTCGGAGCCCTTGCATGAACAAGCAGGATCCTTCACTGCCGTTCAGGATGACAGTACATTGAACTCTCCGCGGGCATCTTGAATGTCTTTCTTGATCTGCGCAACCAGCGTTGCCTCGTCCGTGAACGTGAGCAAATCACGGAGTTTTTTACCGATCGAAACGGTCACCGTCTTTCCGTACAACTCGCCCGTGAAGTCGAGCAGATGCACCTCAAGCGAGGGTTGCCCGGTCGCGTCGTCCGTCCACATGCCGACCACGGCCAGTGCCTGATGAACGGCGGTGTCGGCGAGCACGCGGGCGAGATACACGCCGGGAACGAGTCCTGGCGTCTGATGCGCGACGTTGGCCGTCGGATAGCCGATGCCGCGAGCCTCGCCTTTCCCGTGCACCACTGCCCCACGGACGGTCATACTTGCCCTGAGCCGGGTCGAAGAGCGGGCGGCTTTTTATCCCGTGCCTCGTCACGGGACCCCCCGAACTCGCGTTTGATGATACGGACGGCTTTGCGCAGCAGGTCGACCGTGTTCGGATAAATCGGCACGCGATGGACGCGGTTCAACGGCACCCAGTCGAGCTTGTGGATCATCTCCTCTTTCTGCGGCCGCCCGCGGTTGCCCGCCGGCGCCTCGAGCAGGTAGTAGGTGATGAACTTGTGCACCAGCACGCCTTTGTGTTCGAAACGGTCGCGGAACCAGATGTCGGTGGTGCCAAGCTTGGCGATCACGGTCAGTCCGGAGAGTCCCATTTCCTCCGCTGTTTCGCGTACGGCGGCCTGTTCCAACGACTCACCCTTCGCCATTTTGACGTGCCCCTTGGCGAACGACCATTTGCCGTGCGAATCCAAAATGAAGCCGACGTACGGTCCATCCGGCCGTCGCTGAAAGACGATTCCGCCCGCGGTGATTTCCACCCGAGCCTGTTCGCCTGGCTTCTGCACCGGCACTCGCCGGCGCCGCGGCCTAGCGTCCGCCCCGTGCCGTCCCTGCGGCGATGAGGTCGAGCGCTTTTTTGAGTTGGGGGTCTCGGTCGGCATCAATGTCTTTTTTGGTGTATTCAACTTTTTCGTCCGGGACAATACCCGTTTCGTTGATGGTCCGTCCCTTCGGCGTCAACCATTCGGCGATGGTCAGCTTCAACGCGCCGCCGTCGGACAACTCTTCGTAGTCCTGAACAGATCCTTTTCCGAAGGTCTGCTCGCCGACGAGCGTGGCAAGTGCGGCATCCTGAAGTGCGCCGGCCACGATTTCGGAACCGGAGGCGCTGCCGCCGTTCACGAGCACGACCGTGGGAAATCCCGCCAGCCGGGCGCGTATCGCACTGTCAAACGGCTCTTCTTTACCTTCGCTATTCCGCTCGATCACGACCGTGCCGCGGCCGATCCACTCACCGGCCACGTCCACCGCGGCGTCCAAATACCCGCCGGGGTTGTTGCGCATATCGAGAATGACGGCGATCGGCTTCTGGCCGGTGAACTCGCGGATGGCTTTGTCGAACAATGGCACCGTATCTTCGTTGAACTGATGCATCTCAACGTAGGCGACCTTGCGCCCGTCGGCAGTGTGCTTCATCTCCCAGGTGACCGACTTCACGACGATGATGTCGCGCACGACCGAAACTTCAAACGGCTCGCCGCCATTGTTCTCGCGAAACAGCAGAAGTTTCACGGTTGTCCCCTTCTCGCCGCGAATGTGATTCACAGCCTCATCCACGGTCATGCCGCTCGTGTCCGTGTCGTCGATCCGCAGAATCGTATCGCCTGCTTTGATGCCGGCGCGCGCCGCTGGTGTGTCGGCGAGCGGTGCGATCACGACAATACGTTCCTCGCGCATGCCGATCTCCGCGCCGATCCCGCCGAAGGTGCCTTTGAGGTCGTTCGAAAAATCCTCGGCCGACTTCGGATCGAAGTACACCGAATACGGGTCGCCGAGCGAGGCCACGATGCCCGCGAGCGCGCCGCGGAACAGTTCAGTTTCATCCACCGGCTGGTGCACGTACTTGCTGCGGATGTCGTCCCATATCTTCCAGAACAACACGAAGTCGACGTCGTCCGGCAAGGCGCGTCCGTCGGCCAGCGCGCGACGCGCCGCCGCCACATCGGCCCCGGCGCGTTCTGCGCCGCGTTTCTCGCCGACGAGGACGCCGGACACGAAACCGCCGGTCGCAAGGAGGAGGACCAGGTAGATCGTGACAAGCGTCCGCAATAGCCGCGTCCCCCGTTTTGAGGGCGGGACTCCAGGTTCGTTCATACGCAAAAAACAGCAACGGGCGAAAAAGAGATCGCCCGCAGTGTATCAAAACAGGGTCCGCTGGCAAGCCTGCTCCGGGGTGAACAACGTTATCCACAGCCCGCCTCTTGCGTTCGGTTTTCGTTCGGAAGATACTACGAACAAGAACCGAACATATCCACACGCCCATGCTCACCAAAAAACAGAAAGCCATCCTCGACTACATCATCTCCTTCACTCAGGAGAACGACGGGCCGCCAAGCTATCGGGACATTGCCGATGCAGTGGGACTCTCCTCCCCTGCCACGGTCCATGAGCATGTCGACAACCTGCGTTCCAAGGGCTACCTCGTGAATGAAGGTGAGGGACGCACGGCCACGGTCAATCCTACCTTCCTGCGCTTCGGCCGCGCACTCGAGCTGCCGCTCGCCGGTCTCATCACTGCTGGCGCACCGATCGAAGCCGTACAGGACACCACCGAGACCTTCGCCATTCCAGCCAAGCTCG
>JBBUJK010000018.1:0-31494 GCA_038054875.1 Patescibacteria group bacterium
TGCGGTCCACCAGGTTAACAATGAAGACGTTGGCGAATTCCAAGCCCTTGGCGGCGTGCGCCGTCATGACACGCACCAGCTCCGGACCAGCCTCGGGGTCTGCGGGAAGAAATCCGGAGTCTCCTGTTTCCAGCTGCATACGAACGTGCGCCAGGAAACGCGTCGTGGTCGGATCCGGTTCCTCTGCGGCGAAACGTTCGATGTCTTTCCAGAGTTGCTGTAAAACGCGCATGGCCTCGCGGCTCATCTCTTCGCTCTGATTGGCCAACGCCTTGAGGTAGCCGCTCTCGTGAAGCATGGCCAAGAGTACGGCGCCGATCGGCGCGCGGCGCGCTTCAAACCCGTGACGGTCGATGAGGCTGGTGAAGCGGCGCAGCGCAGCCAAACTTTCCGCATCAACGCCCGGCACAGTTTCCGCCCGGCGGCAGGCTTCGAAAAGCGACATGCTTTTCTTGTCCGCGTGATGCGTGAGCGCGATGAGCGCATCATGCGGCAACGGCACGACTGGCGTGGTCAGTACGCGGTAGCAGGATGGCGAATCAAACGGATCAATCAGTAATCGCAGATATGCGAGAACATCGAGCGCAATCGGTGCGGTGTACAAACCGCGCGCGCCCATGAACTCGTGCGGAATGCCGCGCGCTTTCATGGCGTGAAGAAACGGCTCGGCGTGATCGTTGGCGCGCACCAACACGGCAAAGTCGTTCCAACTCGTGTCCGGATCCGCATCTTTGAGTGCAAGAATTTTTTCCGTGACTAGGCGTGCCTCGTCACCGACTGTTTTTCCATGCAGTCGTTCGATGATGCCGCCGCTCCCCCGCTCCGCCACAAGACGTTTGCTCAGACCTTCGCCGAGCGTCACCTCAAGTCGATCCGGATTGTTGTGCTGAATAAACGCATAGGCGCAGTCCAATATTTCCTGATGGCTGCGGTAGTTTTGTGTCAGCACGACGCGTGCCGCGCCCGCAAAGTCGTGTTCGAAATCAAGAATATTCGAAACGGACGCGCCGCGGAATCTATAGATGGACTGATCGTCGTCGCCCACGACGGTCACGTTGCGATCCGTGCCGGCCAGGAGTTTCACCAATTCGTACTGTGCCCAGTTTGTGTCTTGAAATTCGTCGACCAGAATATAACGGAATCGCTTCCGGAATTCTGCCAGGATGTGCGGACGTTCCTTGAACAGGCGCAATGTCTCATTGATCAAATCGGAAAAATCCAACGCACCTTCCTCGCGCAGGAGGCGCTTGTACGCATGATATGCCTCGGCGACTTCTGTCAGTCGTTTGGCTTCGGCGGTGCGCTCCTCGCTTGGTGCGGCATCGCCGTCGAGCGTCGCAGCTTTAGCATGTTTCAGATAATCCACCGGCGTCACCAATTCGTCCTGCACGCGCGAAAAATGCGAAACCAATGCCTGTAAGAACTTGGTCGGATTGCCGAGCGGCTTGTAGTATTCAAGCGCCAGCGTTTCCCACTTCCGGCGCAACAGCATGGCCTGTGCTGTTTCGTCGTACACCGGGAAGGTGCGCGGCAGACCAATCTCAAGTCCCCGCTCCCGAAGCACGCGTTCGCCGAAGCCGTGAAACGTGCATATCCAGAGGTCGCCGTAGCCGAGCGGCAACAGCTGATCAACGCGTTCTTCCATCTCTTCTGCCGCCTTTTCCGTAAAGGTCAGCGCGAGAATTTCATCGGCTTTGGCCTTGCCGGAAGCCATAAGCCATCCAATGCGCTTGGTGATGACGTTGGTCTTGCCCGTACCCGCGCCGGCCACAATCAGAAGCGGACCGCGGTCATGGGTGACAGCGGCTATCTGTTCAGGGTTCAGATCGTGACAAAGGTCCTCGGGCTGCATTGACATATGGGTTCGCAACTGCTATCCTCCCACTTCCCCATTGTAAGGTGCAATGGGACGGAGAAGGATTCTGATGCAGATACCGAAGCGGATCTGGCGCGTGCTGATCGTCGACGACGATCCGATCATACTCCGGCCGATGCGTCGCGTGCTCTCCTTCAACCTGAAGGATCAGGTCATCATCGACCTGGCCAACGACGGCGCACACGGACTGGGAAAGGTCGACGCTGACCTGGACATCCTGATCACGGACTACCAGATGCCCGGCATGAATGGACCGGAGCTCATCCAGCGTGCCCGTCAGATCAATGCCGGACTCAAGGTCGTTCTCATGAGCGGCGACACGGGCGCAGCCGACCGACTCGCGAAAGCAGCTGGAGATCACACCATCCACACGATGGACAAGCCCTTCTCCGTGAAGGTGCTCCTCGAACTGATGGCGAAGCTGATGACCTGACGTCTCCGGACGCCAGGCTCTTTTTTTAGGCGATGTGGACAATGTTACTCGATCCCCTGCCGCGTGACCGGTGTCGACCGCGGTGCACGTTTCCGCGCCACGCGGAGGCGGGCCATTTCGTGTTCCAACGCCGCCGCGGCGGATGCAAAGGCCTCGTCGTCCCTGTGTGTCTGCGCGGACAACACCTGTCGGGCGCGCGCTTCGGCTGCTTCGATGGTTTTGATGTCCAGCTCATCATCGCGCTCCGCGGCATCAGCGAGAATCACCACGCGATTGCCCGACAAAACTTCGACGAAGCCGCCGGCCACGGCATAAAAGTGCATCTCCCCTCGACGTTTCACGCGCAACTCGCCAGGAACAAGTTCGGCGACGAGCGGTATGTGTCCGGGCAGTACGGTGATTTCGCCGAGCGCCGTCGGAATCGAGACCTGCTCGATCTCGTCCTTGAAGACAAGACGTTCCGGCGAGGTAATTTCGAAGTGGAGCGGCATGATCAGACTTTGGATTCGGCGATGACCTCGTCGATGGATCCTTTCATGTAGAAGGCCTGTTCAGAGATGTTGTCGAGTTCGCCGTTCAAGATCATCTTGAAGCCGCGGATGGTATCAGCGAGCGTGACGTACTTGCCGGGACGGCCGGTGAACGTTTCTGCCACGAAGAACGGCTGGGAAAGGAATTTCTGAATCTTGCGGGCGCGCGCCACCGTGGATTTATCCTCTTCAGACAGTTCTTCCATGCCGAGGATGGCAATGATGTCCTGCAAGTCCTTGTACCGCTGCAGCACCTTCTGGACGCGACGCGCCAAGTCGTAGTGGTCGGCGCCGATGATTTGCGGGTCGAGAATGGTGGACGTGGAATCCAGCGGATCCACGGCCGGATAGATGCCGAGTTCGGACAGCGGACGACTCAACACCACGGTCGAGTCAAGGTGACCGAACGTCGTGGCCGGAGCCGGGTCGGTGAGGTCGTCGGCTGGCACGTACACGGCCTGCACGGACGTGATGGAGCCGCTCTTCGTCGACGTGATGCGCTCCTGCAGCTGACCCATTTCCGTGGCCAGGGTCGGCTGATATCCCACGGCCGAGGGTATGCGACCCAAAAGTGCCGACACTTCGGAACCGGCCTGCGTGAAGCGGAAGATGTTGTCGATGAACAGCAGCACGTCTTGCTTTTCCTCATCGCGGAAATATTCGGCCATCGAAAGGCCGGACAGGGCGACGCGAGCACGCGCGCCCGGCGGTTCGTTCATCTGACCGAAGACGAGCGCTGTTTTGTCGAGGACGCCGGACTCCTTCATTTCCAGATATAGGCCGTTTCCCTCGCGGGTGCGCTCCCCCACTCCGCAGAAGACGGAATAGCCGCCGTGCTGCGTGGCGATGTTGCGGATCAATTCCATGACCACGACGGTTTTGCCGACGCCGGCGCCGCCGAAGAGACCCACCTTGCCGCCTTTCATGAACGGACAGATCAGATCGACGACTTTGATGCCGGTCTCGAACACCTCTGCCTTCGTGGACTGATCGGCAAAGGACGGCGCTGCCCGATGGATCGGGTAACGCTTCTTGGCGTTGATCGGGCCTTTGCCGTCGATGGGCGCACCTGTCACGTCGGTCATGCGGCCGAGCACTTCTTTGCCGACGGGTACCTCGATCGGCGCGCCGGTGGGTATGGCCTCCATGCCGCGCGTCAGACCGTCCGTGGAGCTCATGGCCACCGCACGCACCGTGCGTTCGCCGACGTGCGCTGCGACTTCGAGCACCAACGTGCCAGTTGGCGTGGCCACATGCACGGCGTCCAGAATCTTCGGCATGGGCCCGTCGAATTCGACGTCGACCACGGGGCCGATCACCTGGACGATCTTGCCAGATTTCGATGTTTCTGCGATCTTAGTCATAGACGGAGGTATCTCGATGGGTGAAGTCATTCGTGGTCCGTGGATCGCCGCGCGACAGGCGAAGCCGATTTCGCAACCGTGCGTCGCGGTCGTTCACGCTCAGGCAGAGCAGACGGCACTGTTGCCGGATTTCTGCGCCAGGTGCGGCCGCGTGCTCTGTGCTGACTCCCCGTCCGAGGGGAAGACCTGCACAAACTGCGGTCACCTGAACTCGCACGCGTCCCTCGGAGCGGACTACTAGCAGCGGCTAGCGGCCCCTCCCGAAGGACGCTTCTTTTTTACCCTGAGCGGCAGTCGAAGGGTTATTCCTGTGCCGCGCTGCCTGCCGCAATCTCCGCGATCTCGCGCGTGATGCCGGCCTGCCGCGCGCCGTTATAGGTCAAAGTCAGGTCATCAATCATCTCCTCTGCGGCGTCCGAGGCGTTGCGCATCGCGAGCATCCGGGACGAGTGTTCGGAGGCGGACGATTCGAGCATCGCCTGGTAGGTCAGCACCTCGACCAGACGCGGCAGCATCTGATCCAGAACGCGCGCTGCATCCGGCTCGAAGATCGTTTCCTGTGTGGAAAACACCGGCGCATCCTCGACGCCGACCAGCATCTTTTCCATATCCACCGGTGAAATCGGCAGCAGCTGGCGGAACTTCGGCACCTGCACGAGCGAGGAGATGAAATCCGTGTAGGCCACGACGACTTTCTCGTACTTCCCTTCCGTGAACTCCCGCATGGCCAGCTGCGCAATCGGACGCGCCTCCGCTGCAACCGGGAGATCACCGGCAATGCGGAACGACGCCACGACCGGCACGTGGGCACGGCGGAACGCATCTTCGCCTTTGCGGCCGACGGCCACCACGTCCACGAACACGTCGACCGCGGGCAGGATGTCCGTGCTTCCGGCGACACGGTGCACGGCCATGCGTGCCGGAGACTTGGCCTGGGCCACGGCGCGGCGCAGCATGTTGGCATTGAACCCGCCGCACAAACCGCGATGGCTGGTGATGACAATGAGCAGAATTCGCTTCACGGGTTTGACCGCGAGCAAGACATGGGCACCTGACTCCGTGACGGTCGCAAGATGCGCCAGCATGTCGCGCGCCAACGCGGCGTAAGCTCGGGAACGCTGCGACGCCGCCACAGCACGACGCATCTTCGCCGCGGCCACGAGTTCCATGGCGCGGGTGATCTTTCGCGTGTTGGCAACGGATTTGATGCGTCGCCGGATGATGCGCGGAGAAATCGCCATGTTACGTCCAGCTCGCCCGGAATGAAGCGATGGTTTTTTCGATTTTTGGCACGATCACATTGTCCCAGTCGGCATTGGCGGCGATGTCGCCGAGCACGCCGTCACCGGAAGCAGCCGCGAACGTCAGAAACTTTTCTTCCCACTCGCGCACGCGTTCCACGGCCACGTCGTCGATATGACCGTTTGTAACGGCATAGAGCGAGGCGACTTGCTGGGGCACCTCGAACGGCGCGTACTGACCCTGTTTCAAAATCTCCACGGTGCGGCGACCGCGTTCGATCTGCTTGCGCGTGGTCTCATCAAGATCCGTGGCGAACTGCGCGAACGCTTCCAACTCGCGGAACTGCGCGAGATCGAGCCGGAGTTTTCCGGCGACTTTCTTCATCGGTTTGGTCTGGGCGGCCGAGCCGACGCGGGACACGGACAAGCCGACGTTGATGGCCGGACGCACGCCTTTATAGAACAGGTCGCTCTCCAAATAGATTTGTCCGTCGGTGATGGAGATCACGTTGGTCGGAATATAGGCGGAAACATCGCCGGCCTGCGTTTCAATGATCGGCAGCGCAGTCAATGATCCCCCGCCCTCTTCTTTGGACATGCGCGCGGCGCGTTCCAAAAGACGCGAGTGCAAGTAGAAGACGTCGCCCGGATACGCCTCGCGGCCTGGCGGACGGCGCAGGATGAGCGACATTTCGCGATACGCCCAGGCGTGCTTCGAAAGATCGTCGTAAACCACGAGCGCATGCTTGCCCTTCCGCATGAAGTGCTCGCCAATGGTGGCGCCGGTGTATGGCGCAATGTAGACGAGCGACGCAGGAGCGCTGGCGCCCGCCACGACGACCACGGTATGTGCCATGGCGCCGGACTCTTCGAGCTTGGCCACGATCTTCGCAACCTTCGATTCCTTCTGGCCGATTGCCACGTACACGCTGATCACGCCGGAACCCTTCTGGTTGATGATCGTGTCGATGGCGATGGCTGTCTTTCCTGTTTGCCGGTCACCAATGATAAGTTCGCGCTGGCCGCGTCCCACCGGGATCATGGCATCAATGGCTTTGATGCCGGTTTGCAGCGGCGTATCGACCGGTTCACGGGCAATGACGCCCGGAGCGATGCGTTCAATCGGCACGAACTCGGTCGCGGGAATCGGCCCTTTGCCGTCGAGCGGCTGGCCGAGCGGATCAACAACGCGACCGACCATGGTGTCAGACACGGGGATCGAAAGAATACGATCAGTGCGCTTCACGGTGTCGCCTTCTTTGACTGCCGACGTCTCTCCTAAAATCACGGCACCGATCGTCTCCCGCTCCAGGTTCAACACCACGCCCATGACTCCACCGGGAAATTCCACCATTTCCGATGCCTGGCAGCTGCCAAGCCCGGTCATGCGGGCCACGCCGTCGCGCACTTCAACCACCGTGCCGATTTCCTCGGCCTGGGGCGCCAGATTCGCGTCGGCAATGCGCTTTTTCAGTCGCTCGATGATGGTGGAAGCCGGAGTTGACATAATGATCTCACTTCTTTTTATTCGAAAAGCCTGTCGAGCCGATCGCGAACGCTCCCCGCGACGATCTTGTCACCCGCTGCAATGCGTCCGCCGGCCAGAAGCGATGCATCCATGTGCTCACGCAGATCAAGCGCCTCGGGGACGACACCAGCGGCATCGGCCACGATCGCGGCGTCCGTATCACGCAACGGCTGCGGGCTTGTGACATGAACCTCGCGTCGTCCGAGGTCGGCGCCGGCCAGTCGCGTGAATGCCGCGAGCACCTGGTCGAGCCATGCGGCACGTCCGGCGCGGACAAGCTCGTCTGCCACGCGATCCACGGCAACGGAAAGCGCTGCATCGCCCACATCCTGTTGCGACAAGCGAAGCAATGCTTCCGCGTAGTGGTGGGAGGATACGCGCGCGCTCATATTCCGCCTTTCTTTGCAGCAGCCAATGCATCTGCCAACAGACGTTCATGATCCTTTTCCGTAACGACGCGCCCGAGCACCTTCTCAAGCGACAGTTTGAGCACGCCGCCGAGTTCGGCCTCGGCACCGGCCATCATGACACCACGTTCCTGCTCCAGCCGCTGCGCGCCTTCGCGCAACAACCGTTCCACTTCGGCGCGCGTACGCAGCAAGGACTCGGCGCGCTTTGCATCGGATATCGCTGCAGCGTCGGCGATGATGCGCGCCGACTCTTTTTGCGCTGACACGACGATTTCCTGGCGCATGCATTCCGCGTCTGCGCGCACCTGCGCGGCCGCCTCCACGTCGTTCAAACCGCGGGCGATCTTCGTCTGACGCTCGTTCAGCACGGCGAGAATCGGACCGTACGCGAACTTCCGGAGCACGATAAGGAGCACGAGAAAAACCACCACCTGCCAAAGGAGGATGCGCCAGTCGATGCCGAGGGTGTTGATCAATTCCATACGTGCTCCTACGACGATGCGAGATTTAGACGAACTTGATGATCAGCGCCATCACGAAGGAGTAGATGGCGATGGCCTCTGCGAACGCCACGGTCAGAATCATCGGCACGAAGAGTTTTCCGACGGATTCCGGATTGCGACCGATGGATTCCATGGCTTTCGAACCGATCAAACCGACCGCCAATGCCGGCAACGCGCCGCCCACAGCGATCGTGACGCCAGCCATCGCGGATTTTACCGCGTCGACATTCGCCAGGGCGCCTACGGCAACCTGGACGGTTTCCACTGCAGCTTGTGCTGCCATATGTGTCTCCTGCGCGCATCGGTGGACGGTGGCTGTTGGAGTTTAGCGTCCCCTGCACGTCAGTGAATGATGTGCCACCCCGCTCGTCCCAATGATGTTTGGGAAAGGCGGGGCGGACCATCACGCGTGTTCCGCGGCGTAATGCTTCTTGATGTCGATCTCGTGGGCGAGGAGCTTCTCGTCCTCCGCGCTTCCGTGACCTTCCTCATCGTGACTCATCGTCGCGATCGTCAGGAAGACGGTCGTCAGGAGAGAGAAGACGAGCGCCTGCACCAGACCAACAAATATCTCCAACACAAGAAACGGTAGCGTGCCGCCCATCGGTGCGAGTGAACCGACGACCATCAGCAGAATTTCTCCGGCAAAGACGTTGCCGAACAACCGGAAGGAAAAGCTGATCACTTTGGCGAACTCGGAGACAAGTTCCAGGATGCCCACAAAAGTTCCAATCAGATACGGCGACTTCCATGGCGGCACGAAGAACTTTCCCCAGTGCCCGAAGAAACCGAGATGCTTCATGCCGTACCACTGCGCGGCGAACACAGAAAGCAATGACAAAGCGATCGTGAAGTTCAAGTCGGCGGACGGCGCGCGCAGAAACGGCACCAACTCAATCTCGCCGTGAATTTCCTTGTAGATCCCCAATGAGCCGAGTCCTGGCAGCAATCCGGTCCAGTTCGAGAACAGAATGAACAGGAAGAATGTGGCGATGAGCGGAAAGAACTCTTCGGCTTTTTTTCGATCATGCGTGATTCCCTCGATGGTCGAAAGGAGCACCTCACAGATTGTCTCAACGATATTTACGACAGCTCCCGGAACGCCCGATGTCATCTTCGGTCGGAGCAACACGGCGGCGACGACCAGCGCGACAAACACGACAACGCCGACCAGCACCGCATTGGTGACGGGAAGCGTGCCGAGCATGAAGAGTGGTTCCGCTGCCAGCGAAACGGTCATATGTGCTTCTGCCCCATCGGTGGGGAATCGAACAGCTTCATGTACTGGTCACGCAGTGTTCTGGTTCGCTGAACAATCCAGAACGTGGTGATGATGCTTGCCAGGAGCACGCCGCCCAAAAGGAATACCGGCGACGTTTGCAGAGTCTTATCTAACGCACTCCCACCGAGCGCGAAGGCAACGATCGGCAAGGCGATCATGAAGCCAAGTTGGCCGATCAGACTGACAGCAAAAAGCCACACACGGGACTTTTGCTCCTCCGGCAGTGATTGCGTCGGTTTCGTCATGCAAACAAAAAATCGCATCTATCATAGGAGCGATTCTTGGCAAGGTCAAGCCCTTTTTTCCGAAAACCCGCTTATACAGCCATTTTGCGAAAAAGAGCTTGTGCGTTAGCCGTTGTTTGTGCCGATATGACCTCTTCCGTGACGCCGCGCAGCGACGCCAGGTAGCGGGCAACGTGGGCAACGTGCAGCGGCTCATTCCGCTCGCCACGATGAGGAATCGGCGCCAGATACGGCGCATCCGTCTCCACCAGAAGCCGATCGGTCGGGACGTTCTTAGCCGCTTCCTGCAATCCCAGAGAACCTTCGCCGGTTTTTCGCGGCGGGAAGGTCACGATGCCGGAAAACGAGATGTACATGCCGAGTGTCAGGTATCGCTCGGCGGCTGGCCAGTCACCGGTGTAGCAATGCATCACGCCACGACGCGGGTTCCGGCCGCGCGAAAAATGTTCCGCGAGGATGGCGGTCAGATCAACATGCGCGCCTGTGGTGAGCGGCGTCGAACCATCGCGGCAATGGATGACCACCGGCAAATCATGCTCGTGCGCGAAATCGAGCTGCATCGAAAACTGCTGACACTGTAATGCACGCAACTCGTTGAACGGGATTTTTTCCGGAAGATGGAAGTAATCAAGTCCACACTCCCCTACTGCGACTGTTTTGGGATGTGCGGCCAGCGGCGCGTAGTACGCAGCATCAAACCGTTCGTCGCGTGTCTTCACGGCGAGCTCATCTTCGTCGAAGTGCATCTGCGCCAGATGGCTGGGATGCAACCCGATGGATGCAAAGACGCCGTCTCCAAGTCGTTCGGCCGTCTCCACCGCGTTCTTCGATGTCGTGGATTGGGTGCCGATCAAATTGACCCAGATGCCATCAGCCACGGTCCGACGTAACAACTCGTCGGTTTCTCCGGCGAAATCTTGGAACTGGACGTGCGCGTGGGAGTCGATGAGCCGCGGCATGTTTAGATGCCGGCCGTACTGCGGAGTACCCGGATGGCAGCCGGAATGAGCGGGACAAGCACCGACGCTGCGTTCATCAGCCAATGAGCAACGCCAGATGCGGCGATGTACTCACCAACCGGCGGAAACGGAAAGCGGCTGGCGAAGTACAGCGTGAGTCCGATGACCAGCACGCCTTCGATGAAGCCGAGAATGCCCCCGAGCAAACGGTCGATGGTGCGGAGGAACGGAATTATCGTCAAAAACTTGAAGATCTTTTCCACGAACCAGAAGGCCAGTCCGATCAGTCGGTCGACGAGCACAAAGACCAGAAGGAATGCCACGACGCGCTCCAGGTTGAGCGAGCCGCCGACCAATCCGTGGGACCATTGCGCGATCGGTTCAAACAAGCGCGCCGCGACAAAGGCGCCGCCGATGGTGCCGATGAGCGCACCAAGCGCGTGAATGAAGCCGAACCAGAGCCCGAAAAGGACGAATCCGCCGAGGAGAATGATGATGGCACCGTCTACCAAAGGCATATGCGGGAAGTTACAAGGTCATGTCTCGCCGCGGAAATAGGATCGCGCCGACGGCGATCGGCGTTCCGGGCTGAAGCGCTCCCCACACGCGAGCGGCCGGGAACGATACGGCAGCGGCGTCTACAGAGAGCGTTTCCAGAAGTTTTGCCGCGCTTGCGGGGATGACTGGGAGAAGTGCCATTCCAATATGGCGCAGCGCTTCGGTAAGCTGATACAAGAGCGGCCCGACATCTTCGCCTGCTTTGGCTTTTTTGAATGGCTGTTGCATCTCGATTTCCTTATTGCACGCGGCAACAAGCTCCTCGATGGCTTTCACGGTTTCATCGAATCGGAAAGAGCCAAGTGCGTCGTCATAGCTCTTCCAGAACGCCGCCGTTTCAAACACATCCGTTGCTGCAGCAGGCGTTTTGCCGTCGCAGTACTTGCCGATCATCGTGGACACGCGCGCCGTGAGGTTCCCGACGCCGTTCGCGAGTTTGGATCCATAGATGTCGTCGAAGCTCTGCTGCGAGAAGTCGCCGTCTTCCGCCGACGGCAGGCCGCCCAGCAGGAAGTAGCGCACGGGATCGGTGCCGTACGCAGCGACCAGGTCGTAGGGATTCACCACGTTGCCGAGCGACTTGGACATCTTCTGCCCGTCGGCGGTGATGAAGCCGTGGATGAAAATCTGCTTGGACAGCGGAAGTCCCGCCGAGAGCAGCATGGCCTGCCACATCGCCGACTGCTGACGCAGGTTGTCCTTGCCGGCCACCTGCACGCCCGGCCAGGCCGCCTTGAACGTCTTCATATCCGTCGGCCAGCCGATGGTGCTGATGTAGTTCACGAGCGCGTCGAACCACACGTACATCACCTGCTCCGGATCGTCCGGTACGTCGACGCCCCACGGTAGTTTCGACTTCAAACGCGAAATGCTGAAATCCTGCAACCCGCCAGCGACGAAGCCGCGGATCTCATTCAGGCGCGATTCGGGCACCACGAATTCGGGATGCGCCTCGTAATGCTTGAGCAGCGCCGGAGCGTACTTTGAAAATCGGAAAAAGTAGTTTTCCTCGTCGATGATTTCGATGTCGAGCTTGGGATGGATCGAGCAACGGCCGTCGACGAGTTCGGAGTCGGTCTTCTCCAGTTCGCAGCCCACGCAGTATTTGATCTTGTACGACTTCTTGTAGATGTCGCCGTTCGCCAAACAGCGCCGCCAGAACTCCTGTGCCGCAGCAACGTGGTGCTCATCCGTCGTCCGGATGAAATGCGTGTAGGAAAGATTCAGCGCGTCCTTCAAGCCGTGGAACCTGGCGGCAAAGCCGTCGCAATAGGCCTTGGGATCAAGACCGGCCTCCTGCGCGTTTTTCCAAATCTTCAGGCCGTGCTCGTCCGTGCCGGTGTTGAAGACGACGGCCTTTCCGAGCAGCCGCCAATACCGCGCGACAACATCCGCTTGGATGATTTCAAGCGCAAAACCGATGTGAGGATCGGCGTTTACGTACGGAAGCGTCGTGGTGATGTAGGCGATGTTCTTTGCAGCCATAGCAGCGGCACTCTAGCGGAAACGCGGGGTTTTGTCAGCGGCGAGCAGCTCGTTCCACGACTATCACAAACTCCCCCTTAAGCGGCGCCGCGCGGACGACCTCGAGAACATGGGCTACCGGACCGCGGACGATCGTCTCGTACACTTTGGTCAACTCGCGACCGATGCAGATCCGCCGTTTTGCTTCGAGAGATTCGGCCAGGGCGTCGAGTGTTTTTTCGATGCGATGCGGCGATTCGTAAAATACGACGGTTTCATCCGCGTCGGCAACTTCTTTAAAAAATGCGGCTCTTCCTTTTTTGTGCGGTGGGAATCCAAGAAAGAGGAAACGATCCGCGTAAAATCCGGAAACGGACAACGCAGTCACTGCGGCGGAAGGACCGGGAATCGGTACCACGTGCAAACCCGGCAGCGCAGCGTAGGCGCGGTCCAAAAAGTGCGCGCCTGGATCCGAGATGCCCGGCGTGCCCGCATCGGTCACGAGCGCGCAGCGCTCCCCCGCCGCGAGCCGCTCAATGGCGTTGCGAACGTCCTTCTCGCTGCTATGCGCATGAAGCGCCACGATACGCGGCGCCGGAAGGCCGATGCCCGACAACAGCGCCCGGGCCACGCGCGTATCCTCGGCGATCAACGTACCCACTTCAGACAAAACGCGCCGTGCGCGCAGTGAAAGGTCCTCCAGGTTGCCGATCGGCGTGGCAATGACGTACAGGGTGGAATCCATAAAACGCATGTAGGGGCGTATTGCAATACGCCCCTACCATATCACGTTCTGATCAGTTTTATTTCACCGCCGCGATCGCTGTATCAATCTGTGCTTTGAGCGAAGCATACGGAACGGCGCCGGAGACGGCGATGCCATTCACGAGCGTATGCGGTGTGCCCTGCACGCCGGCGGAGATACCCTGCTGATAATCGGCGTCGACGATGGCCTTGCCCCTGCCTGAGGTCACGCAGGTGCTGAACTTGTTGGTATCGAGACCAAGTGTTTTCGCGAGCTCCCCAAAGTAGCTGTCGGCAAATTTGTCTTGGTTGCCGAAGAGCTCATCGTGGTATTCCCAGAACTTGCCCTGCTCGGCCGCGCATTCGCTTGCTTCGGCCGCCGGCCGCGCAAACGGATGGATGGACTCCAGCGGGAAATGCTTGTAGACGACGCGGATCTTATCCTTGTACTCCGCGAGCGCCTGGGTGACCGTCGGCTCAAAGCGGCTGCAGAACGGGCACTGAAAGTCGGAGAACTCGACCAGCGTCACCTTGGCGTCCTTGTTGCCGCGGATGTGATCCTTGTCCGTGATCGCCACATCGACCGGGCCGGTCGGCGCCTCGGGCGCGAAGGTGTCGTCGACCGTCGGCGCAACCGCAACGTTGTTTCCGGAACCGCCGGAACTTCCGAGATTCAGTTTGTCTCCTTTGAGGAGCAGCGTCAGTACTGCAATGAGCGCGATCAGCGCCATGGCGCCGATGCCGAGAATGAGGCCGAAAACAAACGATGTCTTCGGAGGTGTCGCGTCGAGCCAATTCCGTTCTGCCATAGCGGATGTGTGCGTAGGGGCGTGATTCATCACGCCTGGACATGAATGATTACTACACAGTGTAGCAGCAAGCGCGAGCCACGTCAGCATTCGAGCTGTGGATAGATTGAAATGGGGAGCGTACACTGAACGTCCGAACATAACATCCACCTATGCCCTACGAAGCCAAACCGCTTCCCTTCGCCACGCTCTCCGGCATTTCGGAGAAAGCCATGGCCATCCACCACGACAAGCTGTACGTGGGCTATGTCAACAAGCGCAACGAAATCAACGACAAGCTCGCCACGCTCTCCCATGGCGGCGACGTCGCGTCGGCCAACGCCACCTACTCCGAACTGCGCGCGCTCATGGACGGCGCGACGTTCGCCACGAACGGCGTCTATCTGCACGAATGGTACTTCGCGGTGCTGGGCGGCAACCCTTCGACAAGCTCAGGGCAGGCGGCAGGTCCGCTCGTCGATGCGTTGAAGGAAAGGTACGGTTCGCTCGAAAACTTCCTCGGCTTCTTCAACGCCTGCGGCATGGCCGCGCGCGGCTGGGTGGTGCTCGCGATCGACTCGAAGGACGGCAAGTTGCGCGTCTTCACCGGCGACGCCCATAACCAAGGCGGCGTCTGGGGCTGTCTTCCTGTGATCGTGCTTGATGTCTACGAGCACGCCTACTTCATGGACTACGGCTCTGACCGCAAGGCCTACATCGTCGACTTCTGGAAAAACTTCAACTGGGACACGGCCAACGCGCTCTACGCACGCGCCCTGAAGGCCGCCGCCTAACCCCACCTGCATGATCCACCTCGGCAAACCCGCACCACAGTTCGACAACGTGATGAGCTACCACAAGGGCGAGTTCCACCGCATCTCACTCAAGGATTACTCCGGAAGGTGGGTGGTGCTCTTCTTCTACCCGCGCGACTTCACGTTCATCTGCCCGACGGAGCTGAAGGGATTCGCCATGCATGAAGCTGAATTCGAAAAGCTGAATTCCACGGTCATTTCGGCTTCGACGGACTCTGAATGGAGCCACAAGGCCTGGTTCGAGCGCGACCTGCCGATGATCACGTACCCGGTCATCGCCGACACCACGCAAAAAATCGCCCGCGACTATGACGTGTTGAACGAGGAAGACGGTTCGGCGGAGCGCGGCCTCTTCATCATCGACCCGGACGGCATCATCCGTTACGCGCTGATCTCGGCCGGCTCGGTCGGCCGATCCGTCAAGGAAATCCTGCGCGTCGTTCAAGCACTGCAGAGCGGCGAGCGCTGCCCCGTGGACTGGGAACCCGGCCAGAAGACGCTGGGCAAGGCCTAGAGCCGCCCCAGGAATGCCAGCAGCGTGCGGACCCCGAACCCAGTACCGCCTTTTGGCATGTAGCTGATGCTCTCGCGCTCGGCCCAGGCCGGACCCGCAATATCCAAGTGTACCCAGGGCAGATCACTCACGAATTCCTGCAGGAACAAACCCGCAGTGATGGCACCGCCGTAACGAACGGAGGATGAATTAGCCACGTCCCCGAACGTCCCCTTGATCAGGTCGCGGTATTCCGGAACGAGCGGCAGTTCCCAGACGCGTTCCCCTGCTTCGGCCGCTGCGCGTTTCACGCGTTCGCCAAGTTTGACGTTGTTCGTCATGAGCGCGGTGACTTCTTCGCCGAGCGCGACCATGGCGGCGCCGGTCAGCGTGGCCAGGTCGATGATGGCGTCCGGCTTCAAGTCCGCGGCGTAGCTCAAGCTGTCCGCAAGCGTGACGCGGCCCTCGGCGTCGGTATGGCCGATCTCGATGGTCGTGCCGTTCATGGCGCGCACCACGTCGCCTGGTTTGTAGGCGCGCGGTCCGGGCATGTTCTCGGTCGCGGCAATGATGCCATGCACGGCCACATCGGACCCGCGCTCCGCGAGCACCCGAAACAGACCAAGTACTGCGGCGGCGCCGGCCATGTCGAGTTTCATCGTGGCCATGGCGTGGTCCGGCTTGATCTGCAAACCGCCGGAGTCGAAGGTGATGCCCTTGCCGACAACAGCCACGGTCTTCTTGGCCTTCTTTGTGGGCTTGTAGGCCAGGTGGATGAAATACGGATCTTCGCCCGCGCCGGAGGCAACAGCCAAAAACGCGCCCATCCCCTTCTTGGCGCAGGCCGCGCGGTCGAGCACCGTGAGCGTTATGCGTTTGGGCGCCAGCGCGGCGATTTCCTTGGCGTGCTCCACCAGATGTTTCGGCACGGCGATGGAGGCCGGCTCATTCACCAAGTCGCGTGCCAGCTCCACACCGACGACGGCCACACGGGCCTGGGCAATCGCCGGGGTCGCCTGACGGACTTTGGCGGCGTCCTGCTCGACGATGATGAGTTCCACAATCTTCGGCTTGTCGTTTTTCGGCGGTGTGCGGTGTTTGTGGTACTGGTAGTTGGCAAGCCAGGCACCCTCGGCCAACGCCTGGGCGGCCACGGCGGCGGTGAGTCCGCCCGCGCCTGCGCCGTGTAGGACAGTGGCGATCTTCTGCACCCCGGTGTTACGGAAGCGACGCACGACCGTTCCGGAAACACGGCGTGCGGTCTCGGCGTTGAACGACTTCTTTGGTCCAAGTCCGACCACGACGACGCGCGTCGCCGGCAGCGTGCCGAGCGTGGATAACGTCAACATCTCGCCAAGCTTCCCTTCGAATTTCAGCTCGGCGATCTCGCGGCGGAGCGCGCCGCCCAGTGCCGTGTCCACGGCGCCGGTTGCGCCGCCGGGCGTGGTCACGCCCTGGAACAGGTTCACCACGAGCACATCGGCGCGGATGCCGGTGACGTCGTTCTTTTGGAGGGAAATCTTCATACACGCGCGGGTCAGGCGTCTCCCGCATATAAGCACGTCACAGCGGAGAACGAAAGCGGGGCCGGCGGGCCCCGCTTTTTCTTGTTCCATCTCAACTCTTCATGCCGCAGCAGTCCTTGTGTACGCCGTGAAATATCCAAGCAGCTGCGAATCCGTAGGCGAAGCTGAGAACTCCGCCCCACAGCATGCTGCCGACGTCGAATCCCTGGAAACCAGGCAGCCACAGCTTCAGGTTCATCAGATGAAGCGCGGCAAGCTGCGGATCCGTGATCATGAGCTTGTATGCAAGACAGATCACGTAAAAAATAACGACGACGGCTCCGACGTACGCCGCATGGCGCATGAGCTTGGGATTCTTCATATCCTCCAAAGATGTGAATAAGTGACTTGTATATCATACTCCGCCGCGCGACGGACCACCACACCCACGTAGGGCGCTTTCGTATTTGGCTTTTGCAGATACTAGACCCGCATGAACAGTTTTTTACGGATGAAAACGATCATGTATACAATCATGAATCCTAATGCTACCAGCGATACGATAAGGCTGAGTTGTTGATTTTGCCCACCGACAAGTAATCGGGAAGTCAGATGTGGGGATGAATGAAAAATGATAAAAAAGGTTCCCAATGTAAAAATTCTTGCTTGCAGCCACCGCTGTTTATCCACACATGCAGTAAGGAGCGCAGAGGCAAGCACGGCGATGTGAAGTATCGAAGATTGAAACCCGAAATTCAGGTACACGAATCCCCAATTCCATAACGTATACCCGATAATCCACGACAAGGTCATGCCGCTCCAGCATAAGTCCTTCTGCTTTCCCGTGGTGTCAATATGTACGGTCCGCAGCTTTTCAAGTGTTGCGATTAACAACAGGCCGGCGAGTGCGCTGAAATAATGTGCGCTGCTGCCAGCTACCGCATCTCTCACGACTGCCTCAAGGATATTCACGACAAGAAACGCATACACCGTTAGACGGATCAGCGTTGCGTTGCTCCCGAGTCTCGTGGTTCGCAATACAGAAAGTACGATGATTCCGCTTGCAATGGAGAATACTTTAAGCCAGGCAAACCAGTCCTCGACTCCTATTAACAGTACCCAGCAGGGAAATAAAATTATTGAGGCAGTCAAAAAGAATCCGAGTGAAAATCGCGGATATCGATGAAATATCTCCTGTGAGATAACGAGCCCAACGAATAAAAGCAGGGCGGACAAAAACAGAGCGAGCGTCATATGTCTCTCACCGATAAATCAGAAACTTCTCCCCCTTCGCGCATTGCGCGTTTCAGCACTTATTGGTTCTTGTATCGATGCCAAGCGCCTTTTGGAGCCAGCACCAGCCGATGAAACTCTCCACGAGAGCGATCCAGGCGACGACAAAGATGAGCGCGTTCACCCATGCGAACGAGTAGTGCGGCGCCCATGGTCCGAGCCACCAGAAGGCGAGGGCGAAACGGAGGATGCGATCGAGCTTGCCGAGATTGTGCGTCATACGAGTGATGAGTGGATAAACGAGTTAATCATTCCACATCCATCCCCTACCCTTCTTCGGCCAGCCGCGGAGCAGCAGCAACGGCCGGGTGCCAGCGTTTCAGCCGCGATGCGTTCAGCACCACGGAGAGCGATGACACGGCCATGGCTGCGCCCGCAAGAATTGGATTGAGAAGAATCCCGAAGGACGGATACAGCACGCCGGCCGCGACCGGGATCAGGACCACATTGTACCCGAACGCCCAGACCAGGTTTTGTTTGGCGTTGCGGATGGTGGCGCGGGACAGATCGATGGCGTCGGCGAGGGCGCGCAGGTCGCCGCGCATGAGCGTGATGTCGCCCGCATCCATGGCCACGTCGGTGCCGGTGCCCATGGCGAAGCCGACGTCTGCCTGCGCCAGCGCCGGCGCGTCGTTGATGCCGTCCCCGGCCATGCCGACGTGCAGCCCCTGCGCTTGGAGTTCCTTAATCACGCCCACTTTGTCTTCCGGAAGCACTTGGGCGCGGAATTCCGTGATGCCGACCTGCTGCGCGATGTGCGCGGCAACGCGCTCGTGGTCGCCGGTCAACATGATGACGCGCAGCCCCATGGCTTTGAGACGCGCCACTGCTTCCTTCGACGTTTCTTTGATGGTGTCGGCGATCGCCACGGCGCCGATGACCTCTCCGCCACGAGCCACAAGGATACTGGTTTTGCCCTCTGCTTCGAGCGTGGCAAGTTTCTCGTCCCAACCTGCATCACGTACGCCGTTGTCGCGCATGAGCTTGCGCGTGCCGACGAGCACTGCCACGCCGTCGATCGTGGCGCGCACGCCTGCGCCGGTCACGGCAGCAAAATTCGTGGGCTCGACAAGTGCAATCTTGTCCGCCTCAGCTGCGACGACAATGGCCCGCGCCAGCGGATGTTCGCTGGACCGCTCGGCCGAGGCGGCGACACGCAGAATGTCTGCGCGCGCACCAATGACGTCGGTGACCACGGGTTTGCCGGTCGTGATCGTTCCGGTTTTGTCGAAGGCCGCGGCTGTCAGTTTGCGCGCACCCTCAAGCGCAGTCGCGTCCTTGATGAGCACGCCCGTCTGCGCGCCTTTGCCGGTGCCGACCATGATGGCAATCGGCGTGGCAAGGCCCATGGCGCACGGACAGGCGATGATGAGCACGCCCACGGTGTTCAACAGCGCGAAGGTAAGCGCCGGCTGCGGGCCGAAGAAGAACCAGACCGCGAAGGTGAACGCGGCAATGCCGAAGACGATCGGCACGAAAATCGACGAAACGTAGTCTGCGAGCCGCTGGATGGGCGCTTTGCTGGCCTGCGCCTGCTCTACCATGCGCACAATCTGGGCGAGCACCGTGTCTGCACCGACCTTGTCTGCCCGGAGCACGAGCATTCCCGTCTGGTTGACGGTGGTGCCGATGACGCGATCACCGACCGCCTTATCAAGAGGAATTGATTCGCCCGTGACCAGCGACTCATCCACGGCAGATGCGCCCTCCGTCACCACGCCGTCAACCGGAATTTTTTCCCCCGGGCGCACACGCAACAGATCACCGACGCGCACGGCGTCCACGGGGATATCCTCTTCTTTGCCGTCCGTGACGCGATGCGCAATTTTCACCTGCAATCCAAGCAATTTACGAATGGCATCATTTGCTTTGCGTCGCGCCTTTGCCTCGAGATAGCGTCCGAGCAGGATCAGCGTGACAATGACGGCCGCAGTGTCGTAGTAGAGATCCGGCGCGAAGCCGCCTTGCGTGAAGAACTGCGGTGCGACCGTGGCTGCGACGCTGTAACCGAATGCCGCCAGCGTGCCGACGGACACCAGCGTGTTCATGTCCGCCTGGCGGTGCTTTACGAGCAACTTCAATCCTGCATAGAACGAGCTGCCGACCCAGAACTGCACCGGCAGCGTCAGCAACAGGAGAACGTATCCGTTGGAGAGCGCGGCCGGCAGGAACGGGAAGAACTGCGGATAGCTCCCGATCATGATGACCACGGACAACACGATGCCGGTCCAGACCTTGCGCTGCATGTCTTTCGATTCCATCTCGCGCAGCATGGCGGCGTGGTCATGCCCTGGTTCGCCCATGACCGGTCGTCCGGCGCCATGTTCCCCGTGTGCGGGCGGAGCATGCATCTCCCCCATGGAATCAGAAACATCCAGGTGATATCCGACGTCTTTCACGGCTTTGGCCAGCGTTTCGGGTTTCACGGCTGATTCGTCGAAGACGACCTGCGCTTTTTCCGCGGCCAGATTGACGCTGGCCTTTGTGACGCCGGACACCTTACCGAGCGCAGTTTCAATCGTCCGCACGCAGCTCGCACAATGCATGCCGTGCACGGGATAGGTCTTGGTTATTGTTGCCATATCAGGTTTAAATCACCGTAAACGAGCCGCGGTACATGCCCATACCGCAGCTGAACGCATAACGGCCGGGGTCCTTCGGCGTGAACGCAATTTCCGTGACACTGCCTGTTTTCAGCACTTTGTTGATACCAAGCTTAGGAATGATGAACGTGCTCAAACACCCGCCTGTTTTTCCGGACAGACGCAGCGTCGCCGGCACGCCCGCGACAAGCGTAAATGTCTGTGGCGAATAGCCGTTGTTCACGAGGATGTTCACTGTACGAGCTGTTTCACGGTCCATCGGACCGGACACGACTTCTTTCGTCTGCGCACCCCATGTTGGCAACTCGATCGGATAGCCGGCAACGGCCAACCCATTCTGCACATTCCAGACGCCAAGCACGGCAACGAGCGCACCGGAAAAACGCAGGAAGAACTTTCCGGCACGGCCCTTGAGCGCCGACGACGCCCAACCAAGCGCGATAAGTGCCGGTGCGGTACCGAGCGCGAAGGCAAACAATGCGGTAGCGCCGCCAAAGAAGCTCCCCGTGGTCAGCGCGTACAACTGAAGCGATTGGGTGAATCCGCAGGGCAGGAAGAATGTACCGGCGCCGAGCAGGAGCGGCATCACGGGATGTTGATTGCCTTCGGCATCCAACACACGATGTGCCAATGCTTTTGGCATGCGCGGCAGGACCCGCTTCAGCCACGACGGTGCGATACCAACCATGTCCAAACCCATGATGAGCATGAACACGGCCACAACAACGGTGATGAGACCGGTCACGAGCGGCGGCGGCGCAATGGCTTGGCCGATCAAACCAATGAGTCCACCGAAAAAGCCATAGCCGACCAGACGCCCGGTAACAAACAGAAGGACCGGTTGCAGAAGTCGCGCGCGGGAGGCTTTGGGGTGACGCGTCGCAAACGACGTGACGCCGGAGAGCATTAATCCGCCGGACACGGCAATGCAGGACGAGCTCGCGGCAAGCAGGCCAACCAAAAACACAGAACCGAAACTCGCGGCATTGGAGACGCTGCCAGCGAGGTTCAACCAACCGAGCTTGCCGAAGAGGAAGCCGAGAAACAAGACGAGCGCGAACAGTCCAGCGGCCTGCCAGATCGAAGATCGCCCCTCGACTGGACCCGGGGAAACGTTCTGTGCATGCACGCGATAGCCGAGGTGTTCCACGGCCGCATTCAGATCCGTAAGCGACGGCGCTGCGCCATCCGCGGTAATGCGAGCGCGACCGCTCGCGGCATTCACGTCGACGTTCGTCACGCCTGGTACGGCGCGAAGTGCACGTTCAATTTTGACTTCGCAGGCCTGACACGACATCCCCGAGATGGAGACATTCAAACAGTCCTTTGATTTCTCGTGGGTAGACATGGGGAGCAATTCAGACGCATACGACGACGCGTAGTATACACAACTCCACCGATGCGAACAACGAAAACCCCGCCCATTTGGGCGGGGTGTCGGTAGTCGCGTGACTGCTTATGCTGGGCGGACCTGGACCGCCTTAGGACCCTTTTCAGAATCCATGGTCTCGTAGGCGACCAGCATGCCTTCCGAGAGGGAGGCAAACTCCACACCGGCGAGTTCGGTGGCGTGGAAGAAGAGGTCCTTCCCGCCGTCGTCCGGGGAGATGAATCCAAAGCCGTTCTTGAGCGTCTTGATCTTGCCGCTGGGCATACTGCTTTGCGTTACTGCCTGTTGATAATAACTTGTCGCTATCATACACGAAAACACCGACGGGCGCAAGAGGGAGGTCAAGAGGGGGCGCGTGCCATGCGGTACACCTTCCCTGCGGTGTCATCAGAAAAATAGAGCGTCCCCCCAGGAAAGATCAGCAAATCAGCGGGCCGGCCAATCGGATCACCGTCCTTTTCCGGTAAAAATCCGGTGATGAAGTCTTGTGCCTCCCCCGCCGGATTCCCCTGAGGATCGAGTGGCATGCGGGCAATACGGTATCCGCGGCGCACATCGGCCTGTGATGTGCCGTGTTCCGCCACGAGCAGGTTGTGCCACCAGGCCTCGGGCCAGCCTTCTTCGGGAACGAACGCGAGGCCGAGCGGCGCAACGTGCGCATCAAGGTCGATATGTGAAGCGGCTTCGGTCGGTTCTTGGCAGGGGTTGCGGATATAGACGTTCGTGTCGAACTCTTCGTCATGGACATTTTTGCCGTAACAGATCGGCCAGCCGTAATTGCGACCTTGCGTGACAATATTCACTTCGTCTGGCGGCAGGTCGTCGCCGAGTCCGTCGCGACCCATGTCCGTGGCCCAGATGTCGCCGGTGACCGGATGCTGCGCCATAAAGACGCTGTTACGCAGGCCAACGGCAAATGGCGTCAGCTCGCCGGTCTTCAGATTCACTTCCTGGACAGTGGCGCGAAGGTTGTTCTCCTCCCGACACACGTCACAGCTTGAGCCGATGGACAGCAGCAGACGGTCCCCTTCTGGCGGCGTCAGATACAACAACGAACGCGTGACATGAAGTCCGCCCCCGGACAGCTTCGCGAGCACGGCCGGATCGGAAACATGACGTGTGACTGGATCATAGGCATAGCGACGCAGCGCGTTCTCTTCGGCCACGTACAAAAAACAATCCGGTCGGCAAACCTGGACAATGCCATGCGGATTTTTCAGCCCGGAGACCACGGAGATGATCTCATCAGCGCGTCCGTCGCCGTTTGTGTCCGGCAACGCCAACACGCTCCCGGCAGCAGTGTCAGACACGAGCAATGTGCCACGCTCGTCGAGCGTCATATCCCGCGGTGTGTTCATGCCCTCGGCGAATACCACGAGCTGAAATCCGGCAGGGATGACGAGTCCAACCGAGCTGGTGACCATCCCTTTTAATTCAGACGGTTCAATCACCGGTAATGTGCTCGTTGTCGCGGAATCCTCGGCGGACCCTTCGATCCGGCTCAGGGCAGGTGTGCGCATGCGCTGCCACAACGTCAAAACGCCCCAGGCAGTTGTAGCCAGAGCAAACGCGGCGATCGTGAACATGACCGCCCGACGCGTGGCGTAGTTCATGCATGCATTCTATCACAAAAAAAGAGACGCCTCGTGGCGTCTATCCCGGTGCGCGCTTCGTCGTCAGATCCGTCGGCGGCACGATACCCTCTTTGCAGAGCGGGCAGTCTGCCTCCGGCCAGTCTTCCGCCGAATAATCGTACAGTGCGATGACCGGGACGTTCCCGATTGTCTGGCGCGTGTCCCGTCCGCGCGTGATGAGCGCCGCGACGGTGACGACTGTGCCACCGTGGCTGCGTACGACGTCCATGAGGCGCGCAGTGACCTTGCCGGTATAGATCACGCTCTGAACGACAACCACGTTGCGTCCACGGAGCATCGCCTTGTACTCCGACGGAAGGGTGTACCGTTCGTCCATATAGAGGCTGACGAACCGATTGGCCACCGCCTCATCCGTGAAGTGCGTTGCCAGCGGCGCGCCGACGCCCTGCGCCAGCGCGATGCCGTCCGGCGCCAGTCCGATGACCGCATCCGGCGTGCCGCAACCGCTTGCCAGCACCTGCGTTGCCAAATACCGGCAAAGATTGGCCAAGTGCGATGCCTTTGCCAAAATCAGCTTCTCGCTGATCCAACTGCGACTGTGCACGGAGCCGATGGCGAAATGCCCGTCCCACTCCGCGTTCGTCTGTTGAATCACGTTGTGAATCATCACCTGTCCGCTGGATCGCGACGTTGTCATGGAACACCTCCCCCTGCAGCCACATCACCCCACCTCATGAAATTATGCAAGTTGTACTGACCTTCGGCGCATGCGACAATCACGTCTGAGCCACGATCCTGACTCTGACCCGCACCCGTATGTCCACACACATCGTCAAAAATCTGAAAAAACTGGCGAGCACTCCCCTGCGTCGGGATGCACTGGCGATTCTCGAGGCCGGCATCCGCGGTGTGAATACCGGCGAAGCGCTGCGACGCGCGATGCGTCGCGATGGCAACGTGCTGCGCGTCGGCAGCAGGCGTTTCCACCTCGACCGCTATCATCACGTCTACGTCATCGGCATCGGCAAAGCCGCGGCGCAGTCGGCACTCGCCTTGGAGCGGATACTGGGACCGCATCTCACCGGCGGCATCGCGCTCGACGTCCAACATGTCCGCACCCGTCTCATCAAGAGCATCGCCGGGTCGCATCCGTTTCCGTCGTTGCCGAACATGCAGGCCACGGGAGAAATCATGGGGCTGCTCAAACATGTGGATTCGCGCGACCTCATGATCGTCGTCGTATCCGGCGGCGGTTCCGCGCTCTTGTGCTGGCCACATAAACTCAAATGCGACGATGTGTCCGCGATCACGCGCGTGTTGATGGCGAAAGGCGCGACCATCCAGGAGTTGAATACGGTTCGCAAACATCTGTCTGAAATCCAAGGCGGTCAACTCGCGCGGCTCGCCTACCCCGCCACGGTGCTCGGCCTCATCTTCTCCGACGTTCCTGGAGATGATCTGTCCATGGTCGCGTCCGGCCCGACGTACTTGGATACCACAACCGTGGCAGACGCGCGGCGCGTGCTCGCCAAATACCACATTTTGAAGGCCTGTCGTCTCCCCCATTGCGACATCATTGAAACACCAAAGGATTCGATGTTTTTTCGCCACGTCTCGAACGTCCTTATTGTCAGCAATGCACTGGCCGCCAAAGCCATGCGCGATGAAGCGCAGCGGCGCGGATACCAGGCACGCATCTTTTCCACGGAGTTGACCGGCGAAGCGCGCGAGGTCGGCCACATGCTTGCTCATATGTCTCGGCCTGGCGAAGCGTTAATTGCGGCGGGTGAAACCACTGTCACATTACGCGGGACCGGCCACGGCGGCCGCAACCAGGAAGCCGCACTTGGCGCGCTCGCAGCAGTGCCCGACGACGGGCTCGTCCTGGCTTGCGCCTCGGACGGCATCGACAACTCACTGCATGCCGGCGCCATTGCCGATGCCGTGACGCGCGCACATGCGACCCACCGGCATCTTTCCAGCGCAACATATCTTGCCCGCAATAATACGTTTCCCTTCTTTGCAAAAACCGGCGACGCCATCATCACGGGCGTCACAGGCGTGAACGTGTCAGATCTGTTCCTTAGTTTGCGAGCAGCACGGTGACCGCAGCCGAGTGTTCATGCGTGCCGTCGTGCCAGCGGGCCACGATTTCAACCGTGTTGTCCGCAACACCTGGTGTGACGTTCAACGGCGCGCTGTTAGCATCGTTGCTCGTCATTCCAGAGACGAAGGGCACAAGCGTGACGACGCCGTTTTGAACGGTGGCGCGGTCCGGATGGGAGACAGTCCACGTCGCCAGTTTGGTGACATCGCGCGTTTCTTCACCTTTTGTCCGCGTAAAGTGCGCCAATGCCTGTAATTGCAACGGTGTCGCAGCGAAAAGCACATACTGCTGCGACGGTGACAGTACGGTCAGTCGCTCATAATCGCTGTAGTCGACGCCGGGGTCGCGCAGCACGCCGGAGTCTGCCGCCTTCTGCACCTCTCTGTACTCGGCAACGGCGTCAACAACACCCAACGCGTTACGTATGTCGATGACATGCTTGGAAAAGACCGCATCGTCATCGAGCTGTTCCTGGATCCACGAGTCGTTGCGGATCACGTCCGACATCGGAGAGAGGACCTCGTTCACGGTCGCGGGCGGTTGCGCCGTGTTGATTGTCGCACTGAATCCTTCAGAAATATTTCCGAAGGTTTTCCCGGATACGCCGATGATCCCATCAAACACGTCGATCACGGCGGTCATGTCTTTCCCCGTGACAACGAACGCCGTGCCGCGCACGCCGGATACCACGCCGTTGTATGCCACGCCATAGGACGACTCCGCATCGAGCAATTTCAGTATCCGTGACCAGACGCGACCGCTCGTGAGCGTCAATATGACGTTCTGCCGTTGCGGCGCTGCTGCGTCAATCATGGCCTCGTCGATGCGCAGGCTGCTGTTGGCATCGAGAGCGACGCGCGAACTTTCAAAAAACGTCACGGCCGCAGCGCTGGCTTCGGCTGTTGTCAGCACATCGCCGGACAACACCTCCATGCCGGACGTGACCTCTTTCACCGTCCCGGCACGGGTGATCTCGACGTTCCCGCGTACTTCGGTGATCACGGCATGCGGCGTTTCCGCAAGCTCCTGCGGAGCGGCACGAAACATGCCAAACCACAACGCCAATGCCGCAGCAATGATCATCATGCCGAAGATGCTGAAGACGATGCCGTAGCTGATGCGAAACTGCATGTGCACATGATACAGTAATGGACGCATAAACGCGCATGGCCTACGGACTCACCACACAGGAATCGCGACTGCTTGCAGCGCTCAACACGCCCCGCAAGGTGCAGGATTTTCTCGAAGTGATTCCCATGCCGTTCGGCGAACATCCGCAGCGCTGCCGATCTCCGCGTCAGGTTTTGCGTGAAGGCGCCGCGTTTTGCATGGAGGGCGCCATGCTCGCCGCCGCCGCGCTCCGCATGCAGGGACGCGCGCCACTTATTGTGGATCTCGAGAGCGCACCGCACGACGACGACCACGTGATCACAGTGTTCCGCGAGCGCGGCCACTGGGGCGCGATCTCCAAGACGAATCATGCCGTGCTGCGCTGGCGCGATCCGGTGTATCGGACCATCCGCGAACTCGTCCTTTCGTACTTTCACGAATACGTTGATGCGGCGGGACGCAAAACATTGCGCTCGTACATCAACCCCGTCGATCTGACGCGGTTCGACCGACGGAACTGGGTATCATCCGCCGAAGACGTCTGGTTCGTTCCGGAATATCTTGCCGACGTCCAACACCTTCCCCTGCTGACATCGCGTCAGCGCGCACAGCTGCGTCCGGCCGATCCGGTAGAACGCATAGCGGGAAACTTGGAAACGTATCCTTCGAAACGTCCATAACTGTGGACCCATCGTCGCTCGTTGTGCTACACTTTCTTTGATGAAACGCTGGTATTTCCTCGTCCCTACGCTGTGCGCCGCCGTCCTCACGGGCGCTCTGCCGGTGCATGCTCAAGCGCTGGTAGAGGGCGGGATAACCCCGCCCCTACTACTACCCCCTGGTGTTTTTCGGATGGCGGATGGTGCGTATTTCCACCCGGTTTCGCATAACCGCGCGCCGACGCTTGAAGCACTCGCCTCCCTCGTGCCCGGCATGGCGCCGATCGCCACGAGCACGCCCGAAACAACCACGAGCACCACACCGATTCTCTTCCCGCTCAAGGCGGCAATTGAACATGCCCGCAGCGAATTGCAATCGCGCATTACCGCGACGGCTCCGGCCGAACCGCGGTACGCCGTGGAAGAAGCCGATGCGCGCGATATCACCTTGGCAATTTGGAATCCAAAAACAGATGTGCTCCGCTACGTGGACGCACATAAGCGCGGAACATCCCTGACACTAGCGGACAGCTCCCGCAATGTTCAGGTTCTGCGCACGAACGGCGTCAATTCAACCTACCGCGTATTGGGCGATGACGGCGAAATTGTCGTCGGCGTCCGGTATCCGATCTACAAGAGCGTCGGCACAAAGGCCGCGCCGAAGTACGAAATCAGCGAAGTGGCGTACGTTCCTTACTCCGCCGGCCTCAACACGCCGGAGATGGCCGCCTATGGCGAGCGCTGGCTCAAGGAACAAATCAACGGCGCGTACAATGTTCTGCGTGAAAATAGCGTCGCCTCTCTGGCCTTCGACGGTGCACTTATGGCCGATAGCGTGGATAAGGAACTCATCACCGCAATCCTCGCCATCGAACACCTGGATACGAATACGGTGAAAAAGTTTCCACGCGAAAGTCTCGACGCATTCTACGTAGTGCTTGCCGCAAACGAATCGTCTTCCTACAACTTCTCCCGCTCTTCTGCTGGTGCCTTTGGCTTGGCGCAGTTTATGTCATCGACGTACAAATTCGTCGCCAGCAAACCGGAACTCAAACTCAATCCGGACTTTAATGCCGGCTTGTCAGACCCGGGCAACGCTATCCGTGCCCAGGTCGCCTACCTCGACTACATCCACTCGCGCCTGCCGCAGACGACCGTCGCGAACTACGACGCGCAACGCGATCTCGTCCACGAATATCTGGCGGCTTCTTACAATGGCGGTTATACGATCGTTGCAAAAGCCATGCAGGTCTGGGAGGAGAATATGGATCTCAAAGAACGGTACATCATACGGACGCGTTCCCGCCTCAAACTGGAGACCATGAACTACGTCCTCAAACTCCGAAACATTCGCCAAGCGCTGCGCGAACGCGCCGCGGCGGTTACCATGGTAACGCAGTAGGCCCTTCGACTCCCGTTTAGGGCAGGCTTGACAAAAAGGCGGAAGTGTGATAGTATCCTCTCTTACCTGAAGAACGACAGAAAAGGAAAAAGCTACATTGTTTCGCCTTCAACTTCGTTTCGATCAAGGTTTGTACCGGATGTGCTTGTCTGCCCTGGTAGTCAAAACCCCCGCCATTGGCGGGGGTTTTGCGTTTCTGGCGCTATTTCTTCCTGCTGGGTCGCTCATTGCTCAGCCGCTCGTAGATCTTGATCAGCACGAGCATGATCAGAATCGAGTTGATCATCCAGACGATCGCACATAACCAGCCGAACATGCCGACGAAGAGAAATCCGCCCGGGCCTACGCCATACCCCATCATGTTCCCCCACCATCCCATCATATAAAAATCGGTTACGTGATCTCATTAAGTTTATACAAAAAACGCTCACTCGTCAATGATCAGCTCCGCACCCCAGGTGCCATCCTCGCGCTTGGTGACGCTCCCCTCGGCCACACGGACGCCTTTGATCGGCGTGGCAAGTGCCGCGACGCGGCCGACGTACGCGCCCTTGGCTTCGCGATCCGTGATCAGGTCAAAACGGAAATGGTTATACGTTTCACCATTTTTCACGGACTCGACGAGCGCGCCGCTCAGAAGCTTCCCAAGCAGTTCACCGAAATTTGCCCCGCTCAGCGCGAACAGCCGTTCATGCTCCTGCGCAGATGCTTCCGAGGTCACCTCGGAAGGATGCTGAATCGAAAACAGCCCCATGATCGAAGCGATTGCCAGACCGGCACGTGTCGAGCCGATTGCCGTGAGGCGCAGGCCGGCCGGCGTTTCGTTGATCTCGAATCGTTGCATATCAGCCCAAACATTTTAGTTTGTCCGTAAGCTCAACGAATAGCTTCTCCAGTTTTTCCGCATACGCCTTTTCCTCCACGAGTTTTCCGTCGGCATCGAACGCGTTCCAAATGAACGGAATGTTCACTTCGTCATGCACGTTGATCATGCGCAGTTCAGCACAGACCTGACGCAGCTGCTCCACGGCGCGCGTCCCGGCCGCGACGCCTCCGTAACTGACGAACGCAACCGGCTTCCCGTTCCATTCTTTATAGAGATGGTCCAACGCGTTCTTAAGCACGCCGGGATAGCCGTGGTTGTATTCGCAGGTCACGATGATATATCCCTGCGCCTGACTCACCTTTTCTGACCACTTCCGCGTGTAGCCGTAGGAATACTCCCCCCGCATTGGAGACTTCGGATCGTTAAAAAACGGCAGCGGCCAGTCGCGCAGATCAATAAGCTCGGATGTGAAGTCGTTCCGTGTTTTTGCTTTTTCCGCGACCCATCCGGCAATCTTGTCACCGACGCGCCCTTCCCGTGTGCTGGCCAAGATAATCTGGATGTGGGGCATACGCGAATATGGTAGCAAATCCCGTATACCGCTACCATGTGGACGTATGCAAGTCCCCCACCGGCGTTCGGAAGAACATAAGAAGTATCAACGTCCCAGCGATGTGGACACCTATTTGACCGCGGCGGCCATCGCCCGGCTTAAGGACGATCTGGTACGATCGGAGAAGGAGCGGCCCAAAGCAGCAGAGGACGTTGCCCGATACAAGGAAATGGGCGACCTCTCCGAGAACGCCGCCTACCAAGAGGCGAAGTTTCAGCTCCGCCGCATCAACAGCCGCATTGAATCCATTAAGGAACGACTGAAGCGCGCCGTAGTGATTGACGAGGATGCGGGAGCCGGCGGTGTGGTCCGCGTCGGCGCGACAGTGACGATCCGCATGAACGGGCAGGAAAAAACCTACCAGATCGTCGGCTCACAGGAAGCCGACCCCGCCCGCGGCCGCATCTCCCACCTCTCCCCGCTCGGTCAGCTGCTGATAGGTAAACGCGCCGGCGATACAGTGACACGCGAAGCGGACGACAAAAAGACGATGGTCGAGATCATCGCCGTCGCTTGATTGCTACTTTTTCTTGTAGAGATCAAAGGCCTTCTTGCCGGCCATCATGGCCAATCCCCCGCCCGGGACGAAGTTGGCCACCTCTTTGCCGAACTCGAACATCTCGTCGTTCGTGAATGAACCGCGCAGGCGTTCCGCGATCTTGTTGGCCTGGGCGCGCGCTTCACCGGTTGCGCCGTCAAAGGAGACGGTGACGCGTTTATCCTTGGGCTTCCAGTGGAATTCGAAGGTATAGATCGGGATGAAGTACAGGGCGAGTTCGGCAATCGCGATCTGCTCGTCGAGAATCTGATCCGCTTTGATGGGCTTGATCAGCGCGTTCACGACCGTGCGCACCAGAAAGGCGGGCTTGGCCGCGAGCGCCACGATCGGCGTGCCGTCCTTGGTCAGTTCCTCGGTCGTTTCGATCTGCCGGCTGGCGCGGGACAGGTATGTGGAAAATGCGCCCGGTTGGTCGGTCTGCGCGTCGATCAACTTCTCTTCGCGGTACTCCTCGATGCAGTGCTCCACGCCGTCGAGACCGATCGTCTTTGCCTGCGCTTCAAATGTCGTCCCGAGCAGTTCGACGTCCTTGACCATCGGCTCCACCGGAACCTTGTAAGTCATGCGGCGTTTATATTCGTAGCGGGCCGTACCGAGCA
>JBBUJK010000019.1:0-20495 GCA_038054875.1 Patescibacteria group bacterium
CTGTGACTCCTTCCTCTTCTAAAGTTCCGCTATTTCCCGGCGTTCTTCCCGCAGCGGAACGTCAGGGAAAACAAATCCGCATGCAGACCAATAAGGGTGAGATCGTCTTCTCGCTCTTCGCCGACGAAGCACCCATCGCGACATCGAATTTCGTCTGGCTGACCAGCCACAAGTTCTACGACGGTCTGACCTTTCATCGCTACGAGCCAGGCTTCGTCATCCAGGGCGGCGACCCGGATGGTATCGGCACCGGCGGGCCGGGGTGGAAGTTTCGCGATGAACCGGTGACGCGCGACTACTTAGAAGGAACCGTGGCCATGGCCAACGCCGGTCCGAATACCAATGGATCTCAATTCTTCATCATGCTGAAGGACACGCCGCTTCCCAAGAATTATACGATCTTCGGCAAGGTGACCGTGGGTCTCGACGTCGTGCAGAAGCTTCGCGCGGGAGATACGATGACGAAAGTAATCGTTGAGGACATCCGGTAGGGGCACCCCTTGCGGGTGCCCAGGCGGGTGCAACGGGTGTCTTGGCTGGTGCGGGTACCCCAGCAAGCACCTGGGTAGGCGCAAGGCCTACCCCTACGCCATTGATTTTTTCAAATCGTTCTGCTATTTTTGCGTTATGAAACGCGGATACGTCATCATCGCGTCGACCGCCGTGCTCCTCGTTGTGCTCGGCGGTTTCGGCTATGCCATGCGCGGTCAGATTCGCGACACCATCGCCGAGGCGCGCAAGCCGGATCTCCCGGCTGCGGTGCCGTACGAATCGGCCAATGTGAACGCCGCTTCCGCACCGGCACCTGCGCCGACGACGCCAAAGAACGTCAACGTCGCTCCGCCCCCGCCGAAGAACGTCAACACGAATGCTCCGGCAGCGAACACGAATATCAACGCGCCGGTCGTGAACGCGAACGTCAACGTCGCTCCCGCGCCGGTGGCACAACCCGCCGCCTACAATCTTGCTGTTCCCTGGACGGTGCAGGCACCCTTCGCCAACTGGACCGGTTCGTACGAGGATGGCTGCGAAGAAGCCTCCGCACTGATGGTTCATTACTACTACAGCAAGCAAGTCTTCGACTCGCAACAGGAATCGAAGGACGAATTGGACAAGATATTCGCTTGGGAGAACACGCGGTACGGGTATAACCTCAATACCACGGCCGAGGAAACGGCAACGACGATCCGCGAGTACTTTGGCTACACAACGGTCGTCGTGACGGAAGAGGTCACCGCGGCACGCATCAAGAGCGAGATTGCCGCCGGCCGGCCCGTGATCGTTCCGGCATACGGCAAGGCGCTGAACAATCCGAACTTCAAGAATGGCGGCCCGGTCTACCACATGCTCGTGGTGAAGGGGTACACGGCGAACACCTTCATCACCGACGATCCGGGCACCCGCAAAGGCGCCGACTACGTCTACCCGATTTCCACGATTCTGAACGCCGCGCACGACTGGAACGACGGCGACACGGAGCACGGCCGGAAAGTCATGATCGTCGTGCATCCGAACTGGTAATGGTCGGGGAAGGGGCGGGTTTTCCCCGCCCTATTTTGTTTGATGGGCATGCGATATCATGGCTCTGATATGTCCATTTTCGAGGCGATGTTTTCGGGGTTCGTGATCGGTCTTGTTTTGGCGATGCCGGCGTTCGTCACCGAAACGATCCACCACGGCCGCAACCTCCCAATCCTCATGGACGTGAAGACGTTCTGGGGTGCTCGGCTGTCTCCGGAGGCGGTGCTGTGGTGGTCGGTTGCCGTCCACCTCCTCATGAGCACGCTGTTCGGCGGCGTCTATGTCTTGCTGGCGAACCGCCTGCCCGGACTGCCATGGAGCCCGGCGTCGCTGACGTTTTACGCGCTCGGCTATTACGTCGTGCTCGGCGGCATCCTGCTGCCGATGGTCGGCCTTGGCGTGTTTGGACGGCGCGAGGGCGGCGCAGTTTGGTTGGAGCTGCTCATGTCCACGGCAGGATACGCGACGCTCCTCGGTCTTTTGGCGCATCTCTTTTTCCTCGGCTGACTCGTCCTTTCGGTTGTCTAACATAACTTGATGGTTCGAAAGGATATGGCACGCCCACGTTACTACCCTGGATTGTCTGCGTTCGTGGCCTTGGTCATGCTCATTGCGGTGTGCGCGCTTGTCGTCATCTTTTTACGTTCTAGACCAAACACGACGATCTCTCCGATTTCCGACGCGATCGTGGAACGGGAACGCGACACGAAGGATACGCTTCACGCCGTCACACCCGAACGTGTCAAAGCAATTTACCTGACCACTTCCAGCGTGAAAGGACAGAAGTACCAGGAGATGTTGGCGCTTGCTGATCGCACCGAAATCAATGCCTTCGTCGTCGACCTCAAGGATGACAATGGCGCGCCGGGATTCCGCATCGCACATCCGGACTACGCGGGCGTGAGCCGCGACACGTCGACGATTCCGGATCTTGCCGCGGTTGCCGCTGACGCGCACGCGCACGGGCTCTATCTGATTGCGCGCGTCTCAACCTTCCAGGATTCCTGGTTTGCGGATCGCCACCCGGAGTTCGCCATGCACACGCGCGGCGGGGGACTCTGGCATGACCGGCGCGGGATCCGCTGGCTTGACCCGGCCGCGAAGGGTGTCTGGGAGTATAACGCCGTACTTGCAGAAGAAGCGCACGCCGCCGGCTTCGACGAAATCCAGTTCGACTACGTGCGTTTTGCCTCTGACGGCGACATCTCCACGATCGTGTATCCGGCATGGGATGGCGTAGAACCGAAGTCGAAGGTCATGGAGCGTTTTTTTGCTTACATGGGTGACCGCTTACACGGGCAGGAGATTCCGTTGTCCGCAGATCTCTTCGGGTACACGTTCCGCGTCGACGATGGATACGATCTTGGCATCGGTCAGCGGCTGGCGCTTGTCCTTCCGTACGTCGACTTCGTTTCCCCGATGGTCTACCCCTCGCATTATCCACCGGGTCATCTTGGACTTGCCAATCCCGCCGCCTCACCCGGCATCGTCGTGGACGACGCGCTCGCCGACGGGCAGACGATCATCGACGCGGTCCGTCCGGATTTTCGCGGTGTCCGACCGTGGCTCCAGGATTTTGACATGGGCGCCGACTACACCGCGGCCATGGTGCGTCAGCAGATCGATGCCGCCGAAAAACGCGGCGCCGAAGGTTGGATTTTGTGGAACGCGCGGAACGTCTACACCGAGGACGCGTTGAAGAAAGCGTGATCATGGCGCACGCCCACCCGTTGTTCGATCCCGTGCCGCGTGGGTATGCGTTGACTACGGTCGTTCTCACGGCCGCCATCGGCGCGTCAACGATCCTTTTTGCCGCGCAGGGAAACATCCCCATTGATGGTGCAGCGCCCCGTGCGCCACGTGTCGTAGCCGTCGCGGAACCGAGCGTCGAACACGTCTCTTATTTTCTGTCGTCGGAGTTCTATGACCATGCCTATGCTCTGGCGCTTCCCGCGACGCTCCCTGCGCGCACACAAGGATTGATCCTTCCGCACTATTTACTCGCCGCACCGCTTATTGCCGGCGCGGTCTCCGCGTTTCTCGAGCCGCCGACGCGCGTCATCATCATCGGGCCGGACCACTTGGAACGGGCACGGGCTTCGGCCGTCGTGTCACGCGCTTCATGGAAAACGCCCTATGGCACGCTCATGCCGGATTCGGCTGCGGCGTTGCTTCCGGAGACCGCGGCCATGAACGACGAAGCGGTCTTCGACGTGGAGCATTCAATTTCTACGCTCGTGCCGTTCGTGAAAAAGAGCTTTCCGGATGCGACCGTCATGCCGGTGCTCGTCAACAGCCGCCTGACCGACGCGCAGGAGGCGGCGCTTGCCGACGCGCTGCCGGTCGACGAACGGACGCTCGTCATCGCTTCCGTTGATTTTTCGCACTACCAGCCGGATCGCGTCGCACGCTTCCATGATCGCACCAGCCGCGCTGCGCTTTCGTACGCCGACCCCGCGCTTGTGAACGATTTGGAAATTGATTCGCCGCCGTCGCTACGGGTGTTCTTGCGCCTCATGCAGCGGCGCGGCGCGCTTGGCATGACCGTGCTCGGCAACAAGAATTCAGCGCAGCTTGCGGCACAGCCGGACCTGCCGGAGACAACGAGCGTGCTGCTTGCAGCGTTCGCGCCTGCAGATGCCAAACCAGAGCCGCTCGTGACCGTGCTTGCGGTCGGCGACATGATGTTCGACCGCGCGGTGCGCGAGCGCATGGCAAAATATGGCGAGGCATATCCGTTCACGCTGATCCGCGGAACGGAGGATCGCTTTTTCCGCGGCGCGGATATCGTCACGGGAAACCTGGAGGGCGCGATTTCCAACCGTCGCGCTCCGGAGAAAACCATCGACTTCGCTTTTGACCGCGGCGTTGCCAAACTTCTGGCATCGCTCGGTTTCGACGTCGTCAGCACCGCCAACAACCACAGTCTGGATCAGAGTACCGGCGGATATGACGAGACACAGGTCGCACTCAAAGAAGCCGGGATCAGCGGCTGCGGCCACCAGGTCCGCGACAACGGCGCGCCATGGACGACGACCGTGCGCGACCAGAAGGTCGCCGTACTCTGCTACAACGTCACGGACAACGCGCTCGATGAGAAGGCCGCTGAAGCCGCGGTGCGCGCCGCCACGGCTGCCTCCGACGTCGTGCTCGTCCAGGTGCACTGGGGCGCCGAGTACAAGCCGCGGCCGACAACGGCGCAGATCGCGCTCGGCAGGAAGTTCGTGGAGTGGGGAGCGGATGCGGTTATTGGTTCGCATCCGCACGTCATGCAGGGGATGGAACTCTCGCAGGGGAAGCCGATCTTTTGGTCGCTCGGCAATTTCGTATTTGATCAAGATTGGTCCAAGGAGACGCAGCGCGGGCTGGCGCTCGGGCTTGTCGTCGGGGAGAAGGGGATGACGGCATATCTTTTTCCGATGATCTCCGAAAAGAGCCAGCCGCGGCTTGCGAATGGCGACGACGACCGCGCGCTGCTCACCGCATTTGCCGAACGGTCCGACCTTCCGGACGTCCTGCGCGAACAGGCAAAAACGGGTATAATCGAGTGGACATTTTAACCGCCACTGTATGGTGTTGAAAAATCGGGGCATTGATCAGAATGTGTATCTGATTGTGATCGGTCTGCTGCTCGTGTTACTTGCAACAGTCGTTATCATTTTCACCTTCGGGCGTCCTGATGCGGTGCCTACAGCGACCGAGCTGCCGAGCGGGAACATCTCGACGAGCGTCCCGATCGTGAACATTCCGGCATCACGCTCCGGAGCGCTTAGTTTCTCTATTGAACAGAATCTGTCATCGCCGCCGCAATCTCTTGCTGGACAGATTTATGACCGATCAGTTGTTTCCGTTGTAGTGGATGCTCCAGACGGCGCGAGTGTATTGGCTGAACTCGGTGTCGTGACGGAATCCGGATTCAGAGATTGGACGGTGTCGCTTCCCGGTTCCTTCCGTCTCGGCGAAAACAGTTTTGCCATCCGTTTGCGATTTTCGGACGGGACGGAGGAGGTCTCGAACTACACGGTGAACGTGAGTTCCATTCGGCAGGATTCCACGTCGGAACGCCTCTCAGTGAGTTGGTTGGAGCAGCCGGTTCGCAGAGATGTGTATGCGGTGTTTTCCCCCGAGCGGTACAGCACGTTCCAGTCGGCCGTGGGTACCGAGGTGGCAGGCGCGTCGGGAGCTTGGAAACTGGGAACCGTCGACGGCGGCGCGTATGCCGGGCAAGTTGTCTACATGGTAATGACCGGATATTGCGCGGCAGAGATGGGCTGCTCCATCGGCGAGTATCGTGTCTTGGTCGATCTGGCCGGGCAGGTCTCCCTCCTCACACGGCATTCAGATACCGTTGCGGCTGCGGAGGTACCATTGTTTGACAAGGAGCTGCCTCAGGTCGAGATCCCTGATCTCATTCGGCCAAGTGAGTTTACCTTTCGAGGGCTGACATTCCGTGAATTCGGGACTTCATTCTTCGGCCGTGTTGAGTCTTGGTTCACCGATCAGGAGCTTGTGGTAGTCGACCAGCATCCGCAATATGGGGCCGTGTACACGACTCCGCCGACATTTGACCCCGAGGGAGGGTTCAGCGTAACCAACGCATTTTATCTCCGCCTCCCAGATAACCGAGTACGTTCCTTCCGATTCCGCATCCCGTTCGTGCGCGACGAGCGCATCCCGGAAATTTCCTGGAACGACGGAACACAGAACGCCATCGACTACTCCTGGACCGACATCGGCGGCTGCGGGGCGACCAACGCCACGGCGGTGCGGGCCGAATCGTTCGTACGGCCGGCGGAGCGCCTGGTTGCCGCCGGGCGGACGCGGACCGGCGACACGGTCTACGTGCTCAAGGACAACCAGGATGTCGAATACCGGAAACTCTACGAGACGGCCACGGCCTACGTCCCCCAGGGGGAAACGCCGCTGACGTTCGAGGCCTTCGTCGCCGGGCGTCCGCTGTTCTACTGGAAGGACCCGTTCAATCGCTGGGTCCGTTTCACCCGGCTGGATACCTTGCCGGCCGTGGAATGCGGTAAGCCAGTTATCTACCTCTACCCGGAAAAAGAAATGTCGGTCTCGGTTCGCGTCGGCCTCAAGGGAAATATGACCGTTTCCGAACCGCCGCACGGAACAACCGGGTGGAAGGTCACGGCGCGTCCGGACGGTTATGTCGTGAACGCGGCGGACGGCAAAACGTATCCGAACCTGTTTTGGGAAGGGACCGGCGTCGGATATCAAACGCCGAAACAAGGGTTCGTCGTAAAAACGGCTGAGGCGGACGCCTGGCTGACCAACACGCTCGCGACTATCGGCTTCACCGAACGTGAGAGCGCCGAGTTCCGCGAGTTCTGGGTGCCGCGTCTGCCGAAGATGCCCTACACCTTCATCACCTTCGTGCCGCAGGCCGACTTCGATCGCGACGCGCCGCTCATGATCAGCCCGCGACCGGACAAGGTGTACCGCGTCTTCATGGAATACCGCGGTCTTGAGGCGCCGATTTCTGTGAAACCGCTCGCGCTCCCGAAGATCGAACGCACCGGATTCACGGTCGTGGAATGGGGCGGAGCGCTCAAGAAATAATATTGTCGTAGGGGCGTGATGCATCACGCCTGACATGCATGACTAGGGAGGACAAAACATATCTGGCGGAAGCCGTGCGTTTGGCACGGCCGTACGTCGCGCGGATTCCACACGGCGCTCCCGCAGGCGCCGTGGTGGTGCGTGACGGCCGTATCATCGGCCGTGGTACGTTCACGCCGGGCAGTTCGCAGCACGCTGAAATAAAAGCGCTCGTGCAGGCAGGACGACGGGCAGCTGGCGCCACGGTGTACATGACGCTCGAGTCGTGCACGTGGTTTCCGGGAAAGCACACCGGCTCCTGCAGTCACGTGCTTATTCACGCCGGCATCAACCGCGTCGTGTTCGGCATCCGTGATCCGCATCCGCGTATTCGCGGATGGGAAACATTGCGCGCCGCCGGCATCCGCGTGGAGCAGGGGAGCGTCGCTGGGCTCGCATCGCTGTATACCCGCTACGCACGTCGTATTGCTGAGCGTTTTCAGAACCGCCGGCCGCACGTACTCATGAAAACGGCGATGTCCGTGGATGGCAAGATCGGTTCGCCGCGCCATACCTCCGTACAATTTTCGAACGCCCAGGATGCTGCGGTCGTAGATCGTCTGCGCGCAGAAAATGATGCCATTCTGATCGGCGGTACCACGCTCGTGCATGACGATCCGCGGCTCGTGGTCCGGTCTTCTGCGTTGCAGCGCGAACGCGAACATCGCGGTCTGCCAGCACAGCCGGCGAAGGTCGCCATCGCCGACATCGCCAAGATCAGTCCGCGTTCCCGTTTCCTGACCATGGGCACGGGCGAGAAAATCATCTTCACCACGTTCAAGACGCCAGTTACGGACCTCGGCAAACTGCAGCGTATTGCCAGCGTCTATGTCACGCCGGGTCCGCGCGTTGATCTTGCGGAAGCCATGCGGGTTTTGAGTGCGCAGCATGGTATCCGTCGCGTACTGCTTGAAGGCGGCGGAACGCTGAACGCCGCGATGCTCGCCGTCGGACTCGTGGATGAAATGCGGATAGCAATTGCTCCGGTGATCATCGGCGGCGTACAAAGCCCGACACTCGTGGACGGCATGGGATTCCCGGAAGACCGCCGACCAAAACTGCGCGTGAAAAAACAGGAGGCGCTCGGTAACATGACGGTTGTTTGGTATGACGTCGTGTAATACCGTGTAGGGGCGTATTGCGATACGCCCCTACACGATATGCCCAGCATGAATCCCCATCACAACGGCCAGCCGCATCCGATCACCACTGGTTTCACCGAATGGGCCAATTTGCCGACGCGATTCCATGCCTTCCGCGTCGCGGTTTGGGTCGAACTGAAGACGAAAAACGAGCATCTCGTCCTCGTCAAAGGCAAGCCGTCCGGCAAGAAGGACGTGCTGGTGCGCATGAAAAGCGAATGCATGACCGGCGACGTCTTCGGTTCGAAGCGCTGCGATTGCTATGACCAGCTGCAAAAGTCGTTGGCCATGATCGAGAAGAAAGGGGAGGGCGTCGTGCTCTATCTGCGCCAGGAGGGACGCGGCATCGGACTTGCGAACAAGATCCGTGCGTACAACTTGCAGGACGAGGGTTTTGATACCATCGAAGCCAACCACCAGTTGGGGTTGCCGGTGGATGCGCGGCACTTCACCGTTGCCGCTGATATGCTGAAAGAGCTGCGTGTAAAATCCGTGACGCTGCTCACCAACAACCCGCAGAAGATCATGGATCTGCGCACTGCCGGCATCACGGTGCGACGACAATCACTCATTATCCGCCCCAACCGTTACAACGAACGGTATCTAAAAACGAAGAAACGTAAGTTGAAACACCGATTGTAATGCACATCTTCCAGGTTTCCGAATTCATCGCGTATTTCAACGACGCGGTGCGCTCATTCATGAATGAGCAGCAGATGGCGATCGAAGGCGAGATTGCCGAGTTCAAGGTATCGCAGGGCAAGTTCGCCTGGTTCAAGCTGAAGGATGCGGAGGGCGTCATCGATTGTTTTGCGATGACCTTCGTGTTGAAGGTGCTGGTCGAAGAGGGGATGAAGGTGCGCGTTTCCGGCTTTCCAAAGATTTATCAACGCAGTGGAAAATTTTCGATCAACGTCACGCAGCTGGAACTCGTCGGCGAAGGCGCACTCAAACGGGCATTTGAGCTGATGAAGAAGAAGCTCGCCGAAGAAGGATTGTTCGCGCCGGAGCGCAAACGGCCGCTTCCGCGCTATCCGGAACGCATCGGCTTGATCACGTCCGGCGAGGCTGCCGCGTACACGGACTTTTTGCGCATTTTGAACAATCGTTGGGGCGGGCTGAATATCAAACTTGCGGACGTTGCCGTGCAAGGGCGCGACGCGGTGTCTGAGATCGTCGGTGCCTTCCGCTGGTTCAATACGCATGCCGATGAGTTCGACGTGTTGGTGCTGACGCGCGGCGGCGGCGCCATGGAAGACCTCGCCGCCTTCAATGATGAAGCCGTGGCCCGCGCGATTTTCTCCTCGAAGATTCCAGTCGTGGTCGGCGTCGGGCACGAACGCGATGAAACGATCGCCGACTACGTGGCCGATGTGCGCGCCTCGACGCCGTCGAACGCGGCGGAGCGGCTCGTGCCCGACCGCCGTGAAGCGTTGTACGCGCTCGCGGTCCAGCCACGCATCATGCACAGCGCCCTGGAACGCACAGTCAGCGCCGGCAATCGCCGTCTGGCGCAGGCCGTGGACCGCATGGAGACCGCGGTGCGCCGCGAAGCGCGCGGGGTTGCGGACGCCGTTCATGCCTTCATGCTGTCGGGCGCGCGTTTTGAGGACGTGGTTCGCGGCCGCAACCAACGCGTCACGGCGCTGGAGCGACTGCTCCACTCCCTTGATCCCAACGCCGTGCTCAAGCGCGGCTACTCGATCACGCGGCTGCCGAACGGCAAGATTTTGCGCGATGCCCGCGTCCCTGCAGGCACCGAACTGAAGACGACCCTCGCGGCTGGACAAGTCGTCTCCCGCGTGATAGTCAAACAGGGTTCGCTGTTCGCGGACAAGGAGGAATAGCACGACGTGCCGACATGGACGAAGTGGACGCCGGAGCTGATCGCCGAGCGTCTGACGGCGGCGCATGCGCGCTGGCTTCTCGACACGGAAACCGGAAAAGCTACCGGACAGCCGTTCAGCCCCGCCTTCCTGGCCACGATCGGCCAGCGGCAGGTGCACGCCCAGCACCGGGACGACGGCCTGTTCGACGCCGCGCTCACGCTCGTGCCTGATGCCGTCCGGAAATCCTGGAAGGCGCGCGGCCACCGCGATTGGACGGAGAAGTCCTCGGTGAAGCGGCTCAAGGAGCTGTTCCAGCACTGGTATGCCGACGTCATCGCGGGCAAGCCCGCCGGCAGACCGTGGTGCCTGAGTTATCTGCTCGCCGCGGACCCCTCGTTCGTCCGCTGTGCATCGCGCAATGGCATCGACGTCGAGGGGTTGGTGAAGCGCATCGGCGGCGAGATGCGGCTCCTGTGGCGCGCGAAGCGGCGTCTGCAACGCCGCCCGCCGCAGCGGCGGACGCCGAAAAGAGCGGCCGGCGTGCTGACCGAAGCGTTCCGCGCGTGGCAGACGGACGGCGAGCATGGGCTTCTTGCGGGCAGGGCCTTCGGCGGCCTCTACCTGCGGAAGGTCGGCGAGGAGCGCCTCGATGCCTGGTTGCGCCGGGGAAAGAAGAAGAAGCGGATCGAGAAGGTTCTGGCGTACGTGTCAGCCGACGTTAAGAAGGCCTGGACGCGGAAGCGGACTCCCTGAAGGAGGCCGCATTTTTTTTATTGTCAGCGCCGCACGGGGAGGTGTAGAGTAGGACAGTCTATGGCATCGAAAACTGAGAAAAAACTCAACGTCCAGCAGGCCTTCGAGGAGCTCGAGGCCATCACTGCGTGGTTCGAAAAGGAGGAGATCGACCTCGAAGAAGGGCTCGCCAAGTTCGAGCGCGGGTTGGAACTCGCGCGAAAGCTCAAGGCGCGGCTCGGCGAGGTGGAAAATCGCGTCAGCGCCATCAAAGCCAAGTTCGGCGACCTGATGGAAGCCGAACCCGCATCCGAAGAACCATTTTCCTGATTTTGTATGATGCTCATCGTCCGCTGGATCGTGAATACGCTTGCGGTCATACTCGTCGCCAATGTCGTGCCCGGCATTGCCGTGCGTGACTTCTACACGGCGCTCATCGTCGCCCTTGTCTATGGCTTGTTGAATGCCGTTGTCCGGCCATTGCTTCTCATTTTGACGCTGCCGATCAACCTGCTCACGCTCGGCTTGTTCACGTTCGTCCTCAATGCGCTTCTGTTTTGGCTCGTGGCGCGCATCGTACCCGGCTTCAACGTGGCGGGTTTTGCCCCGGCCTTCTGGGGCGCGCTGATTCTTACGGTCGTCTCGTACCTCACGAACGCCATGCTGCGCGAGTCATGAATTCCTCGACACGGCTCGGGACCAAAGACCTGATCATTCTGTCGTTGGGGGGATCGCTGATCGCTCCCAAAGAAGGGATCAACGTGAAGTTCATCGCGGATTTTCGACAACTCGTCGAACGTCAGGTAAAAAACGGTAAGCGTTTCGTACTGATCTGCGGCGGCGGAAAAACCGCACGCGAATACCAGGCCGCGGCGCGCGAACTCGGCGGGTTGACCCGCGACGCACTCGATTGGATCGGCATCCACGCCACGCGTCTGAACGCGCATCTCGTGCGCACGGCCTTCGGTAAACTCGCTTCTCACCGTGTGGTCACTGACCCGAAGGGTGCGCGCGGCTGGAAGACGTCGGTTCTTGTTGCTGCCGGTTGGAAGCCTGGCTGTTCCACGGATTACGATGCCGTGTTGCTCGCAAAAGCACTCGGCGCCAAAATGCTCGTCAACCTTTCGAATGTGGACTACGTCTACGACAAGGATCCGCGCGAACACAAAGATGCACAAGCGATTTGCGAGATGCGCTGGAAGGATCTGCGCAAGATCGTCGGGAACCGTTGGGATCCGGGCGCGCATATCCCGTTCGATCCCATTGCCAGCCGCGGCGCCGAGAAAATCGGTTTGACCGTGATCGTTGCAAACGGCAAGAATCTCAAGAACTTGGACGACATCATCGACGGCCGTACCTTTACCGGCACCGTGATCCACTAACTATGGCTGACATCACACAAGAGTCGCTTGATTTGCATCGCACGCATCGGGGGAAGCTCGAAGTTGCGAGCAAAGTTCCGGTCAAAGATCGCGCTGCCTTGGCTCGCGTGTACACGCCTGGGGTCGGTGCCGTGTCTACGGCCATTGGTAAGGACAAAAATCTGGTGTGGGAATACACCATGAAAGGAAACATGGTCGCCGTGGTCTCGGATGGTTCGGCCATTTTGGGACTTGGCAATCTCGGGCCGGAAGCGGCGCTTCCCGTGATGGAGGGCAAGGCCATTCTGTTCAAGGAATTGTCCGGAGTTGATGCGTTTCCGATCTGCTTGGCGACACAGGATCCGGATGAGATCGTCGCCGCGGTCAAAGCAATCGCGCCGGTGTTCGGCGGGATCAACTTGGAGGACATCGCCGCGCCAAAGTGTTTCGACATTGAGAAGCGCCTGCAGGAGGCGCTGAACATTCCGGTCATACACGACGATCAGCATGGTACGGCGACCGTCGTATTGGCGGCATTTTTGAACGCGCTCAAGGTGAAGGGACTCGCCGTCGGCGCGGCACGCGTCGTCATGAACGGCGCGGGCGCGGCAGGAACTGCTGTTTCCCTCATGCTGCTCGATGCCGGAGTCACCGATCTCACGATCTGCGACAGTAAGGGTGTGATCTACGCCGGCCGGGAGCATTTGACCGATGCGAAGCGTGATCTCGCGGGCCGCACGAATCCGCGCGGTATGACCGGCGGATTGGCGGATGCAATCAAGGACGCGGATGTTTTCATCGGCGTTTCGGTGGCGGGCGCGCTCACGGGCGACATGGTGCGCACCATGCGATCCGGCCCGATTATTTTCGCAATGGCGAACCCGATACCGGAGATTATGCCGGACGAAGCTCTTGCCGCAGGCGCAAGCATCGTCGCTACCGGCCGTTCCGACTTTCCAAACCAGATCAACAATGTGCTGGCTTTCCCCGGCATTTTCCGCGGCGCGCTCGACCACCGCGTGTGCCACATTACGCAGGAGATGCTCATGGCGGCGGCACGAAATCTCGCAGCGCTCGTGGAGCATCCTACAGTCGAGAACATCATGCCAGACATTTTTGATCCCAGAGTCGTTCCGGCCGTGGCCGACGCCATCCGTTGACAAGTGGATTTCAGTCAGGCAGCCTGTGGCGCAGGAGGCCCTGTGCGCATCAGCAATAGTTTCAGCGAGGGTGAGATCGCGGTCATGGAATTCATCCTGTCGCGTATGCTGCGCGGCTACGATCCGAGGATCGTTATCCGCCGGAAGGACTTCGCCTCGCTGTACCGGAAGATCCTGTCGATGAAGGAGAGCGTCGAGAAGAAGACGGGCAAACCGCTCGAGCCGCTCGCCTCGACAACCGAGGAGAGCTCCAGCGTGGTCGCCCGCGCCAACGGCGATTCCGCCGACGATTCCGTCCCCAACTAGGGACTCGGCTGCCGCAGCCGTCCGGTCAGGTCCCATATAGGGGCTTGACGTCCGGGCGGTTTCTTTTTATACTGCTGCCAAACCTGTGAAGCCAAAGACGGTGACCCCCCGCTTAGCGGGGTTAATTCCCCAAAAGGGAGGTACGCCCAGGCATGGACCCCGTCATCCGACGGGGATTTGCCCGCCGTCTGCGTCTTCGCAGGCGGCGATTCGTTATTTAAAGGTCGAAACCCACTGTATGCCTAAGACGCGCGCTCAGAAGGAAGCGACGTTGAAGGGTCTCGTGGAGGTGATGCACGGAATGAAGTCCGTTGTTTTCGCCAACTACGAGGGCCTCAAGGTCCAGGAGATCGAGACGCTGCGCAAGGCTTGTAAGGACCAGGGAGTCTATTACGGCGTGGCCAAGAAGACGCTGCTCACGCGCGCCTTCGCCGAGGCCGGCGTCGCCATGGACCCCGCAACGATCGATGGCAACTTCGCCACCGTGATCGGCCTGACCGATGAGGTCGCGCCGGCCAAGGTGCTCGCGGCGTTTGCCAAAGATCACGAGGCGCTCGTCATCAAAGGCGGGATCCTCGAGGGGAAGCTCATCGACGTCGCGATGGTGAAGACGCTGTCCAAGCTGCCGTCTCGGACGGAACTGCTCGGCAGGCTCGTCGGCACCTTGAACGCGCCGGTCAGCGGCTTCGTCAACGTTCTTGCCGGTAATCTGCGCGGACTCGTCACGGTTCTCACTCGTATTCAAGAATCGAAAGTCTAACTTTCTCCTATGTCTGACGAAAAGAAAGACGTCGTGGTTCCCGAGAAGTTCAAGGCCCTCGTGGAAACCGTCGAAAAGATGTCCGTACTCGATCTCGCGGAACTCGTGAAGATCCTCGAAGACAAGTTCGGCGTCTCCGCCTCCGCTCCGGCCATGATGATGGCCGCCGCGCCGGGCGCAGCCGCTGCGGTTGAGGAGCAGACGAGCTTCTCCGTGGAGATCACCTCCGCCGGTGAACAGAAGATCAACGTCATCAAGGCCGTCCGCGAGCTCACCCAGCTCGGGCTCAAAGAAGCCAAGGACTTGGTCGACGGAGCTCCGAAGATGCTGAAGGAAGGCGTCGACAAGGCCACGGCCGAGACGATGAAAAAGCGTCTCGAAGAGGCCGGAGCCAAGGCGACGATCAAATAAGCTTCGTTCGAACGAAAAACACCCCCGAGCGGGGGTGTTTTTCTTTTTCCTTTACGGCAGTGTGAATTTGGTCAGTGACGTCCCATCAAGCACGTAGACCGTCTTGTTCTTTTCATCGACGGCGAACTGCGTCGGGTTTTTCCAGTCGGCGACGAACTGGCTGCGCAGCATGCCGGTGTCCTTGGCCAGCACGATGACGCGCTTGCCCGCGGCATCAAAGAGATACAGGTTTTCGCTCTGCGGGCCGGTCCAGATGTCGGTGAGGGCGGAGATCGCGGGCTCGACGCGCTTCGGAGCAAAGGCCTGGCGGATGCCGCTTTCAAACTTTTGGATGCGGCCGCCCGTGCCCGCGGTCCAGATCGCACCGTCGATGGCGAGCGCCGTGACGTCGCCGAGCTCCGGGTTCGGCGTCTGGACCCAGCCGGTCTTGGCGCCCCAGCCCGTGCCTTCGCGCGAGTAACGGAAGACCTGGTTCTTGGCGGGTTCGGCCACGTAGAGGCGGCGGTTCCAGAGCGCCACGTCCGTGGGCGGCGCATCGGCAATGGCTGTTGTGGTGAAGCGGGTGAGCGTGGCGTTGTTCAGCGTGAAGACGTCGGCGCCGTTCGTGAGGATTGCGGAAGATGCGCTGTCTGCCGTGGCGGCGCTGTAGCTGCGGTCCGGCACGATGGAGACGACGCCGGCCGCACCGCCGGCACGTGGAAAGGACACGATGAGTCCGACCTTGTCTACGGCCACGGCGTCGTTCTCCCGCAGCACCAGGGCGACCGGGGAGGGGAGCGATACTTCACCGAGTGTGGACACTATTTCTGGCGTGACGCGGATGACGTGGCGCAGCTTTTGGGCGTCGATCTCGAGCTGTGCTTCCAAATCTTTCGCGGTCTGCTGTTGAGATGACGTCTTACGGGGCAGCGCGGCTACGACAGTGCGTGCGGCATCGAGCGACTTCCAGGCACGGTCCTCATCGTTGTAGATGAGCGCGGCTTCGATGTCGTCGCGCTGCTTTTGCACTTCAGAGAGTTGGGCGGTGTAGGCAACGGCTTTGTTTTCCCGCGTGTCGGCGATCATCTTCCAACCGACGCTCGCGACGAGCAGCACCACAACGGCGCCGATGCCGATCAGCACGAACCGCGCCTGCTGCGGCATTGCTTTGAAGGCGATCTTGAAGCGCGCGGGGAGTCCGCCCATTTGTGACGGAAGTTTGCTCAGACGCGTAATCATGCCCTGTCCGGTGTCGACCGGCGGTTTTTCATCGCGTAGGGGTTGATAATTATCAACCCCTACAGGTGTGGTTGCCTTTGCTTTTGGCATCATCCGTTGCATGGATGCGGCCGCGCCTTTCATCATGCCCTTCACGTCGGAGAGAAGCGGGGGAGACAGCCACGCCTCAGTGTCCTTGGTTTTGGCAAGCATGTTTTCGATGGAGGCGATGGGCGATTCAGCGGCCACGCGCACGGCGTGGTCGATTTTCACCGAGTGCATCAGCGCCGCCACAATCGGCGTGCGCTCATCCACATCGGCCAGGGCTTCACCAATCATGAGCAGTGGATTGGCTTCCTCGGCAAGCACGGCCTGCAGGTGGGGGAGCGAAACGTAATTCAGCAATTCGTGGCCGGTGAACAACACTTTATTGCCGGTGCCGAGCGCGCCGGAGATGACTTCGCCGAACAGCACCTGCGGTCGTGGCACGGCGGAGTCAGTGAACAGGTCGGTGCATTGGGTTTTGCGGCCTTGGGTCTGCGACAGGAAAGCGTGGGCTGCTCCATGGCGTGCCAAGGAAACGGCGTTCCGCACCTGAAGTCCCCACAGCGCCACCAGATCCTCTGATTCGTCGCTGCGGTATTCGCCGGTCTGCATGGCGCCGGAAAAGCGGCGGTTGGCGGCGGCCAAGAGTTTCTCAAACCAGGCCGCGGCCGGTTGGCGCACTTCGCCTTTGCCGGCCAGCTCATCAGCCAGATCAGTGAGCGCTTTGGACGTGGCAGGCGTCTGAGTGATGACAAATCCGAAGAAGCGCCCGGGACCATCGGCACAGGTTACGGGAATGCTAAAGAGGCGGGCTTTGGGGAGCTCGCCGCGTTCGTGGACGTATGTGTCGATTTTCCAATGGTAGTTACCAGCCACAGCGTCGGTTGACCCTAAAGGGACACCTCATTATACTCACGTTTGTCCCGACCCGCCACCCATGAACAAGAAAAACAACACGATCGAACACCTTTTTGGCTCCTCCACTCGCGTGAAGCTCCTCCGGCTGTTCCTGCACCACCCGGAGGATTCCTTTTATGTGCGCGAGCTGAGCCGGCGTTTGGGCGTGCAAATCCACGCAGTAAGGCGTGAATTGGATGCGCTCGAGAAGGTCGGATTGTTGATTTCGCGACGGGAAACGCCCACAGAGGCAAAGCAGCAGCCTGGTGATCCTCCCAAGAAGGGCCGACGTGCGCCGCTCGCCGAGCGCAAATACTACCAGACCAATCAGGAGCATTTGCTGTACCCCGAACTGCGCGCCCTGATCACCAAGGCGGATCTCCTCGTCGAGGAGCAGATCCTCCAGCGCATCAAGGATTTGGGCGACGTGCAGTACGTCGGACTCATGGGACGTTTTTTGGGAGATCGCACTCTCCCGACGGATATGCTCGTTGTCGGACTTCTGCCCAAGAAGCCGCTCACCGCGCTCATTGCCGAGCTCGAAGCCGAGGTCGGTCATACGATCGACTACACCGTGCTCACCCCGCGCGAGTTCAAGTACCGCAAAGACGTCACCGACCGCTTCCTGTTTTCATTGCTCGAAGCCAAAAAGATCGTACTCGTGGATAAGACCGGCGGTCTTGCGCAGCTTTAGTATGACGTTGGCGATCGATCCGCGTGACCCGGGCCGAACACGTTTGGTGCTCATGGATGGTCGACGCATCCTGGTCACGCGTGACGTGATTGATAAGGACGGCGTGCTTGCAGCTATTGAAAACATCCTGGCACGGCGCGGTGGCGCGAAGAAGGTAAAGAAGATTGGCGTGGTCGTGGGCAGCGGCAGTTTCTCCGGTGTTCGCCAAGCAGTCGTGCTGGCGCGAACCATGGCATTTTGTTTGGGAATTCCGGCGCGGGCGTTCGTCTGGCATGGCGAGGAGCCGACTGTCGCAGAAATTGCTGCGGCTGGGAAACCACTGATGCGCGTGGCCTATGCCGGCACGCCGAATATAACGATTCCCCGAGCCGCGTCGAGGGGCAACCTCCGAAAAGGCAATCGTTGACACTCAAGGTGTTTTTTGATTGAATACGGCGTTTGTACAACCATGACCGCGTCACAGCACCGCATCATTCGCATCCTGGAGATCATCCCCGGCGTCGCCGTTTGGGCGACGTTTGTGTTGGCGCTGGTCGGCTCGGTGTTTTTTCCGCTCTGGGTGCTCGGCTACATCCTGATCTACGACCTGCTCTGGTTGTTCCGCGTCCTGCGCTTCGTTCTGAACCTGTTCCTGGCCTGGCGCCGCTTCCGTGCGGCGGGTCGGATCGACTGGCTTGCAAAGGTTTCGACGCGCCCCGGGTTTCGCGACATCACGCATGTCGTGTTTTTGCCGACGTATAAAGAGGACATCGGCGTGGTACGCGGCACGTTGCGTTCGCTCGCGGCCATGGCCTACCCCAAGGACCGCATGATCGTGGTCCTGGCCGGGGAGGAGCGCGACAGCGATCACTTTCTGGTCGTTGCCGAACGGCTGCAGCGCGAGTTCGCCGGCACGTTCCGCTCCTTGCTTGTGACCTTGCACCCGGCGGACGTGCCGGATGAAATTCCGGGTAAAGGATCCAATCTGAACTGGGCCGGCCACGATGTGCGCGCGCATATCGATCAACTCGGCATCCCGTACGAGAAGGTCATTGTCTCGGCGTTCGACATCGACACCGTCGCGCATCCGCAGTACTTCGCGTATCTGACGGAGACGTATCTCACCACCCCGAATCCGACGCACGCCTCGTACCAGCCCATTGCCCTCTACAACAACAATATCTGGGAAGCTGCCGCGCCGGTGCGCGTGGCCGCTTTCGGCACCACCTTCTGGCTGATGAACGAACTCATTCGCCAGGACCGGTTGCTGACGTTCTCCTCGCATTCGATGAGCTTCCGCGCACTTGTGGACGTCGGTTACTGGCAGAAGGACATCGTGTCCGAAGATAGCCGTATTTCCTTGCAATGCATCGTTCATTATAAAGGCGACTATCGTATTGTGCCGCTGTATCTGCCGGTGTCCATGGACATGGTGAGCGGCGAGACCTACATGCAGTCGCTTGGCGCCTTGTATCGTCAGATTCGTCGTTGGGCGTGGGGTGTGGAACATTTCCCCTGGCTCGTCTGGAACATGGGTCGCGACCCTGCCATGCCGTTGCGCAGGAAGATCAAGTACATCTGGAATACGCTCGAGGGATCGTATTCCTGGGCAACGGCGCCGATTCTCATGTTCGCGCTCGGTCTCCTGCCGTTCTGGCTGGCCACGGAAGGCGGCGTGCGCGGACTTGCATTTTTCCAGAATGCACCGTTCACGATTCAACAGATCATGATTGTGACGAACGTCGGCGTCTTGGTATCTGCCGCGATGTCCCTCATGCTCCTCCCTCCGCGTCCGGCACACGTGCCCGGCCATCGCTGGCTGACCATGATATTTCAGTGGCTGCTCCTGCCCGTGACCTTTGTTGTCTTCGGTTCGATTCCCGCCGTCGACGCCATTACACGCCTGATGTTGGGCAAGAAACTCGGCTTCAACGTCACGACCAAACGTCGTGCCGTTGTTACCGCAACCATTTGACTTGTCCTGTTGGTTTTCTTATTCCTCTGCTAAGGGTTCAATAGGATATGGCACGGGTCAGCATTCACCTCGTCTCCTGGAACAGCATGCGGTACCTGCCGCAGGTTTTGGAGAGCATCGCCGCGCAAACGTACCGCGACTTCTCCGTGATCGTCGTGGACAACGCCTCGACCGACGGCAGCATCGAGTACGTTCGCAACAACCATCCGGGCTGGGCGACGCTCCGGAACGCCAACAACCGCGGTTTTGCCGTGGCGCACAACCAGGCAGTGGCTTTTGCACATTCCCTCTGGCAGAAGGTGGGTGAGCCGCTCAACAACAAGCTCGTGCTCGTCACGAACCCCGATATTCTTCTCGAGCCGGATTTCTTGGAGAAGTTCGTCGCGGCCGCGGACGCACATCCCGAAGCCGGAAGTTTCGCCTGCAAATTGCGCAAAGTGATAAGCGTGATGCGCGCCGATGAAATTGAGGAACCCAAAAAGACGACGCTGATTGATTCGGCCGGGCTTTTGATCCGCAAGAACCGCGCCGTCGTGGAACGCGGTGCCGCGCTTGAGGACGGGGAGCGGTATGCAGAGGGGAGCGAGGTCTTCGGCGTGTCCGGCGCGCTCGCCCTCTATCGCATGTCCGCGCTCGACATCGCGGCCGTGGATGGGGAACTGTTCGACGAGGATTTCCTGAACTACAAAGAAGACGTCGATCTGGCCTGGCGGCTGCAGACCCTCGGCATCCCGTGCCGCTACGTGCCGGAGGCCGTGGCCTACCACTACCGCACCGCAAAGGGGAGCGAGCAGCGTTCGCTCGCCACCGCCGTGCGCGAGCGCCGCGAAAAGTCGCCGCTCGTGAACTACTGGTCGACGCGCAATC
>JBBUJK010000020.1:0-8410 GCA_038054875.1 Patescibacteria group bacterium
GCATCCGCGGCCGCGCATTCACTGAACTCGCAAAACAGATCGAGCGGCCGAACGGCATGATCGTCACGACCGGTCCGACCGGTTCCGGAAAAACGACGACGTTGTACTCCATGTTGAAGCAGCTCAACTCGCCGGAGATGAAGATCATCACGCTCGAAGACCCGGTCGAATACAAACTCGAAGGCATCAACCAGTCGCAAATCGACCACGCCAAGGACTACACCTTCGCCAAAGGCCTGCGCTCGATTCTCCGCCAGGACCCGGACGTGGTGATGGTCGGTGAAATCCGCGACCTCGAGACCGCCGAAATCGCCATTCAGGCGGCGCTCACCGGCCACCTCGTCATCTCCACCATCCACACCAACTCCGCGGCCGGCGCCATCCCCCGTTTCCTCTCCATGGGCGTGAAACCGTTCCTGCTTGCACCGGCATTGAACGCCGTCATCGGCCAGCGGCTCGTGCGACGTATCTGTGAGAAATGCATCGTCGAAGACAAACTCGACGCAGAAACCCTGGCGCGCGCGAAAAAAATCTTGAGCGCTATTCCGGAAGCATCAGGAGAAAAGCCGGACGTCACGAAACTCACGTTCTGGAAGGGCGGCGGCTGCACGGCCTGCATGGGTCTCGGCTTCAAAGGCCGCATCGGCATCTACGAAATCATGATCATGGACAAGGATATCGAGAAGGTAATCCTGTCCAGTGAAGTGTCCGAATACAAAATGCTGGAGATCGGCATTTCCAAGGGCATGGTCACGATGGCCCAGGACGGACTTCTCAAAGCGCTCGACAAGCTGACCTCGGTCGAAGAAGTGTTCCGCACCACGAGCGAAGACTAGGAAAAAAGAACGCTGCGTTTTTTTCCGCGATGGCTGAAGATCAGCCGTCGCGTTTGTTTTGGAAGAAGGCGAGCAACCTTGTCGGCCCACTCGATGACGACCACGGCGTTCTCTTTACCCAAGTAGTCGGCGACACCCAACCCCGTGAACTCAGCGTCCGACTTCAAACGATACGCATCGAGATGCACCATCTGATGAATGCGCGGATGCGGCGCGGCATGGACGTGCATGAGCGTATATGTCGGACTCGTGATTTTTTCGACGACGCCCAGATGCTTGGCGAGACGCTGCACAAAGGCAGTCTTCCCCGCACCAAGCGGTCCTTCGAGCGCGAGCACTTCACCGCCACGCAATGCCGCGGCCGTGCGCTTGGCAAAGGTATCCAGTTTAGCGAGCGTAGAAATATCGTACGTCATACTACCTGCCAAGTTCCCAACCCGCGTCCGGTGCGAGCGTCAGCGGATCCGAACGGCGCTTCTCCTGGAGCGCGAAGTATCCGGCCGCGGCGATCATGGCCGCGTTGTCCGAGGTCCAGACCAGGTCCGGCTCGACGTAGCGGACTTTTGGCAATTTCTCGGCGAGCGCGGCCGCGAGCATGGCGCGCAGGCGGCGATTGGCAGCAACGCCGCCGCCGAGCAACACCGTCTTGGCGCGCGCCTTCTTTGCTGCGGCCAAAGTTTTTGTGACGAGCACTTCGCAGACGGCTTCTTCGAACGACGCACACACGTCGGCAACACGTAGGGGCGGGGTTATCCCGCCCGGGCGCGAAGACCGCGCCCCTACACGGGTTTCGACAATGACGCGCACCGCGGTTTTCAATCCGGAAAAACTGAAATCAAGGTCGCCGGAGGCGATCATCGGGCGCGGCAACTTCACGGCGCGCGGATTCCCCTTCTCTGCGAGCTTCGAGACCGCCGGACCGCCCGGGTAGTCGAGTCCCAGAAGCTGTGCCGTTTTATCGAAGGCCTCGCCGGCGGCATCGTCGCGCGTCGCGCCCATGAGTTCGTAGTGGCCGAGCTTTTTCATGCACAGCAATTCCGTGTGTCCACCGGACACGACGAGCGCGACGGCGGGAAACTCGATCTTTGGGATCGTGCCACGGCCACTCTTTGCCGGCGGCAACCAATTGGCTGCAATATGTCCTTCAATGTGATTAACACCGATCAGTGGTTTCCTCCAAAGCCAGGCCAGGGTTCGTCCTACGTCAACACCAACGCGTAACGAAGTGATAAGTCCCGGGCCAGCCGTGACAGCGATCGCATCAATAGAAACCTTTCCCCGAGCGAACGAATGCTTCCCCCCTGATTCCCCGAGCGAGCGCAGCGAGTCGAGGGGCAACATCTTCTTTAGCACCGGAAAGATAGTCTCGGCATGTTCGCGCGCCGCGACTTCCGGCACGACGCCGCCGTACTTCTTATGAATAAGAATCTGCGAGGCAGTCAGTATCTTTTCAACAACAAACCGTCCTCGCTCGGCGCGCACGAGCGCCAGGGACGTTTCGTCGCAGGATGTTTCGATGCCGAGGATGCGCATGGAAGCGATTGTACGGACGGAGTTCGACATCTGCAATCTATTGGCTCGACTTCCGGAACGTATATCCGGCGTAACGGACGCTTTCCTTGCCTTGCAAGTCGATCCAAAACAAGTACTTTCGGCTCGGAAGAAGCAATTCCTCGCGCATGCCACTCTCGCGCTGGGCATCGCGGTCGACGTACTCCGTGACAACGACCAACTGTTCGGTGTCGGCGGAGATCGGGATGTCCGTACCGAACACCTTTTCTGCAGGCGCGTGCTGCCGTGTTTTATAATACGCACCGGTATCGCCGACGATTTCCACGACCTCGTACTCCGGCAGGTAGTATCCCATGTGGCGGAAGTAGATGCGCGTGTTGTCGACCCACGTCTCGGTCCCCGGCGGACGGAAACGCCGGCCGATCTCGGTGACGACCACCGTTGATTCCGGCGCATGCATGCGGATCTTGTCCAGCATCTGCTCGAGTTCCAGATCGTTTTGCACGAGCGTCGCGCGACTGAAGGTGATCACGAAATGATTTGCCCGTTCCAGGGATTTGGTTCCCTCCCACATGATCGGGACGCGCCGGAACAGCGGATCATTCAGGAAAAGAAAACTGGCCGCTTCGAGCAGGATGACGAGCGCGATGATCGTCCGTCCAAGGACGCGGCCCTCGGGCCGCTCCGCCAGCCGCGCTGCGGGCAAGAGGAATGCCAGGATGAGCGCCGGAGCCACCGTCATCAGATAGCCGCTCCCGCCCATGTGGAGGAAGATGTAGACGAAAAGAGATGGCAGGATCCACGTCGCAGCGAGCGCGGCAAGAATTCGGTCCTCGGCGCGAAACAGCGTCGCGCCCCGGCGCACCACAAGGACGACCGGCGGAACGAACAGGCCGACATGAACGACCGCCACCAGCATCTTCCCAATGAGCGCGGCTTTTTCCGCCGTGATCCTCCACGGCGCGCCGAAGAATACGGACGTCATGCCGGCGGAGAGGGCGGCCTGCGTTCCGAGGGCGGCACGGAACGCTGGTATCCCGCCAGCGAGCAAAACGAGCGGCACCAGCCAGAGCGCAGTCAATCCGAGTCCGAGCAGCACGTTCGTAACAAGGATGCGAGCGTTCAGTTTCCGGGCGCGGAGCAGAGCCGCAAGCGACAGCAGCCACAATGGCGCAAAGAGCAGGGTGGAACTCTGACGGAATCCGCCGGCGAGGGCGAGCAGCGCCGTGAGTGCGAGCAGGAGCGCCGGACGCCGTTCGCGGAGGATCCGGAGCGTGAGATACGCGGCGGCGACGGAGACAAAGACATCGCCGATGTAGTTCAGCGCCACTTCTCCGTAGAACCAGACGTACGGATTGAACGCGAACGCGCACGCGACGAGCGCGGCGGACCACCGGTCGCGCACGAGACGCTGGACCAACGCGAAGACGACGAGCGTGGCGCCGAGCGATGCGACGATCGAAACGGCCACGAAGCCCGCATTCAGATCGTGCGTGAAGAAAGCGAACAGCCGCGCCGCGCCCATGTACAAGATATAGCCTGGCGGATGCGGCTGATGGTGCGCGAGGTCGAACCGTTCAAGGCCGAGCGCGAACTGGATGGAGTCCCAATCAAAAAAGAAACGCGTGGCAAACGGTATCCGCGTGGCGAGCACGACAAGAGACAGGACAACAGAAACGATCGCGGGGTTCTCGGTCCAGGAGAGAGCGGCGACAGATTTGCGCATGGAGGCGATTGTACGGACGAAAACGGACGCGGGCAACGGGGATGCATTGACGCGGCCGGAAAAATCCCGTATCTTCTGCGCACGCGGCCTCATCGTCTAATGGTTAGGACAGCGGCTTTTCAAGCCGTGAATGGGAGTTCGATTCTCCCTGAGGCTACCATGGGCCTGTACCTCAACAGTTGAGCGCTGATGGGAACGTCGATCCTTTCGCTACCGGTCGACGAACTTTTCAGGAAGCGAGTGCAAATCTCGTTCGGTTCACCCAAAACACCCCCGCCTCGGCGGGGGTGTTTTGTTTGGCTTCTGTTTCTTTTTTTACGGTTGTGATTCAATCTCGCCGCATGTTCACGGGGAACAGGCGGAGGTCTGAAAACGTGGAGAGAAAACATCAGGATCGCGTAGTCATCGTGGGCAGCGGCGGACGCGAGCACGCGCTCGCCTGGAAGCTCCGCCAGTCCAAGCACGTCCGCGACATCATCTGCATCCCCGGCAACGCCGGGATCGCCGACGTCGCCGCGTGCGAGGCGCTGGACATCGGCAAGCTGCCCGAGCTCGTGGCGCGCATCGTCGCGCTCCGACCGCAGCTCGTCGTGGTCGGCCCGGAGAAACCGCTCGTCGACGGCATCGTCGACCTGCTCGCGTCCTTCGACATCCCGGTCTTCGGGCCGTCGAAGGCGGCGGCGCAGATCGAGGGCTCCAAGGCCTGGTCCAAGCGGCTCATGGAGCGGGCAGGCGTGCCGACGGCGACGTTCCTCGTCACCGACGACATGAAGAAGGCGGAGGACTACATCGAACAAGCCATGGGCCAGCTCGTGGTGAAGGCCGACGGGCTGTGCGGCGGCAAGGGCGTCATCGTCTGCAAGACGCGCGACGAGGCGCTCGCCGCAGCCCACGCCATCCTCGTCCTGCGCATCCACGGAGAGCAGGGCGCGCGCATCGTCATCGAGGACCGGCTCTTCGGCCGGGAGGTCTCGGTGATGGCGCTCGTCGACGGTGAGCGCATCCTGTTGCTGCCCACGGCGCAGGACTACAAGCGTCGCGAGGACGGCGACCTCGGAGCGATGACCGGCGGCATGGGCTGCATGAGCCCCTCGCCGTTCGTGACACCGGAGCTGCTCGCCCAAATCCGCGAGACGGTCCTGGCGCCCGTCGTGCGTACTATGGCCGAAGAGGGCACACCCTTCTGCGGCCTGCTCTACGCCGGCCTCATGCTCACCGAGAGCGGACCGATGGTGCTCGAGTTCAACGCGCGCTTCGGCGATCCGGAGACGCAGGTCGTCCTGCCGCGCATCGAGCAGGACCTCTACGAGCTGCTGTGGCTCGCCGCGAAGGGCAACCTGTCGAGCATCTCCCACGAGATCCCCGTCACGAAGCAGACGGCGGTCTGCGTCGTGCAATGCGCCGACACCTACCCGGACAAGGGCTCCAAGGACAGAGTCATCGACGGCCTGGAGAAGGCAGCGACGGTGCCCGGCGTCACTGTCTTCCATGCTGGCACGAGCCGCGCGCCCCACGGCAGCTTCGTCACGAACGGCGGACGCGTGCTCGGCACGATGGCCATGGGTGACTCGCCCGCCCATGCCCGACGGCGCGCCTACGGGGCCGTCGCCTGCATCTACTGGCCCGGCGAGGCGCACCGAACCGACATCGCCTTCGGTCTCTGACGCGAAGCTCGAAAAAAAAGATCGGCGGACGCCCGTGGGCGATCCGCCGTTTTCTTTATTCATGCGCGACCTCCGCGCTACCGTCCAGGGTAGTTCGGCGACGACGTGGTCACCTCGACGTCGTGCGGATGGCTCTCGCGCAGGCCCGACTGAGTCTGACGGATGAGTTCGCTCTCCTCTTGAAGCTGCAGAATCGTCCGGCAGCCGCTGTAGCCCATGCCGGAGCGCAGGCCGCCGACAAGCTGGTACAGCACGCCCGCGATGGGACCCCGGTACGGCACGCGCCCCTCGATCCCTTCGGGGACGAGCTTCTCCGGCGCGGCGTTGCCCTGGCCGTAGCGCTCGCGTGCGCCCGCGCCGGCGCGCATCGCGCCGAGCGAGCCCATGCCGCGGTACTCCTTGTAGCTGCGTCCCTGGTAGAGGACGATCTCGCCCGGTGACTCGTCGGTGCCGGCAAGGAGCGAACCGATCATCACGCTCGACGCACCCACGGCGAGCGCTTTCACGACGTCGCCGGAGTACTTGATGCCGCCGTCGGAAATCACGGGGATCCCCTTCTTCACCGCGACCGCCACGCAATCCATGACCGCGGTGATCTGCGGCACGCCCATGCCGGCGACGATCCGCGTGGTGCAGATAGACCCCGGCCCCATCCCGACCTTGAGCGCGTCGGCGCCGGCCTGGATCAGGTCCCCGGCCGCGACGGCCGTGGCGATGTTGCCGACAATCACCGGCACATCGGGGTGCTCGCACTTCGTCGCTCGGATGGCGTCGATGACGCCCTTCGAGTGACCATGCGCCGTGTCGATCACGAGCACGTCCACTCCGGCGGCGACGAGCCGTGCCGCGCGCTCCTCGCGATCCGCACCCGGACCGATGGCAGCCGCCGCGAGCAGCCGCTTCCTGCCGTCGAGCGCGGCGTTCGGAAAGCTCTCGCTCTGCACGAGGTCTCTGCGCGTCATGAGCCCGACGAGCTTTCCCTTGTCGTCGACGACGAGGAGCTTCTCGATGCGGTGCTCGTGCATGAGCCGTCGCGCATCGGTGGGGCTGATGTGCGGCGGGACGGTCACGAGCCGATCGCGCGGCGTCATGAGATCGGACACCCAGCGCTCGAGGTTCGTCTCGAGCTCGGTGTCCCTCGCAGTGAGGATGCCGACGAGGTCGCCCTCGTCGGTCGTCACCACCGGCAACCCGGAGATCTTCTCCGCTTTCATGAGCCGCACGGCCTGCGCGAGCGTCATACTCGGGCACACCGTGAACGGCTTCACGATGATCGCGCTCGTGGCGCGCTTCACGCGCTCCACCTCGCGGGCCTGGTCCTCCGGCGTCAGGTTCTTGTGGATGACCCCGATGCCGCCCTCCCGCGCCATGGCGATGGCCGTAGGCGCGAGGGTGACCGTGTCCATGGCCGCGCTCATGAACGGCACGTTCAGCCGCACATCGCCGACCAGCACCGTAGAGACGTCGGCCTCCGCGGGTAGAAAATCGCTGAAGCCCGGCAGAAGCAGCACGTCGTCGAAGGTCAACGCCTCCTTCTCACGGATTTTGTTCATGTCCGCCCCTCCTCTCTTTGGGGTAGCCATATTAGAAGGGAAGACGGCCCGAGCGTCAATGGTTGACGCGCCCGGATGCGGCCGCATACCATGGGGTGCCGAAAAGGCAAGGAGGCATGCCATGACAGGAAAGAGAGTCGTGGTCGTCGGCGCCCAGTGGGGCGACGAAGGCAAGGGAAAGATCGTGGACTGGCTTGCCGAAGAGGCCGACGTCATCGTCCGCTTCAACGGCGGCGCAAACGCCGGGCACACCATCTGGGTGGACGGCAAGAAGACCGTGCTGCACCTGCTCCCCTCGAGCATCACGCGGCCCGGCAAGCTCAACCTGGTCGGGCCGTACGTGGTGGTCGATCCGGAGATGCTCGCCCTCGAGATCGACATCGCGCGGCAGGCCGACGCGACGGTGCTCCTCGACCCGCGCTGCCAGGTGGTGCTGCCGCTCCACAAGCAGATCGACGCGCTGCGCGAGGGCGCAAGCGGGACGGGCGCCATCGGCACCACGGGCAAGGGCATCGGTCCCGCCTACGAAGATCTCGCTGCGCGACGCGGCCCGACGCTCGGCGACCTCGTAAAGCCGGAACGGTTCGCGGAAGCGCTCGCGGCGCGGAACTTCCTCGCCGAGCGCGACGCGGTCATCCGCCACTACGGCGGTACGTCCATGACGGCGCTCGCGCTCCAGACGTGGGCGGCGCGATTCGCCGAGCGCATCGGACCGCTGGTCGACGACGCGAACGTGGCGCATCGGCTGTCCCGGACGACGGACAAACACTTCCTCTTCGAGGGAGCGCAGTCCGTCATGCTCGACATCCTGAACGGCACGCGACCCTACGTCACGTCGTCGTTCTGCGGGCCCGGGGCGATCAGCGCCTCGCTCGGCATCCACCGCTTCGATCGCGTCATCGGCGTGGCCAAGGGTTACGCGACGCGCGTCGGCGGCGGCCCGTTCCCGACGGAGTCTCCGGACAAGTTCGAGTGGCTGCGCACGCACGGCAGCGAGTTCGGCGCCACGACCGGCAGACCCAGGCGCTGCGGCTGGATCGACCTGCCGGCGCTCCGGTACGCCTGCGCCGTGGGCGGCATCACGGAGCTCGTCATCACGAAGATCGACGTGCTCCGCGG
>JBBUJK010000021.1:0-14226 GCA_038054875.1 Patescibacteria group bacterium
TGAGGTCTCTGTATTACCGCTGCTGCTGGCACAGAGTTAGCAACCTCTTATTCACCAGGTACCGTCAGCCGAAGCTTCGTCCCTGATAAAAGCAGTTTACACCCCGAAGGGCTTCATCCCGCACGCGGCGTCGCTCCCTCAGACTTTCGTCCATTGGGGAAGATTCTTGACTGCAGCCTCCCGTAGGAGTGTGGACAGTGTCTCAGTTCCACTGAGGCGGGTCGCGCTCTCACGCCCGCTACCCGTCGTAGCCTTGGTGAGCCATTACCTCACCAACTAGCTGATAGGGCATAGGTCCCTCCCGAAGCGCCTTGCGGCTTTCAATGCAATGGCTTGCGCCTTCGCATCAATATCGCGGATTAGTCCGCCTTTCGGCAGGTTATTCGCGTCTCCGGGGCAGGTTACCAATGTGTTACGCTCCCGTTTGCCACTAGCGTCGTCTTGCGACGACACTCGTTCGACTTGCATGCCTTAGACACGCCGCCAGCGTTCATCCTGAGCCAGGATCAAACTCTCAGTAAAACCGGCAAGCCGGTTTCGAGAGCTGATAGCTCTATTTTGGAGATCTATTGAATGAAGAGTCTTGCGACTCTTCGACAGACGTTGCAACCATGAAAAGCACGATGCCGTCATGGGTATATGTTTGGCACTGATTCAGTTGTTCATGACCACACAAAAAGCCCCGAAAGGCTCTTGTTTTGTGGGCGTAGTGTACGGAAGTGCCGAAAAGCTGTCAAGAGCGTGGAGGGAGGGCTTTTCCTCAGCTTTTCCAGGCTTTTTTTGGGGTTGATGCGGCACGCGGAATGCCCGTACAATGGGCGGCACCCGAGAGGAGAAAACGTGATGAACCTGATGAAGCCGCCGATGACACGGCGGGGATTCGTGGGAGCGGTGCTTGGCTGGGCGGGCGCGGTCGTGGCGGCGCGTGTGCTGCCCGGCTGTGCCAGCCGCTACGAGGAGGTCGGACCCGAGCTCGTCGCGTCCGGCGGCGAGTCAGTGCTTGAACTCACACGTCGCGCGTATCCCGGTGCGTACGACATCCACTGGGAGCCAGTTCGTGGATCGATTCAGATCGACCAGATTCGCGGCTACGACCGTGGGCCGTATCAGTACATGGTCGATGACGAGGTGATCGGCGACGGTGACGCGCGGGACGCGCGCAACACCTACGGCGTCGATCAGTACCGGCTTCTTACCGGCCAGCGTCTGCAGTGGATGCGAGTCGTGGCCTGAACGCGTCTTTCGGAAACGACGCGGCCGACGCTTTCAAGCGCCGGCCTTCTTTTTATCCCGCCATTCCTGAATCTTTTTGTGGTCGCCGGACATGAGCACTGGGGGGACCTTCCACTTCTTGTACTTTTCCGGCCGCGTGTACTGCGGAAAGCTGCCATGCGTTTCCTCGAGCGATTCGCCTTTGCCGAGCACGCCCGGGATTTGCCTGGCAATCGCATCGGTCATCACGAGCGCCGGCAGTTCGCCGCCGGTGAGCACATACGGGCCGATCGAGAGTTCCTCGTCGATCAAGTGTTCGGCAACGCGTTCGTCCACGCCTTCATAGCGGCCGCACAGAAAAACAACATGGTCGTACTTTGCGAGACGTCGGGCATCTGCCTGAGTGAAGATGCTGCCGCGTGCCGAGGTCAGGATGACGCGCGCCTTTTTCTTTTTCGCGCCGAGCACCGATTTCAAAGCACGATCGATCGGCTCGACCATGAGCACCATGCCGGGGCCGCCGCCAAACGGCTTGTCGTCGGCATGGCGGTGCTTGTCTACGGCAAAATCACGCAGTTGCACGGCGTCCACTGCCAGAAACTTTTTTTCCGCGGCGCGCTTCAAAATACTCTCGCCGGCGTAGGCAACGACGATCTCCGGGAAGAGGCTGATGACGGTGAAGCGTTTCATGGGAACACTCTAACTGATTTGTCCTGCCAAAACAAAAGAGACCCGAGCGGGTCTCTTTTCGCTGATCAAATCTTGAGGTCGTCCAAGGCGCTGAAGTCAGGGCGGTTCGCCGCGTCGTTCGTCGCGGCGCCGGGCTGCTGGCCGCGTTCGACCATGCGCGCCTGGCGCGCTTCCTCCGGCTCGTAAATTTTGAGGTTCACGCGGGCGTTCGATTTGGCGCCGACGATGCGCAAGAGCGTGCGCAGCGAGCGGGCCGTTTGGCCTTCGCGGCCGATGACATAGCCCATGTCCTCCGGGTTAACGTGCAGCGTGATGAGCACGCCACGCTCGTCGATGGTCCGCTCGGCGCGGACGTCGTCGGGGTGATTGACGATGCTCCGAACCATGTATTCCACGAACTCCTGATCCTTCTCAGCCATACAGCGGGGTTAGGTGTGAAGTACCACGTACCTAGTATAACAGCGACACCGCGCCAGTAAAGCGCGGTGTCGGTCGTGTTACGCGGCGGGTGCGGCGGGAGCCTCTTCTTTCTTTTCTTCGGGCTTTGTTTCGGCCGGGGCCGCCTCGGCTTTTGGATCTTCCTTCTTAGGGGGATTGCTCTTCAATTTGGCGACGACGTTGCGGCTCGTGCCTTCGACGAGCTTCTCTTTGAGGAGCAGGTTCCAGACGGAGTCGGAGACCGTCGCGCCCTTGCTGCGCCAGTAGGCAATGCGCTCGGCGACGAGCACGGCCTTCTTGGTGCGGGGGTCGTAGGAGCCGAGGATTTCGGTTGCCTTGCCCCAGGGGTCGCGGGCTTTTTCGGAGACGATCAGCCGGTAGGAAGGCTGTTTCTTCTTGCCCACGCGGGACAAGCGGATAGTGAGCATGTCGGAGGAATGATTAGGATTCGATCGGACGCGGTAGGCGGTGAGCGCCGCCATGGCGTCGATGCAGCGCCTGCACTATAGGGAAGTTGGGCTGCAGCGTCAAGGGTCCCTCGACTCACTCCGTTCGTTCGGGACGGGTTGACACGGGGCGGATTTCGCGGTATCTTCTTGGGCACCTCTGCGCTGACCGTGCGGAGGAGAGGAGAGAGACATGGCGACGCTGATGGTGGGCTGCCTGGCCGGCGCGACGCTGCTTGCGCTCTGCGGCCTGGTGTTGGTCCGGTACCTGTTGGCAGATCCGGAGTCCGTTCGCGCACGAAAGCTGATCACGCGCCGGGGAATCGTCTGGCGGACGGACGCGCTGAGCGCGTGCCATCGCGGACTGATCGTGTCCTTCGCGGCCGAATCGGACCGTACGTACTGCACACGTTGCGGTGACCCCATCGGGGACCGCTACTGTCCGGAGTTCTGGGCGCGGTTCCGGGACGAGGTTGCGCCCGGGAGCGGCCGAAGCGCCGAGGATGCCGCTTGGGAACTCCGCGATGCCATTCGGGTGCTCCGCGAAGAAATCGCCGAACGGCAGGGAACGCCCCTGTCACACTCCGCGTCTATGCGCCGCTGACCTGCCTGCCAGCAGGCAGGCGACCGCGCACAACGCAAAACCCCGCCACCCCTCCTCGGTTGAGGACGATGGCGGGGCCTTTTTTCTATTCGCGTCTAGACCGGCTGTTTGGCGCCGCTTCCTTTGAGGACGTCTTCCATCTTCACGGACAAGAGCCGCGAGGCGCCGTCTTCGCCCATCGAGACGCCGTAGAGCACGGACGACTTTTCCATGGTGTAGCGGTTGTGGGTGATCACGACGAACTGCGAACGATGTGACAGTTCGTCGACAATGGCGGCGAAACGGATGGAGTTCGACTCGTCGAGTGCGGCATCTACTTCATCAAGCACGACGAACGGCGGCGGGTTGGTGGAGATGATGGCGCAGATGAGCGCGATCGCCGTGAGCGCCCGCTCGCCGCCCGAGAGCATGGCGAGATTTTTCACCTTTTTGCCCGGCGGGTTGGCGGTAATGTCGATGGCATATTTTTGTTCGCGGAACTTTTCGGCGATGGTTTTGGGCGCTTCCTCGATCTCCTCCGCAAGGCCGTCTGATTCTTCATCGACATCCTCATCCTTCTGCATGGTCTTCGAGAGTTTGGCTTGACCGCCGTTGAAAAGAATTTTGAAGTAGCGATCAAAATTGGTATTGATGGCGTCGAAGGCCGTTGCAAACCGTTCTTCCACGAGTCCTTCGAGTTCGATGATGGCTTTCTCGAGGTTTTCGATGGAGAGGCGCAGGTCTTCGCATTGCGTGCTGAGGAAGGTGAAGCGCTCGTTGGTTTCCTGATATTCCTTCACCACTTCCGGATCAATGCCGCCGATGAGCTCCAGCGAATATTTCAGTTTCTGGATGCGCGCGGCCAGCTCTCCGTCCATGGGTCCTTCCGGCATCGCCGTTGCTTCGGCGCGAACACGTTCGGCGCGCTCTTTGAGTTCAACGGTCATTTCCTGTTCCAGAGCTTCGCGGCGCGTCTCCAGGCGCGCCATGTCCACGCGGATCTGGTTGGCGGCGGATTCCAACACGTGGAGTTCCTGCTGCTTGGCGGCAAGTTCGCGCTGCTTGGCGAAGATAGCTCCCTTCTTAGATGATTCTTCGGCACCTGCGTCTGTCAGCTTCTTTTGCGCAACGGCGACGCGGCCGGCGACGTCGGCCACGTCCTTTTGCACGGCAGCGAGAGCGGCGAGCGTTTTTGGATCAACGGCGTCCGGCTTTTCCGTTTTTGGCGGACGCTCCAACTTATCGAGAAGCTCCCGCGTGCGCCCCGATGTCGCGGCAAGGTCCTTTTGAATGGAAGCGAGCGCGGCGAGGTCGGTTACCTTCAGCAGTTTTTCGATGAGTGCGGCCTGGCCGTCGACGATGCCTTGGAGCTCGCTGATAATCTTCGAAAGCGGCAGCGGCGTCGTGACCGTGGCTTCGGCGCGGGAGCGGGCGATGGATGTGTCGAGTTTGAGTTGTGCATCCCGAAGCGCGCTCTGTTCTGCAAAAAGAGCCGAAAGTTCCCGCTGGATTTTCAGCGCTGCGCCCGTCGCGGTTTCTTCCTTTTCCATGTCTTGGAAACCGCTCCGCAGTATTTCGACCTCGGCTGCTTTGGTCGTGAGGAGCGCTTCTTGTTTCGTGAGCCGGCCACGGACCTCTTCAAGACTCGCGCCAAGTGCCCGCCATTGGCCGCCATACCAAAGATGCTGAAGCCCGTGCAGCTCTTCCTCGATGCTGCTGCGTTCTTCGAGCCGCTTCACCTGCCGAGCCAAGGAGCGCAAACGCGGTTCAATCTCCGCGAGCAAGGTCGTGGCCTGCATCAAGTTTTCTTCGGTGAGCGCGAGTTTTTGGATGGACTGCTGCTTTTTGATTTGGAGCGGTCTGACGCCGGAGGCCTCGTCGAAAAACTCACGCCGCTCTTCCGCGGACAGCGCGAGCAGGGACTCGATCATGCCCTGGCCGATCACGGCGTAGTGTCGCTCGCCGAAGTTGGCCTTGGCGAGGATCATCTGAATATCCGTGAGGCGGACCTTGTTTTTGTTCAGCAGGTACTCGGATTCGCCGTCGCGGTACAGGCGCCGCGTGATTTCGACTTCCGGGTAGTCGAGCTCGGCGGAGCGCCCCTCATTCAAGAGACGCATCGTCACCTCGGCGAAGCCGGAACGCGACTTCTTGTCCGAGCCGGCGAAAATGACGTCTTCCGACTTCTTGCCGCGCAGGAGCTTCATGGACTGCTCGCCCAACACCCAGCGGATGGCGTCGGCCACGTTGCTTTTGCCGGAGCCGTTCGGCCCCACGATCGTGGTGATCCCCTTGGTTTTTTGCTGCGGACCCAAAAAATCCAGGCGGGAGGCCTGGGCAAAGGATTTGAATCCTTGGATGTGGAGCTGCTCGAGGTACATGGGAGGGCGGCGTCGGGGACAGTGTAACAAGGGGGTTTTCGCGCGTCGAGGCGTCTTGACCAGGACGGAGTTTCGGGCTATGGTCGCGGAGGTATCTGGGCTCGAACAAGGAGGAAGAGATGGCAGATACGCAGAGTGAGAATCATCCGCGCGAGGATCCGTCGGTTCCTACGCATGCGCGTTCCGGACCGCTGGAGCGCCATCCGGCGACGCGTCGGCCGGGTCTCATGCTCGCAGTAGTGACATCGCCGATGCGTCGAGCGCCGATCGACGACGTCCTCAATGAGATGGCCGAGGACCTGGCGGGACAACGCAATGCGCCATCGTCCGGCAAGCCGCAGAACGCGGGCCCGCTCGGTCTGCAGTCCGTCGAGCTGTACACTGCGGCCGACCTCGAACAGCTGTCCGATGCCGACATGTTGGTGCACACCATCACCGTCGGCGGGTGCATCGGTGCCATGCAGGAGCAGCAGCGGCTGATCGATGCCGAGGAAGAGCGACGCAAGATTCACCGACGGCGCCTGGCCGCGGAGGCCGTGGCCCGCAAACGCGCCGAGCTCACCGACGCCGAGCGTTACCTCGCCGAGATCGACGCCGCGCTCGCCCGCATCGACTCGTCACAGACCGCCTGAGCGCGCCGCTCGGCGGCTTTTCTTTTCTTGATGCAGCAGCTTCGTTGATGTACGCTTTCGACATCTAACCTATCCCTATGGTTTGTCTAAAAAAATCAGCTTTTCTGGTCGTGGCGGCGCTCCTTCTTGGCGCAGGATGTGCGCCGTCCGCACCGTTATCGCCGAGCGGGGCGACGAACGCGGCTCCTAGTGCTGCTTCGGAACAGGCAAAGAATTGTGTCGATTCGGGTGGGGTGTACACAGGGGGGACCTGCTCGTGCCCGAGCGGCTACACCTACGATGGCCAGTTCTGTGAAGATGCCGCGGGGACGCCGGGCGGCGTCTTTGGGGAAGAGGTCCGAGCCAGGAATGACCAGGCACAGCTCACCGGTGACGCTCTCAAGAATTGTCAGGATTCAGGAGGGACAGCTCTCGGCGGGACCTGCTCGTGCCCGAGCGGCTACACCTACGATGGCCAGTTCTGTGAAGATGCCGCGGGGACGCCGGGCGGCGTCTTTGGGGAAGAGGTCCGCGCGCGGAACAGCAACTGACCCATAACCGACCAAAATCGCTCCTGGCAGGGAGCGATTTTGTAATGTCCTTGTGCGTTGACCGGATCAATGCGGACCGGTAGAGTGCCTCGCTTATGCCGATCCACGTGGATGAGCTCTACCGCAGAACCCGGGACGTGGCGCTTTCTGCGCGCCACCCGCTTTTGGTCGCCCATCGCCGTCCGGACGGGGACACCTTGGGGGCCATGCTCGCCTTTGGCCGCTGGCTGGAGCGCCAGGGCAAGGTCCACACCCGCTTTTGCGTGGACGGCGTTCCCGCCGCCTACCGCTTTATGCCGGGCGCGGACCAGGTCATCGCGGACCAGGAGCGCGTCAAAGAGATTTCGCCGGACGCCGTGTTTTTCTTCGACGCGGCGGATTTGAAGATGACCGGCATCGAAGAACTTTTGGCTGCGCTTCCGAACGCCAAACTCGTGAATGTTGATCACCATGTCAGCAATACCGCCTTCGGCCACGTGAACCTGATCGTGACGGACGCGAGTTCCACGGCCGAAGTCGTCCATCGTTTCCATGAAGCGGTCGGGGAGAGCGTCGATCGGGCCACCGCGACCTGCCTGCTGACGGGGCTGTGCACCGACACGTCGCATTTTTCGAATCCGGCAACGACGGCGCAGGCCCTGCGCGTCGGCTCCGCGCTTCTGGCACGCGGCGCCAAGTTCGGCGATGTCATGACGCACATTTTCCATAACAAGTCCGTGGCCGTGCTGAAACTGTGGGGCGTGGCGCTCTCGCGGCTCACGCTGAACCGGACCTTGGGGATCGCCACGACGGCGCTGACCCGCGCCGACTACGCCGAAGCCGGGGTGGGGGAGGACGAATCGACCGAAGGCATCTCCAATTTTCTGAATGCCGTCTTGGATGTGCCGACGGTACTGGTCTTGAAAGAAGGAAAGGATGGCACGGTCCGCGGCTCGCTGCGCACCACAGGCGAGCGCGATGTTGCCAAACTCGCCGGCTACTTCGGCGGCGGCGGGCACAAAAAGGCTGCGGGGTTTGCCGTCCCCGGACGGCTTGTTGAGGAAAATGGCCGTTGGCGTGTGGTTGCGGTTTAGCACTCTCCTCTATTGACTGCTAGTTTCCGGGTGATACACTTGAAGTATTCCTATGCCGCATCCCTACACCATCACGAGCCAGGCGCCGAAGGGTTCCTACCTCGTTCCCACGGTCATCGACAAAACGCCCTACGGCGAACGCGCGTACGATATCTTTTCGCGGCTCCTCAAGGACCGTATCGTTTTCCTTGGAGAATCCATTGACGACGGCGTGGCCAACACGGTGATTGCCCAGCTCTTGTTCCTGGAGAGTCAGGACAAGACCAAGGACATCAAGCTCTACATCAATTCGCCGGGAGGTTCGGTCACGTCCGGTCTCGCCATCTACGACACCATCCAGTACATCGGTCCGGATGTTTCGACGATCTGCATCGGTGAAGCGGCTTCGATGGCTGCGGTGCTCTTGGCTTCAGGCAAGAAAGGGAAACGTTTCGTTCTGCCGAACTCCGAAGTCATGATCCATCAGGTGATGGGCGGCGCTGAGGGGCAGGCCACGGATGTCAAAATTCGGGCGGAGCGCATTCTCAAGATGAAAGATCGGCTGAATCAGATTCTTGCCAAACACACCGGACAGACAATGATGAAAGTCGAAAAGGACGCTGACCGCGATTTTTTCATGGATCCTGCCGAGGCCGTGAAGTACGGCCTGGCCGACAAGATTATCGGCTGAAAACGCCTCGAAACAGCACCTGTTTGCACACTCTTGACACTTTGCTTTGGACGTGGTAGATTCACGCCTCGCTCCTTCGTGGCGACCAGCGCACACGACAAGCATGGAGATGGATCGAAGGGGTCTCTGGCCTCCGGGCTCGACGCTACCTTCAATGCATCTTCTTGTGCGCTGTTCCACATGAAGGAGTTACCGTCCAACAAAACGCCCCGTCATTCGACAGAGCGTTTTTGGTTGCTCACGGCGTGGGTGTCGGCACCGGGACCGGCGCGGGAGGAGGCGGCCCCTCGGTGCCAATGGTCGGTTCGGACGGCGTGGTGGGGTCAACGGTCGGGGCGACGGCGGCCACACCGACGAGGCAGGTTTTGGGAAGCGCGCGGTAGCGGCTGGTGAAAACTTCATCCTTTTTGGTGCCGTCCGGAAGGGTCACAGTATAGGTAAGACTGGTGACCGCACCCGTGTGCACGGCCTGGCAGTTGCGTACCCCCGGCGCAAGGTCGGTCGTTTCAACGATCTTTTCTGGACCAGCGCTGATCCAGTTGTGGAGCACCGGCGGGGTATAGCTGCCTTTTCGACCGTCGGAGGTCCCCCACAGTGTGAAGTACAGTTGTTGTTTATCGCTGTCGTTCACGGCCTCGAACAGCATAATGTGACCGGTATCATTCAGGAATTTGAAGTCCGGTGCAGGTTCGTAAATGGTGGCATCTGATCCCGGATTGCCGTTTGCGAGGTCGTTGTAATAACTCACGACGAGCGAATGGTTCTGCCGCTCCACGATCGGCATCCCCGAATTCATGGCCATGCGGAAGGTTGTGGTGCCGATCTGGCAGGCGCCGCCGCCGATCTCCGGGACGATCTTATCGCCTTTGATGACCAGCTCCGGGAACCAACCACCGTCGAGCGTGAAGGGTTTCAGCGCCTCCAGCAGTGAAAACGTTTCATCCGGTTGGATGAGAAGGCCGTTCAATTTGCGGATGGCGTTGTTGATGTTTTTGATGCGGTTGCGCGGCGAACCGGCGTAGCGGGAGACGCCGGTGCCGAGTTTGTCCTTGATGCCGAGTCCGTTCGCCTCGCCCGTGGCAACGCGCGGTTTCTCCACGGTGCGCACGAGCGCGGCATCGGACTCGTTTTTTTCCAGGGCTTGCCAGAGATTGGCGGCGGTGGCGACACGGTCCACGGTGATGCCGTCTTGCGACGGGGCGAACTCAACGACGCGGCCGTTCTCTATGCGAAATCGGGCATCGACCGCTTCAACGCCGAGGTCTTTGCCCATGTCGTCGAAAAAGGGCGTCATGGCATCCTGGGAAAAACTGAGCCGCGGCGCACCGGTGGTCGTGTCCACGTTGATCCAGTTGGCGTACGTTTCAGGGGAGATGGTCCAGGTTTTTCCTTCTGGATCTTTGAGCGTGATCGACGCGTGCGTGATCAATCGTTCGGCATCGGGAATGAGCGCGGCCACCGCGCCATCGCCCACGGTCGGCGCCGCATCGCGCAGGCCGAGCCGGATGGTCGAAAGATCGTTGTCGGCAAGCTGCGCTTCGAGCGCGTTCACTGCGGCGCTGTAGTCGTAGACTTTTCCGGCATGGGCGGAGACAAGGGCAAAGGCGGTACGGCCGTCGCGTTTCTCGGCGTGCAATGCGGCGTTCACCACTGGTAGTTCTTCCGTGTGGAACCGTTCCGTGAGCGCGGAAATCAGGTCCTGGCGGGAAATTTTCACGGCGAGCGGCACGTCGTGACCGGCAGAGACGGCACGCAGTGCCGCGATGGCGCGGCCCGGGAAGGATCCGTCGTGGCCGACGGCCATGGCAGCGCGCGCCGTTGCGTCGGCATCGAGTCGCACAAGAGTCCGTGTCTGATCCGGATCGTTGATGGCCACGAGTTCCATCGGAATGATGACTTCCGAGGTCGGCGAAGCGAACCGGAGTCCTTCCCCGACTTTTTTCTCAAAGGCATCGGCGAGCGTAATGGCTGCCGTCTCCAGGTTTTTCTCCCCGAGTGCGATGCCACCGGCGGACACGCCGGGAAATATCAGGTCTTTCCAGCGATGTTCAAGCGCCTGGGCACCGGCCGCGGTGAGTCCGATCAATAAAACAACCGTCGCGCAAACAATGGCTACGACGGCGTGCGAACGTTTCAGGGTCAGACGGATCGGCCGGAACATAACGACGGATTACCGTTCGGAAAGCAGCTGGTTCAGGACCTCGCGGGCCATTGCCTCACGGGCGGCCGCGCTCACGGGCACGCGAACCTCCCGGCCATCGGCGTATTGCAAAATCGCGTCGGATCCGTCGAACCGGATAAGCGTCGCTTCAGGTGGGGCCGGCGGTGGAGTCATGCGTGGGAGAAGAGTCGATGGGAATAGAAGGGCCGCGGTTGAGTTTCGGCATGTGCACCGTGAGCACGCCCTGTTCGAAGGTGGCGCGGCTGCGTTCAAAGCTGACGGATATGGGGAGGATCACCGAGCGCGAGAACGATCCCCAGTGGCATTCGCGGCAGAGATAGGAACGTCCGGCTTCGGATAATTCCATCCGTTTTCCGCGGATCGTGAGCATATCATGCGAAAGCGAGATGTCAAGATGCTCCGGTCTGACCCCGGCGATGGGCGCCTGCACCACGATCTCATTGGGCGTCTCAAAGATGTCGATGGCAAGCTTGGCTTCATCTTCCGCGGTCGGCACGGGTGTTTCGTCCCGGTGTGCCTTGGCCACGGTGAAGGCCTTCATGTAATTTTCTTCGTTCGGGGTGAGCCAGGGTGCATTCGTCATACCCCGGAAGTATAAAGGGAAACGGGCGACAAGAAAACCGCCCCCAGGTGTGGGCGGTTGTTAGAGACCGGAAGCGGCGCGGATGATCGGCGGTCCGAAGGCGAAAACAATGTTGATGAGGACGAGCGTGAGCCGCCGATACCCGGGCATGTCCTTCCAGGCGGTGAGCATGAGCAGTGAAGCGATCGATGCTGAGACCACGGGTTGCGCCGGCGGGAAGACTGCTGCGGCGAAGATGCCGATCACTGCGCCAAGGAAAATAGCGCGGAAAAGAGTCATCAGGAAGACGCCATCAAGATCCCAGACCATGCTGAAGACGAAGTTGAGCACAAACAAATGCAGGAAGATGCTCACGAGCGTTCCACCGACCAGAAATAAGAATTCAGTGTCCATAGGTTGTCGGCGCGAAGCTACGTCATTTTCGTCAACCTGTCAAGCGCGAAACCCCCGTTGGGACGGGGGTTTCGCTGATTTTCGTCGTTTATTCGGTCGTCACTCTGACGACGTTGCCGCACCAGACCACGCCATCGCTATCTTTTGAGCAGATTCGATAGTAGTAATCCTTGCCGGAGACTGCCGTGGTATCTGTGTAACTCGACGCGCTCTTATCGGAGATGACGGAGAGGTATCCATCGTTCGGGTAGTACAGATCGCCGTTTGTCTCTGAGCGCACGACCTTGTAGTAGAGGAAGTTCGCGACGAGGGAGGGAGTCCAGCTGATGTGCATGCCATTCGGACTTTGCTGGACCGAAACCTGCTGTCCGCTCGTGAGCAGAGTGTAACCGGAGGGGGGTTTGACGGCGACCGTTCCTGTTTTCAGTTCGACGTCATTCGAGTAGACGCCGCACGCGCCGTTGCCGTTGTAGGCGCAGACCCGGAAGTGGAGGATCGTGCCGCCCTGTAATCCCTTCCATGTGTAGCTGCGGACGACAGGATCGGAGAGATATTGGTACGTGTTTCCTGGATAGACGGGGTTCGGCGTCAGACTCGTGACGAGTTTGAATCCGTTGGCAACATCCACGCCGTTCACTTTCCAGGAGAAGACGGCGGTTGTTCCGGAGACGGATCCGGAGAGAACAATGCCGGTTGATGTCGGCGTCGGCGCAGGGGCGGGCACGGGTTTTGGTTCCGGAGCAACCGCGGCGAGCGCTGGTTTCTCTTCCACGGTCAGCGCCGCGACTTTTTCCGTGTCGCCGCTTTCCGTGGCGAGCGCCAACTCCTTCACTCCCGTGGCGATGCCAAGCGGTGCGCCTTCCTTGGCGTCCTCGCTGATGTTCCAGGCGAAGAATGGGACGACGGCGATTTTTTGCGGATCAATGACCGACTCTTTCGTGCCGGTGTCCGGCGATTTTGTGCCGTCGTAGGACAGTGTCTTTCCCTGACCAAGCTCCTTCTCGAGTTTGGTGCCGTCTTTGGCAAGCGCGATCTTCACTTTGGATTCCAGGACATGGACGTTGAGCGTTTTCTTGTCGGCGTCGCGGGCCACGGCAAAGGCGGTGCCCAGCGCGGTGACCGTGCCTTCTTCGGTCACGACCGTGAAGGTGCGGTTCGGATCTTTCACGACGCGGTAATAGGCGGTGCCGCGCGATTCGCGGATTTCAACGGCGTTCCGAACCACGCTTGCAAAGGCCAGCGTGGTCTTGCCGTTCAAGCGCACGGCGCTGCCGTCATCAAGCGTCACGACGGCGCGACCATCGCCCGGCACGTCGAGCTCAGAGCCGGGATTGATCTGCGCGCCTTCCGAAGCGGCCTGCCAGGCATCGGCGGCCGTTGCGCGCCATTGGACGTTGCCGACGACGAGCGTCAGTTCACCGCCGAGACCGAAGACTTTGGGGGCGGCGTCATTCACGGCAACTTCACGTCCGGCGTCCGACGCTGCGGGCGCGGCAGGGTTTGTGCGTGGAAAGGCAAAGACGACGGCCGCGATGGCGATGACGCCAACGAGCGGCAGCAAGAGCGCGGCAATGGGGACTCGGGGTTGCGGCATAGGAGCGGCGGCGAGCTTGGCCTTGAGCCGGCTGGCGAAGAACATGTTCGGTTCTTCGACCGGCGGCGCGGCGCGTCTGAGCACATGACCAAGCTGGAGAAGCGCGTCATGCGCATCCCCGGGCAGGGCCTTCCCCTCGAGTGCCGAGAGGAGTTCGTCAGGCGTGGGCTCGCGATAGGTCATAATATAGTTAGGCGTCCGGTCGTTCGTCGAGGATGCGGCCGAGCGCGCGCAGGCTCCGATGCATGAGCACGGCGAGCGTTCCGCGTTTCACCTTGAGAATCTCCATCATCTCTTCCGTGGTGCGCTCCTCGAAGAAGCGCAAAGCGATCGCTGACTTGTAGCGCTCGGGCAATCCTTGCATGGCGGCGCGCACGCGCACCGCCTCGAACCCGCGGTCAACGAGCAGATTCAAGTTTTCCTTGGACGGCACTGCTTCGGCGGCATCCTCTTCGAGCAGCACCACGTCTTTGACGACGCGGTAGTGGTCGTAGAGGACGTTCGTGGCGATGCGGTACATCCAGGAGCTCCAGCTTCCTTTCTTGGCGTCGAAGGACCGGATCGCGCCGTAGGCCTTTTCAAAGGCGCGGCTCGCCAGGTCCTCAGCTGTTTCGCGGTGCCCGATCCGGCGGTAAATGTAGCCGTAGATCTTGGGCAGCCAGCGGTCGAAGAGCATGCCGAAGGCTTCCCGCTCCGTTTTGGCACGGATGGCGAGCGCCGTATCCTCGTCGCGATGGGGCAGGGCGTCGGTCATGGCCATGGCCGCGCCTTCGGAGGTATGCAGCATCCTGCACACTCTTACGGCGGGCGGCAGTCGGC
>JBBUJK010000022.1:0-8625 GCA_038054875.1 Patescibacteria group bacterium
GAGCAGGGATTCACTGTTGACGTCGTGAACGGCACGACGTCGAAGATAAAAGAGAAGTATCGGATTCCGGAAGCGCTGTGGAGCTGCCACACGACGGTTATCGGGCCATACTTCGTGGAAGGTCATGTGCCGATCGTGGCCGTGCGCAAGCTCCTGGAGGAGCGCCCCGCAATCGACGGAATCGCCCTTCCCGGTATGCCGCTCGGAACGCCGGGCATGCCCGGAGAGAAACAGGAACCTTGGACGATCACCGCGGTCGCCGATGGAACGGAATCCGAGTTCCTCGTCATTTAATCATGTCTTCTTCCGCATCCTATGGACACGCCACAGATTCTCACGGACCCGGACTTCGACTCACCGACGGCGTCGCTCCCGCGATCGGGGAACGCCGCGCAGCCCGGCATGGGCTTGCGTGAAGCACTCGCCCTGATTCGTCCTCAATCAGCATTCGCTGCAGGAGTCGTTTCGTCGGTCTTCCTCGCCGCAACGGTTGGATTCATCGTGCTTCTTCCATTCGCAGCGCGACTCTTGTCGGCGCGGTAGATGCACAGAAGCGCAACGGTGCGCTATGAAAACGCGCCCCCCTTGTGGGACGCGTTTTCATCTTTTTCAGCCAAGCACGTACACTGTCCGTATCTGCTATGCGATCCCTGCGATTCACTCCTGACTGGCGCGCCGTCGTTGCCTATCTGCGCGATCCGACGTCCGACTGGAAGCCGAAGATGCTGGCGACGTTTGTCATTGCGTATTTGCTCTGGCCGGTTGACCTTATCCCTGACGTTGCTCCCGTCCTCGGCTGGTTCGATGATATCGGACTTGCCGCCCTTGCGGCGTGGTATCTTGTCCATGCGTCCGGGCGTAAGCGTCCGCCGCCAACGCCGTAATAACAACGGTACTCTTCACCCATCCGTATGCGCACATCGCTTCTCGCTCGCGCGGCCGCTGCCGCCTCCGTCGCCGGTCTGCTCCTGACCGCTGCGCCTCCGGTTTTTGCTGGCGATTGTTTTGCGGATCCGGTGTATGACCGCAGCGATGGTGCGACGGTCACGACCGGTGCCCGGGTGCGTGACGTGGCTTGCATGGAAGGTTCGGTCGTGAAGACGACGCTCACGGTCGGCACGCGCGTCACGATCATCGCCGAGACGGATGGCTGGTACAAAGTGCGGACGACCGCGGGACTGGAAGGCTGGGTCGGCCAGTGGCTGTTGTCCGTGGGTGGCGAGACACCTGCCCCAGCTGCACCAATGCCGCCGTCCATTGAATCGATGATCCGTCCCTTGCCCGCGACCGGACTCATCCGTGGCGTTTCAACGCACGCCGTGTACCTTCTTCAAAACGGCAAGCGCTGGGCTTTCCCGTCGGAGCGCGTCTTTAAGAGCTGGTACGTTGATTTCAGCGCCGTGGTCGTGATCTCGGACGCTGATCTCGCCACCGTGCCGCTTGCTGGCAACGTCACCTATCGTCCCGGTATCCGGCTCGTGAAACTCCAGACCGACGCGCGTGTTTTCGCCGTCAGCCATTATGGCGTGCTGCGCCACATCGCGAGTGAAGTGGCCGCGCGCGATCTGTACGGCGACGCCTGGGCGACGCTCGTCGATGACATCCTCGACATCAGCTTCGGCAACTATCTGGAGGGTTCGGACATCGTGTCCGCCTCTGATTTCGATCGGACAGCGGAGAGCGCCGTCGCCGAACCGACGGACAATATCCGTCCAGCGGGATTCTCACTTTGAGACACGAGACCACCATGACATCGACATACCATCATCTTGCCCAGGCACGTGTCGCGCTTTTGACTCTTAGTGATGCACCGCACGAGACACTGCTTGCTTCGCATGCCACGGCGCTGGATGAATTGCGCGCCGCGGCGCAGGAAACAGAAAAGCTGGCCCGCGTCCATCCGGCAACGATGCTCAAGGAGGCGGCGATCGGCGGATTCTCCGCGTTGTCGCTTCTGTCCGTGTTCGTGTTCGGGCGGAGTCTTGCCCTGGCGTATGCGCAAACGCGCACGCAGATTTCTGGCATTCAGATTCCGTTCGTGGATGTCTCCGCGCAGACCAGCCGCATTCTTCCTCCGATGCCGTTGCTCGATCAGATCGCAAAGCTTCCCGAGATGACGTGGGGCCAAGCCATTGCCGCTTCCATCGCCGTCGCTGTCGTCATCCTGCTGTACCATGCCGTAAAATCGTTTCTGCTGTTTCGCAGAGAACGACTGCTCGCGCATAGCATTAAAGCGCTCGCAGCCGCAGTCCAGACCATCCGCGTGGCCGCGGCTGCTGACGAGCGGGGGAGCGCTCTGGCATTGCTCGCCACGGCCATGGACGATGTCGCGCGCTGACATACAAAACACCCCCGCTTGGCGGGGGTGTTTTTGTTCCGCTTAGTTTTTGATCATCAGCAGGACGGATGGTGTTGGATTCGATGTTGGCATTCCCGGAGTGTCCATACGGAAAACGGTTAAGCGTTTGTGGGAGCTTACAGCAGCACTGCATCGCCGTCACGTCAGATGCGGGAGATTGTTTTCCGGATTTCGCGGCCCGGGTTGGCCCCGGAAAACAGGACGCGGCTGACGAGGAACAAGAGCGGTGCATCGATTTTCTTTCGTTTGGCGAACGGTGCGAGTGCGCGAACGGCGCGCACGCCTTCGATGGTTTGCGCGGGGTCATTCATCTTGAGTCGGCAGGATGGATCAAGGCAGATTTCTTCGCCAAAACTGCGGTTGCGGCTGTGGGTCGAGGTGCCGGTCACAAACAAATCACCGAGTCCTGCGAAACTATATACGGCGTCCGTGGATCTCGCACCCAACGCACGCATGATGCGGTTCATCTCTTCGATCGCGAGCGTGATGAGTGCGGCTTTGGTGTTGGCGCCGAGTTTAGCGCCGTCGCACATGCCGAGCGCGAGGGCATACACATTCTTGAGTGTGCCGCCGAGCGCCGTCCCCACGACATCCGTGGTTGGGCGCAGACGAAAGGTCGGTGTTTCAAGAAGTCGTGCCACGCGCCGTGCCACACTCATGCTCCGGCTCGCGACGTTTACGACCGTCGGCTGTCCTGCGGCGAATTCCGTGGCAATGGAGGGACCCGAGAGCGTGGCAAGCAGTTTCTTGTTCGGACGCGGCAGCTCGTCCTCGACAACGTCGATCATCGGCGCGAGCGATTTTTCGTCCACGCCTTTGGCAATATTCAAGACGAGCGCGGTCCGGGACAGATGCGGCGCCATCTGGCGGCTGACCGTTTCAACGACGTGCGACGGCACGGCCACGATCACAAGCTGCGCGCCGCGCACCGCCTCTTCGATGCGCGCCGTGGCGCGGATCACGCGCGGCAAGCGAACGCCAGCTAGGTACTTGGTGTTTTCGTGTTTCTGAGAAATCTGCTCAATGACCTCAGATTCAATCGACCATAACACGACCGGCGTGTGTCGCGCCGCGCACACGGCCAGAGCCGTGCCCATGTTTCCTGCACCGAGAATGGCGATGTGCTTTGGCATATGCGCAGATTGTAGCATCGTCCGCCATAAACAGCATGCCCCCGCGGGGCGGGGGCATGGGAACTTATTCGCGTTCGGGAGGCGAGCTGACGGTGGTCTCGGGAGCGCCCAGGATGAACGGCTCTGGCAACGGCATGGGTTTGCCGTTGGGGATCGGTACGGGTGTCGGCTCCTCGCTTGCGAAGACGCTTGGATCAAGCGCGGAGACGATGGCCGCGTACGGCGACGCGTTCTTGTACTGATCCGTGACCGTGCCGCGGAAGGCGACGACCGGCAGGAAGTAGGAAGTCGGTCCGTCGCCGAGGTCGGACCATTTTTGCAGGTAGCCGAGACGCGCTTCAGTGAGATGGATGCGCACCACCGGCCGTTTCGCTTCCTCGGCCGGTGTGAAGACGCCATTCTCATACCCGCCCCAGGGATTGCTGCCGCCATGAAGCGCCTCGTCGAGAATTTTTTCAACGGTCTGGGTGCCGTAGAGCGAGCGCTGCAGATTGGTGAGCAAAAGAACGGAGCCGCTTTCCACATCGCGCGTCAGGGTCGAAACCTGAACGGTGATGGCGCCGCTGTCCGAGCCGTCCCATTCAAGTGTGGGCAGGCCGTCGAGCTTGGCGGCATAGCGCACGGTAACGCTCGGTTGCCACCACGGGCCCGGCCAGATGGATGGCGCCATCATTCCGGTTTGCGAAACTGCCACATCACCCTTCGTCGCAGTCATGGGTGTCACGGTTCCGCCTCCGCCGGGACCGCCTTCCATGATGCAGGCGCGGCCATCACCGCAAGGATTCTCGAAGCGCACAACCTGCGGTTCGCCGTAGACCGTGCGATTGACGCCGAGCTTTCCAAGAAAGGCGTTGGCAGCGGCAATGGCGTCGGCATCCGAAATTGTGGTTTCGCGCTGCGGCTGGGCGTCTGCCGGCCAGGATTGTTCGCGGTACCAGGAGAGCATGCCGCTGCCTGCATCAAACGAGAACGTCAGCCCATCGTCGCTCCTGTAGGAGAAAGACATGATGCGGCCGCCAGGCAGCGTCAATCCGACGGCGGATCCGAGAGTGGCGATCTGCGCGGCAAGGGGGGTTGGCGCATTGCGGAAGACCGCGAGCTCCGCCGGAACCTGCGGTAGGTCTTTGCCCTCCCAAGTGTAGACGACGCGCGGCGGCAGATATTGTTCGGGCGGCGGCATGGGACGCACGATGGACGGTATTCCGGATACGCCTCCGCCCGTTTGTCCTGAACCGGTTGAAGGAGCGCTTCCTGCGGCAGAACTGGAAACGCCGATATCCGGAGCAAGGAGCAGGGACTCTGCGCCGATGGCAGGAGCAGCGGCCAAAGTCTTCGCGTCCGCGGTCTGCGATGCGCCGGATCCGGTGAGTGGCACCGCAACTTCATTGGCGGAGAGCGTCGGCAATTTGCCGAATCCTTCACGCAATGCAACGGCTACGGGCGCCGATGACGGCGCGCGCGGCGCAATGGCCATGAGTCCGGCAATGAGCGCGATGCCGGCGAGCACGAGTCCTGCAGGGATAAGGAAGCGGGGCATAGAAGTTTTGTTCATGTGAACATACGACGCACGGACCGCAGGTTTACACATTGACACGGACCGCGACGCGTGCTATTGCTGGGGGGAAGGAGGTGCGTTTTGGGAAAGTCGTATCAGGGCGATTACGATATCAGTCTGCACGCCGTGGAACGTTATGTCGAACGGATAGAAGGAGGACGCGCGCCGAACATCATGCAGCAGCGTCAGATCGACGCCGTGCGGTGGAACATCCGGCGGGATCTGGAGCACGCGCAGACGCTTCCGTCTGCAGGGGAACTCGTGCTCATGCGCCACGGCATGCTCAAGCCCAACATGAAGGCGCTCGTCTCGGACACCCGGGTCTACGTGGTCAAGGGCCGGAAAGTGCTGACGGTGTACGACGTCGATTCGGAAACGCTGGCGCTCGCCAACGAGTTGGCCGAGCAGTCAGGGGAAGGCAGCGGCATCTTCAGTCCGAGCGGAGGGCATTATCCGGAAACCCTGAAATGTCCACCGCAAGATGACGCGGTGCGGGCGCTCAACTCGCTCACGATTCCGCGGAACATCCTCGAGGTCCTGACGGGCGAGTGGAGGTGTCCGTCGGGCCACAACGAGTTCGTGTCGCAACTCGCCCGTCTGCGGCGGTGCGCGCAGGCCATCAACCCGGGACTATTCCGGAAGGACACCGACGTGGAACCGGACGCCGCGTGGATCTGCTTCCGCCACGATTACTTGCGCTTCGCGGTCGTGAACGGGACGATGGCCGTCTGCGTTGTCGTCTGACGCGGTCCTCCATAAGGGCCGCCTTTTCTTTTCCTGGGTCCGTCTGAGCTGTTAGGATGTCGGTGTATGTCCAAGCATTCGAAATGGGCAAAAGTGAAGAACTATAAGGGTGCGGCGGATGCGAAGCGCTCCGGCGTGTTTACGAAGCATGCGCGGGCCATTGCGGTCGCTGCCAGAAACGGTGTGGATCCGTCGGCGAATTTTCAGTTGCGCATGACGATCGATGCGGCACGCGCCGACAATGTTCCGAACGACAACATCGAACGTGCCATCGCGCGCGGCAGCGGCGCGGACGCCAGCGAGCAGATGAAGGAAGTACTTTACGAAGGATTCGGTCCGGGCGGATCAGCGCTTTTGATTGAAGCCGTGACCGACAACCCGAATCGCACAGTCGCGAATCTGCGTAACATTGTTTCCAAGAACGGCGGCAATCTCTCGGGCAGCGTGCAATGGCAGTTTGAACGGCGCGGGGTCATGCATGTGCCGAAGAGCGCGGGCAGCGGCGACGAATTCCAGCTCGCCTTGATTGATCTGGGTGTTGCAGATGTCGAGGAAGACGACGATGGAACAACGGTTTTTACCGCGCCTGCAGATTTGGAGCGCGTGCGCACCGCACTCGTGGCCAAAGGGTGGACGCCGGAAGCCGCGGAAACAGCCTGGATTCCCAAGGAGCAGATGTCGCTTCAGGGAGATGTCGCTGCGCAGTTTGCAAAATTGTGGGAGGAAGTCGATGCGGACGACGACGTGCAAAAGGTCGCGACGAATGCGACGTGGGAGTGACCTATGATCGTGCTTGGCATTGACCCAGGTTTGGAGCGGCTTGGTTGGGCCGTGACAACGGAGGAGCGCGGAACGCCGCGGGCAATTGCTTTTGGTTGTTTCCTGACGGACCGCGCTGCCGCGGTTGAGGAGCGGTTGGCACGTATCCAAGAACATGTGCGCTCCGTGATTGCAGCGCATCAGCCGGAGATCATGGCGGTGGAAATGCTGTTGTTCCAAAAAAACGTGAAGACGGCGATCGTCGTTGCTCAGGCACGCGGGGTGGTGCTCGCCGCCGCTGCGGAGGCCGGGCTCGGACTCGTCGAGCAGACGCCGAACGCCATCAAACTCGCCGTGACCGGCTATGGCGCCGCAGACAAAAAGCAGATGCAGCGGATGGTCCAAGTTCTGTATCGGCTCGCAGAACCGCCGAAGTCGGACGACGCCGCAGATGCCCTGGCTATCGCATTTTCCGGACACGCCGCAGCCATGATGCACCGCCGGACCGACGGGGGCCGTGGTACACTCAGGTCATGAAACGCAACGCTGACACTCCACGCATTGTTGTTGATCCTCTGTCCGGCCGGGCAGCGGTCTTTGCGCCCAAGCGTGCCAAACGTCCACAAGGATACAGCACCAAGGACCGGAAAGATTTTCTGGCATCAATCGAGGAACGCGAAGCGGTGTTTGCACAATGCGGAAAAAATCCTGACTGGCGCATCCGCGTCGTCGGCAATCGGTATCCGTCATTTACGCCGGCCTCCCATGACGCGTATGGCCATCAGGACCTAATCATTGAAGGTCGCTCGCCGACGGCGACGTTTGGCACGATGGCGCCGTCCCGGATGCGCGAGCTCGTTGATGTCTGGGCCGAACGCACGGCGCATCATATGCAGGATCCCAAGGTCGGATACGTCGTTGTTTTCCGCAGTTGGGGAGAACGTGCCGGGGCGAGTATCGGACATCCGCACAGTCAGATTTTTGCCACGTCGTTCGTCCCGCCCTGGCTCGCCGCGGAGTTGCGCCGCGCCAACCGTTTGCGCGTCAACGGCGTCCATCCGCTGCTCGTCCAAGCGCGTCGTCTGCGGCGCGGGCCGCTCGCGATCTGGTCGCGTGGCGGCATGTTAGCCTATTGTCCGCCTGCCAGCCGTTTTCCGTATGAAACCTGGATCACACCGCTGCGTCCGGTCGACAACATTACGGAACTGCGTCCGGCCGAGCGTCACACGCTCGCGGATATGCTTCGTGTTCTGGCGCGGACGTTCGAGCGTCACGATACGGCGTTCAACCTAAGTTGCCACCAGTTGGTCCGGCAGGCCGGCGAACAGCTGGTCATTCGGGTGACGCCACGGCGGACCATCCCGGCAGGGCTTGAACTCGACGCCGAAATGTACCTGAATCCGGTCTTCCCTGAACGCGCGGCTGCACTCCTGCGGCGCGGTGTGATAGAATAAAAACGATATTAATCGTGCATGCTATGGCAAACGGAAGGACCATCACTAAAACACGGACACAAACGACAACGCGCACGGCCACTGCCGTCGCGCTCGGCACCGTCGGCATGGCGGCGATCGCCGCTGCGGCGCTCGGTTTGAACTTTCGCGAGATGAACGCGCTCACCCCGCAGACCGGTTCGATCCCGCGTGTGGTGGCTTCTGCGGGCGGGAGCACCGCACCGACCGCCCCGATCGCGCTCGGCACGGGTACCGCCGTCAACCTGCCGCGCCCGACCGTCGGCGCGGTGCCCACGCCGACCGCGGCGGTCGTTCCGCTCTCGGCCGCGTCCTGCCGCAGCAACCCGAAGAATTTCCCCGACCTCACGCTCGGCACCGGAATCGTCACGCGCGTCGGCATCGGCACGACCCGCGGCGTGGTATCCATTCAGATCCTCAACAACACCGACAAGCGCGCCGAGGCTTTTGCGCTGAAGTGCATCGAGCAGCTTGCGAACGGCCGCTGGCAGGAGCTCAGCTCCTATCCGCAGCCGTTCCTCGAAGGACGCCGGCAGCGCACCCAGAGCGTCGAGTACAGCCCGCCCGCGGTCAAAGTGCAGTGCTTCGTGGACGCCGCGGACC
>JBBUJK010000023.1:0-21301 GCA_038054875.1 Patescibacteria group bacterium
ACAAGACATTTTGTGGCTCTCCATCGCTTTCGCGGTGGTGCTTGTGGCCGTGTTCCTGGCATGGATGATGTACTACATCATCATGATGCTCCGGGACATCCGACTTATGGTGCATGAGGCACGCGACCGCTTCGACCGCCTGGAGCAGTTCGTTACGGCGCTGGGAGAAAAAGCCGAGGCATTGTTCGCCATCGGGCCGATGCTCGGCGAAGGAATCAAGACTGCCGTCGGCTACATCATGGAACGGCGGGAAGAAAAGCGGCGCCGGTAATTTCAAAAAAATGACGCATGCCTTCCGGGGCATGCGTTTTCGTTTCAGACGATCGGTTTCCCGCAGCCGTGACAGCGGTTATCGGTGTAGTCTACACGCACCAGTCTGGCACCGCAGTGTCGGCAGAACCGTATGCCCGGTGCGCGCAGCGTGCTGCGCTCTGCGTCTCCCGGAACCAGCGGCGGAAGCGGCAGGCGTCCGCCCAACGCCGCGATGCGTGCATCGTCGAAAGGCAGCTCAAGTTCGCGGGTCCATTCCAGCACCGTATCGTCCGGCATGGACGCCAGCTGTTCGATAACCGGTCGCCCATCATCGTCCTCAGGCCAGACCAGCCAAGCCAGATGGCCGAAGCGATCGGAGCTGCTGGTCACGCGCGACACGAGGCCGGTATGCGTATGCAACGCGCGATCCACGTTGCGTTGGAGACCGGTGAGCAGGGTCAGCTCGACGCGGGTCAGCCGTCTCGTATCAAAGATGTGCCGCTTGGATCCGATGAGGATCAGGTGCTTGCGGCAGGCACGGGGCGGCGCGTGTACGGCGAACCAAGAATCGTTGTCGATGAGGATGCCGCCCGGAGTCGGCATCCCGTTCAGGATGTCGCACAGCAGGCAGGAGATGAAGTCCATGGCACCTCGCCGATACCCTGGCTCAAAATCGGTTGTTTGTCAATGTTGCCGGGTCGCGTTCTGGCCCGTAAGATGCACCCGCTATGCGGTTCGTCCACCTTCACGTCCACTCCCACTATTCGCTCCTGGATGGTCTGGGACAGATTCCACAGTTGGTTGCTCGGGCCAAGGAATTGGGCATGGATGCGCTCGCCATCACCGATCACGGGGTCATGTACGGGGTGATCGAGTTTTACGAGGAGTGCCAGAAGCAGGGGATCAAGCCGATCATCGGGATGGAGGCCTATGTGTCGCCGCACGGCATGCTGGACAAGGCGGCACGCGTCGACGACCGCGCCTATCACCTCACCTTGCTTGCGGAAAATCTGGCCGGCTACCGCAACCTGATCAAGATTACGACCGCCGCGCATCTTGAGGGGTTCTATTACAAGCCGCGCGTTGATTTGGAGTTTCTTCGTAGTCACGCGGAAGGGGTGATCGCACTGTCCGGTTGTTTGAATGGTCAGATTCCCCGTGCGCTCGAGATGAAGGACGAAGCGAAGGCGGAAGATTTACTGCGTATATACCAGGACATTTTTGGTCGGGACAATTTCTTCCTCGAAGTGCAGGATCATGAGGAGATTCCGGAGCAGGTGGAGCAGAACGCGCAGCTCCTCGCGCTCGCCGACCGGTTGAACGTGCCGCTCGTTGCCACCAAGGACTGCCACTACATCCACGCCGAAGACCGCGAAGCGCAGGACGTGCTGCTCGCGATCGGCACCGGCAAAACGCTCGAGGACCCGACGCGCTTTTCGATGCGCGACGCCGACTACTCGCTGACCTCGCCCGAGGACATGGCGCGGGCCTTTGCACACCGGCCGGATGCGATCGAAAACACGGCGAAGATCGCCGACCGCTGCGCCGTCACCATAAAACTCGGCACCTGGGTCTTTCCGGAGTTCCCGATTCCGGACGGCCTGACCGCGGATGCGTTTCTGCGGAAAGAAGTCGAGGAGGGACTCCGTGCCAAAGGACAGCTCACGCCGGAATATCAGAAACGGCTTGACTACGAACTCGACATCATCACCACCAAGGGCTACGCCACCTACTTCCTGGTCGTCGCGGATTACACCAAGTGGGCGCGCAGCCAGGGGATCATCTCCACGACCCGCGGATCGGCCGCCGGTTCGCTCGCGTGCTACGGCATCGGCATCACCACCGTCGACCCGCTCGCCTACAAGTTGCCGTTCGAACGTTTCTTGAACCCCTCCCGCCCCTCGCCGCCCGATATCGACATGGACTTTGCCGATACCAAGCGCGACTTGGTGCTCGACTACGTGAAAAAGAAGTACGGCGCCGATCGCGTCGCCCAGATTTGTACGTTTGGCACCATGGCGGCGCGCGGCTCCGTGCGCGACGTATCGCGCGCGCTCGGCTACCCGTACGGGCTTGGCGACCGCATCGCCAAGATGATCCCCATGGGCTCGCAGGGATTCCACATGACCATCGCACGCGCGCTCAAGGAGACGCCGGAACTCCAGCAGGTCTACGACACGGAGCCGGACGTGCGGCGGGTCATCGACCTGGCTCAGAAAATCGAAGGGTGCGCCCGGCACACCTCGGTCCACGCCGCGGGCGTCGTGATCGCGCCGGGACCGCTCACTGACTGGATCCCGCTCCAGAGGGAAGCTGGTGGCGATCACGTCATCACGCAGTACGACATGCACGCTTCGGAACAGTCCGGCATCTTGAAGATGGACTTCCTGGGCATCCGCAACCTGTCCATCCTCGCCACGGCCGTGGAAGTCGTGGAAAAGACCAAAGGCGTGAAGGTCGACCTGCTGCATTTGCCGCTCGACGACAAGCGGACGTACGACCTGCTGGCGCGCGGGCAGACCACGGGCTTGTTTCAGCTCGGCGGAGAGGGGATGACGAAGTACATCATCGAGCTGCAACCGGCCACGATCTTTGACCTCATGGCCATGGTCGCGCTCTACCGGCCTGGTCCGATCGAATCGATCCCGGAGTACATCCGCCGCAAGCGCAATCCGCGCCTGGTGCGCGTCCTTGATCCGCGCATGAAGGAGATTCTGTCCATGAGCTATGGGATTATCACGTATCAGGATGACGTGCTTTTGATCGCCATTCACTTGGCGGGGTATGACTGGGCCGAGGCGGACAAATTGCGTAAAGCCATGGGCAAGAAGATCCCCAAGGAAATGGCCGCGCAGAAAGAAAAATTCCTGACCGGCTGTGTGAAAGGCGGCATGACAGAAGACAAGGCCGTTGATTTGTGGAAGCTGATCGAGCCATTCGCCGCGTACGGATTCAACAAGGCGCACGCCGCATCGTATGCCATCGTGGCGTACCAGACGGCATACATGAAGGCCAACTACCCGGCCGAATACATGGCCGCGGTGATGACGAACGAGTCCGGTGACATGCCGACCGTGGCTGCGGCGATCAACGAGTGCACCAAGATGGGCATCAAGGTGCTGCCGCCGGACGTGAATTCCTCGCTCGCCACTTTCACGTACATCGACGGCACGCAGATCCGTTTCGGCTTGAACGCCATCAAGAATTTGGGCGGCGACACCGTGGCCGCGCTGATCAACGAACGCAAAACCAGCGGGCCGTTCATGGATTTGACTGATCTTGCCCGGCGCCTCCCCGCGAAGGTCATGAATCGCAAGGCCGTGGAGGCGCTCGCGAAATCTGGTGCGCTCGACGCGCTTGGTGAGCGCAATGCCATTCTTGGCAACGTCGAGGAGCTGCTGCGTTTCAATAAAGACGCCGCAGCGCTGGCGGTCAGCAATCAAGCATCATTGTTTAGCGCGGGCGGGAGCTTTGGCACAGAAACCGTCCGGCTCAAAGCCGTGGATCCTGCTACCAAGCGCGACATTTTGTCGTGGGAGAAAGAACTGCTCGGCATGTACGTCTCGGAACATCCGTTTCGCGAGGTTGCGGCCGCGGCGGCAGGAGAGCTCGCGCCGATCGCCACACTCACGGAGATGAAGAAGGGTTCCTTCGCAGTGATCGGCGGCATGCTTCAAGCGCCCAAGCGCATCACCACTAAGAAAGGTGAGGCCATGTTGTTTGTCCGCATCGAAGACGAGACATCCGGAGTGGAAATCGTGGTCTTCCCGCGCGTCTACGCCGCCCAGCCGGAACTGTGGATGGAGGACGCTGCCGTCGTGGTATCGGGAAAGATCTCCGACAAGGACGACGAGCTGCGGTTCTTGGCGAACCAGGCGGTCGTGGTCAATTCGGAAACGGTACGTCAGGCCGTTCGGGCGCTTCAGAACGGTGCCGTCATCGCCGCGCATGCGAAGGAGTCTGCAGCCGTTGCGCCGCCGGTTTCGGATGCGGACACTGCCCCGCGCACCCTGCCAAGCATGCCGAGCGTGACCATCACCTTGCCGGATGCGCCCACGCCCGAGCTTGCCCAGGAATTAAAGACGGTGTTTGAACAGTCCCCCGGCAACCTTGTGGTGTTTTTGGAGATTGGAAAAGGGGAGCGCCCCAAACGCATTGAAACGCAGTTCCGTATTGGGTGGAGTCCGCAGGTTGCCGGCCGCATCTGTGCGCTTCCTGGCATCGGTGGCGCGCGTGTTGTGGGTGCATAACGTGTTCCCTGTGTGACGGTGTGCTATAGTGGTGGGGAACTTAGGAGGATATGCCATTGAAAAAGAAACCCGCACCCAAGAAACACGCTGCACCGCGTCGCAAGAAAAGCGATGTGGCGTCGGCTGCCGCACCCCGGCCGCCTGCGCCGCCACCGCCGGCATTTTTGCCGCCGGAATACGAAGCACTGCTCGCCACGGACATGCCGTCTGAGGTGTCGGTGCCGCCGTCCGGCTTTGTTGCACCGCCGTCCGTCGTGCCGGAGGACCAGATGGTCACGCTCGACGTCAACACGGTGCATGACGCGCCCACAACCCTCGCCATCAAAGGGCCGGAGGATGTTTCGGATCTGCTCATTGATCACAATGAGCCGACACACCATATTGCTGTCGGTCGTCCCCAAGCGTCTGCGCCCACAACACGTCCGGCAGCTCAGCAACGCGCATCGCGCCCGGCAGTGCACCTTTCTGTGTATCGCAAACTCGCAACGACCTTCATCGGGTTGGCCCTGCTTTTGCTCGGATTCGTTCTGTACTTGTCGTTCACTCGCGCCACGGTGACCGTGGTACGCAGCGCGTTGCCGATTTCGACCTCCTTTACTGCGCGGGTCTCACCCGAACCAAAGGATGCCACGACCGTACCCGGCGCGGTACTTGAAACCGTTGCGGAGGGAACAAAGACCGTTGCCGCGAGCGGGGAGAAGAAGATTGTTGAAAATAAGGCTTGCGGCGCAGTTACCATCATCAATACGCAGACGAAAGCCCAGGGGCTTGTAGCCACGACGCGGCTGCTGTCTCCGGAAGGCGTGCTGTTCCGTTTGGAGAAGACAGTGACCGTACCGGCGAACGGCCGTCTTGAAACGCGGGTATGTGCCGATCAACCCGGCAAAGCAGGCGACATTGATCCTACGCGCTTCACCATTCCCGGACTTGCCGCGTCGCTCCAGGAGAAAACCTATGCCGTATCCACAGCCAGCATGACCGGCGGTGCCGTTGAGGTGTCTGTCATCACGCAGGCGGAAGTGGACGCGGCCATTGATGCCTACGCCAAGGAAGTTGCCGGGCAGGCGACTGAGACGCTCAAGAAGCTCCTGTCACGTCCGGAAGTCGGCAGCGGTGTATTCTTCAAGGAACAGGTGGTCCGCCGCGAGACGACCGCCAAGGTGGGGGAGACGCAACCTTCTTTTGACGTGACCATCGCCGTACATGTGGAAGCGGTGTTTTACGACAAAGCCGCCCTGCTTGTGGTCGCAGAAGCGGCCTTGCGCGCCGCTGCTCCGGCAGACAAAGAACTGCGCGGCATCACCGCCGACGGCCTGAAGGTGGAACTTGTCGCAAGCGACCCGGCAGCCAAATCTGCGACGCTCTCCGTGACCGTTCCGGGAGAGGCAGTGCTCAAGGAAACAAACAATGCCTTTAATCCAGAGAAACTGATTGGCATGTCTGTTGATGACGTGCAGCGCGACCTGGGTGCGCTCGACGGCGTCGCATCCGTCACCGTGAAAATCACGCCGGCTCTCCTGAAGCGCCTGCCAAACCTCGCAGATCACATCGACGTCGTATTCGAGTAAAAAAGCCGTAGGGGCAGGCCTCGCGCCTGCCCCTTTGCGTTTCACAAGGAAATGCGGCACGATAGATGCCGTTATGTCAGACCAAAAACAACAGTTTCCAATCGACACCGTCCGCCATTCGACGGCACATCTTCTGGCCGCTGCGATCGCGGATCTCTACCCCGGCACCAAGTTCGGGGTCGGTCCGGTCATCGAAAACGGTTTTTTTTACGATGTGCAAACGCCCCAGCCGATCACGGCCAATGATCTGCCGAAGATCGAGAAACGCATGCGGAAAATCGCCGAACGCGGTGAGGCCTACGCACGCGAGGAGATGCCGCTTGACCAGGCCATCGGGTTTTTCCAGGAGATGGGGCAGGGATTTAAGGTAGAACTTTTGACCGATCTCAAGGAGAAGGGGACGACGAAGATCAATCCGGAGGAACAGCAGGACGTTGACGCGGCACGGCCGGACGTTGCCTCGGTGTACCGCACGGGGAAGTTCGTTGACCTGTGCCGCGGTCCGCATGTGGCCACGACACGCCATCTTGGCGCGTTCAAGCTTACCAAGGTCTCCGGCGCCTACTGGCGCGGCAACGACAAGAATCCGCAGCTTACTCGCATCTACGGGCTGGCCTTCTCCACACAGGAGGAATTAGACGCGTATGTGAAGATGATGGAAGAGGCGGAAAAGCGCGATCACCGGAAGCTCGGCAAGGAACTCGAGCTTTTTACCGTGATCAACGAGATCGGTCTTGGTCTGCCGCTTTTCTATCCCAAGGGCGCGCTGTTGCGCCGGCTTGTGGAGAACTACATCATCGTCGAGCAGGAGAAGCGCGGTTATGTGCCGATCTGGATTCCGCACATCACGAAAGGCGATCTCTACAAGATTTCGGGCCACCTCGACAAGTACGACGCCATGTATGCGCCCATGAAGGTGGACGAGGACGAATACTATCTGAAGCCGATGAACTGCCCGCACTTCATGATGCTGTACCGGCAGAACCCGCATTCCTACCGGGAGTTGCCGATGCGCTGGACGTGCACCACCACGAATTACCGCTACGAAAAACATGGCGAGCTATCCGGTTTGACCCGCGTGCGTTCGCTCACCCAGGACGACTGCCACGTTTTCTGCATGCCGGATCAGATTGAGAAGGAAATCTCGGTCATGCTCGAGATGATCGGCAAAACATACAAGATATTCGGCTTCAAGGAGTTCTGGGTGCGCATCTCTCTGCGCGATCCAGCCAACCCTACAAAGTATCTCGGCGGTGACGACGTCTGGAACATGGCGGAGAATGCGCTCCGGAAAGTCGTCAAAAAGACCGGCTGGACGCACAAGGAAGCCGAGGGCGAAGCCGCCTTTTACGGCCCAAAACTCGACTTCATGTTGAAGGATGCCATCGGACGCGAGTGGCAGCTCTCCACGGTGCAGCTCGACTTCAATCTTCCGGAACGGTTCGAGTTGGATTACGTCGGTGAAGACGGCGAGAAGCACCGTCCGGTGGTCATCCACCGCGCCATTCTGGGCTCCACAGAGCGCTTCCTCGGCATCATGATCGAACATTATGCCGGTGCCTTCCCCGCATGGCTTGCGCCCGTCCAGGTGCAAATCATCCCGGTCGGTAAAGTGCATCTCCGTTCAGGCAAGAAGCTGCAGAAGGTACTTACGGATGCCGGGATGCGCGCCTTTTGCGACGACGCCAACGAAACTGTCGGCTACAAGATCCGCAAAGCGGAGAAAGCCAAAGTGCCGTACATGCTCGTCGTCGGCGACAAAGAAAAGTCCTTAAAGAAACTTACGGTTCGGCATCGCGGCGATGAAAAGCAGAAGAGCATGGCGCTCGGTGCGTTCGTGAAAAAAGTGCAGAAGGACATTGCAAGTTACAAGTAACAAAACAAAAACTCCCCGCGCTATGGCGAAGGGAGTTTTTTGTTTGTCACCTGCCGGGACGGCCGGTACGACCGGATGTCCAGAAACTCGACGGCCCGGATTCTCTGGCGGCGCGGCGTGCGAACGCACGTGCGGAGGTCGCTGGCGTTTCCATGATGTCGCGTACGAACTTATCCATCTTCTGAAAATAAACAATTTCCTGCGCCGTCATGGTTTCCTTTGGTTTCGGTCCGCCGCCGAACAGCCGTTTGAAGAATCCGACTTTCGGCTGTGGCTTCATGGCTTCGGCCAGCCGTGCATTATCCTTCATGAGGAGTTGCCAGTATCTTTTGGCATATGCGTCCGCTGAACCCAAGCTGAGCTGGTGTAACGGATCATGTGCCAACGCATCCATGAACGCCGCCCTGAAGTCTGCTTCGTTCTCGAAATCACGGGCGCTCTTTGCCTCGATTTTTTCCTGTTCGGTCACAGCCTCGTCCGGCGTAAGATTTGGGAAGTTTTCAGTGGCCTGTTCGCGTTTGGCAAGTTCTTCCGTATTCTCACCTTGCGCGAAGAAACGCTCCTCTACGCCTGGCTTCAGCTCGTTCCGCTCTATACGAAGCCGTTCCTGTTCGGCGTGAATTTTTTCCTTAAGCACGTCGATCTTGGCGTTGGTACGCTCAATTGATTTTTTTACCAGAGCATCTGCCTGGACGCCCGCGTCAGCTCGGAAACGTGCTCTGAACTGTTCGTCCGTTTCCGCGACAGACTCCACAGGCAAATTCTCCGGCGGGGGAGCGAGGTCGGGCCCGGCTTCCATGGCGTCGACCAGATCGTCTGCCTTGCGATGGTCTTCCGCAATTTTTTCTGCAGTCAGTGGAGGCGGGAGGTTGCGGATGTCCGCCATGGCTTTGTTCAGATCCGCTCCGCGACGCGCACGCGTTTGCTCTTTAATGTTGCTCATCTTTTCGGCAATGCGAGCACGAACTTCGGCACGCTTGCGGGCCGCTTCGGACAGCGCTATTTCTGTGGATACGTTTTCTTCGACCGTGGCGTCTGCTTCTGCGAGCTGCTTCTTTGTTTCGCGCAGAGCCTTTTCAGCGTCCTGTTTTTTGCCGACTTCTTTGAGGCGACGTTTAATTTCTTCGTTTTGCTCAGCCTTTCGGGCTTTTGCGGTTTCTTCGGTGCGGGCCGCCTCTTCTGCGGCACGCTCCATGGCTTCCTTTTTTTCTCGTGCGCGCTTGTCCTCAACGGCTGCATCATCCACGTAGCGGTCCCACATCTTGCGGGCCTTCGCGATTTCGGAAACACGAGATTGAAATGCATCCGCGGACATGTCACCGCGGCCGTACTTGGCGAGCGCGTCTTCCAGCGTTTGAACAGCACCGCGCAGTAGGATTTCCCCCCCCTTAGGCAATGATCCGGGTTCGAGTGATTGGCTGTAGGTGTTGCGTAGGTCAATCAGACCAGCGCGGTCGATTTCAGCCGCTTTGAAGCTCTCTGGTGCGTCGGTGCGTGCTTTTTCACGCGCTGCGCTGCTATGTTTGATTCCGCCTTTGGCGAGCACGCGGTCCTCCTTCTCCCAGGGGATATCTCCCTTGAGGGTGTGAATGCGCTCACGCAAATTGTCGATGCTGCTCTCAAGCGCAGCATGGGCTTTAGGATCGGTTTCCGACGTGAGCTGTTCAACGGTCAGGTCGTAGTGTTTCTGAAGGTCCTGAAGATCGGCAGAGAGATTTCTTGGCGCTTCAGCCGTGGGTAAAGCCTTGGTCTTTTTTTTAATCAGCGGAATGACTTCGGCTTCACGCGCTTTTTCCGCTCGCATTTCCATTCGTGCAAAATCCTCTTCGTGTTCGTTCACAAATGCCTGCAATGCGGCAATTTCTTTTTCAACCGCCTTCAGTTCCTTAGTGGTCGCGTCCGTGCCTTCGAGTCGTGCACGCTCAGCTTGCAGATCGAACAGTCGGGCCGAAATGTCGCCGAGATACTCTTCGGATATTTCTGGGGCGGCAAGATCTTTGCGCTCCTCGTCTGCCGCATTATTTCGTTTGTCCCGTGCCCCTTCGGCCATAGCAATCTTGGTAAAAAGTCAGCAAAAGTATATCACAGCCGAAAAAAAAGATCGTCCCCACTCAGGAGGACGTGGCCCGAGTGAACACCAGCCGGTGTCCGGACCGTCGCGTGTAGCTTTCATCGTGCCCGTCCGGCCAGAGAAGCTGGATGCGCTCGATGCAGCTGCTTCGTGAGGTGTGGCGGCGGATGCGATCCTCGCCGGCCTGGGCCAGCTCGCTGAGCGGCTCGAGCATCAGGATGCGTATCAACGGCCGTCTGCCGCCGATGCGGCCATCGACGCGGTAGGGGACCTCGATCTGCCTGGCCGCGTTCTGACGCGTGGCAGGCGACGTGCCGCGCAGACGGATGATGAGCTTCTGCAGCACCTCGTCCCGCGGCACCGGCACGGGATCCAATGGATTCTCCGCGAAGAGAAACAGACAGCGCGACCCGGGAAAGAAACGAACTTCGATGAACATCTGTTGTTCGGCCATGACTTTTCCTTCTCCTCTCTCCGAACGCAGAAGCATACGCACCTCTCCCCCGTCTGTCAAGAAGTGGGGTTTGGTTGACGAAAGCCAGATTTTTTGCTATACTCCCTCCTGATACTAACGCCGCATACTATGCCCCCGCGTGGCGAATCGTTCCAGAGCCCGGACCTCCAAGAGGCGATGGGAGAGGTGCGTCAAATGCAGCAGGAACGCGTCGAGGCCGAGAACCCGGTCGGCGCAGAGACGCTGCAGGCGTTGTCCGAAGTGTTTTCCATGCAGCGCGAGCGCGTGAAAGGCGAACAGATGTCGCCTGAGCAGCTTGAGCAGTCCATGGGCATGATGGACAGCATCGTGGCAAACGTGGAATCCCGGACCGACACCCTGCGCGCCGCCGAGAAGGCCTCTGAGAAGGCCTCGAAGCGCGCCGCGGAGCGCGCCGAAAAAATGGACCCCAAGGAATGGGATCTCCGCCTGAAGATCGCCAAGGAAATTCATGAACTTGCCGAGTCCATCAACACGGCCGAGCAGCTGACTTTTGAAGCGGCAGTCGAATCGCAGCGCGCGCCGGAGCAGATCGGACTTCAGATGCGCATGGAGGCCTCCCGCGACGCCCAGGGCAGCTACGAGGCGCTCGCCGGGCAGGTCTACGAGACGCTCAAAGGGGGCAAAGACTTGCCCCAGGGCCACCGTGTCCAACTGATCGAGCAGGGCCGTCGCCTTATTGATCTGATCAAACACGAGAAGCAGATCTCGGAACTCGCCGAGCGCAATTTCATCGACAACCTTGAAGCACAGGTGGCCGAAGCCGAACGCGAAGCCGCCTAACCAGGCAACGCAAAACCCCCGCAACCAGCGGGGGTTTTTATATCCGGAAAAAAAATGAGCTGCAGGGTCATGCAGCGACGCGGTAGAGGCCGCGCGGTCCGCGGTCGAGCGTGGTTTCGCCGTCCGGCGAGCGCAGGGTCACCTTCGTGACCACTGCATCCCGCTTCGGTCCGAGCCAGCGCTTCTCCATGTTCTCCTGCCAGCGATCGGCAGGGACAAGATTGCAGGTGGCTTGGCCGGCGTTCGTGATCCGCAGGTTGCGTGTCTGGTAGCGGATGCCGTTCGGGAACGACGCTGTGATGATCAGGACCTCGACAGCGGCGAGCCACTGCAGGTCCGGGGATTCTCCCTGCGGCGGGGCGAGGTAGAAACTCCTCCGCCCGAACTGCAAGAAGACGTGTCCCACGTATCGCGGGTCGATGTGCACGACGACTTCTCCTTGTGCTGACCCTAACCAGTTTCTGCCTCGGTGTCAAGGGCGGGGGAGGCGGCAGATTCCCGGGGTGGACGAACGGTGATGCGGATCATAGGATAGCTTTCCTCATCGACCATGCGGCGGAGCTGCAGGTTCGGATCTTTGGCCGCAGCGAGGGTTGCATCTGCCCGCAACTGGGCGTGTTCGGCCGGCAGCAGCACGAATTGGTCGCCGAATTCGGCGGCAAAAGACTCACGCGCCGTCTGGTTGGCGCGCACCGGGCGGTCCAGGCCACGCAGCTTCAGCGTCTCCTGACCGCGGCGGTTCATGGCGTCGTGCAGCGCTTCGAGCTTTCCGTTCCGCAGGCGGTAGACGAGGATGTCATTCCCCAGCCGGCCGGAAATGCTCACGGCGCGGGTTTCGAGCAAGCGCAATCGCTCCGGCTCGGCGATCCGCTTTTTGAGCCGTTCGGCCAAGGTATAGCGTCCGGCGCGGGACAGACCCCGGAAGGCATCCGAAGCCATGACCGTTGCGATCGATTCCTGCTGTTCGCGCAATGCGTCTTCGAACGCACCCACAGTCGCCCGTTCCTCGGCATTCAGGTCCGGTTCGCGCAGCCGGGCGAGGAGGCGGGGATCGCGGATGAGCCGGTCCTTGGCTGCGGCTTCTGCCAGAAGTGCGCGCTCATCAGAAGCCAGCGGCGGCTGGCCTGTGTCGAGGATCTTTTCGACACGCGTTTCCGCGTCCAGCGGCGCGCGAGAGAGCTCCTGGAGCAGCCCACGGACAGCAGTCAGTTCCCCCCGCTGTTTCATGAGATCTTCGAGTACCAAACGCGCATTTCCCCAGTCGTGTTGGGAAGACTTGTGCTTGTAGAAATCGGCTTTTTCCGCCGCGGAAAAGATGGGCAGCGCGGCAATGCGATCATAGACGGATCCGCCGTCCTTTTTTCCTTCGCGGTGCTCTTTCTTCCGCTGCCTGCGCATCTCCAGAATCGGATCGAGGGAATGCCCCTTGTCGAAACGCGCTAAAAAATCGGCTGCACCCCGTTTCAGCGACGCGAGCAGATCTTCCTCGCCGCCTTCCAAGAATTTTGCGGCCTCGCCGCCCTTCAGATACCGTCCCGCCCGGTCCAATAGCGACGTCAGGCGCGTCTTTGACGCCTCGTACGCTTTTCGCAGGCGTAGCTCGTCGTCGACATATCTTTTGACGTATGTCTTCCATTCAGCATCTTCCATGTGTAGTGCTTTTTTGCCGACGAGTGCCTCTGCTGCTTCCTTGTCGGCACCGATGATTTCTATCTCGGTGATGCGTTCGGGGATGATTGCCAGGGCTGCGGAGGCAGGGAGTGCCAGGACGGTTTCCCGGTCGCCTTGCTCGTTGAGCTCCGCGTCAAGGCGGAACAAGTCGCCTTCGGCCAAGACATGCTCGCTCGCTGTGGCCAAGAGTTCTTCTCCACGGGTGCGTCGCGGTCGGCTTATTTCGATTCTTTTTTCGATTCTTTTGTTTTTATCATCGTCTACTGGAGAGAGATCCATGACCGACTCGCGGTCGACGACGAGCATCGGCAACTCGCGCCCGGCTTCTGCAAAGATACCGTTGGCGACGTGTTTGGCGGCCTCCGCGGGAGCGTCTCGGCCGTCGACAAAGACGATGAGGCCGGTGTTTGGATCAGTGCGTACCGCAAAATCCGGCGTGCTGGAGGCGCGGTCTTCAACATCGAAATAACAAAGTGGCTCGACTTTTTGTTCCACCAGGCGTTCGCCAGATTCTCGGCGTTTGCCGACGGGGGTACGGCGGTCGCCACCTTCGGGGCGGGTTTCGGGGTAGTTGTCCTCGAGCGATTCTCTGCGTTCCATACCGGCCAATATTAGCAGGAATGCGCAGTCTTGACAGGCGGCTGGAAAACGGCTAGGGTTCGTGGTCGGCAAAGAAGTGCCGGGCGGCCGCAAGGCCACTCCAAACACTTCTCTCCATGACCCGACCGCGCTATGATGCGCGCATGGAAAGGAGTCCGATCATGTCGTTCTTCATGCGGCTCGCCGCCTCCGTCACCGGCTCGTCGGTGCGCGGCATCGACGAACATCCCTCGTGGCTCCTGCGGTGCCTCCGCTACGCGCGCATCCGAAAGAACCTCGACGGGTCCCTGCTCGTCATCGTCGAGGCCGATGACACCATCGGCATGCACAGCACCTTTGCGCGGCTCCAGCCGCGCCTCGTCACCGCCGACGGGCGCGAGATCCCGCTCACGGTCGTCGAGCACACGCGCGACAGCGGCTTCCCGGTGCGCTGCGTCGCGCGCCCGGCCGACGCCGTCACGTTCGATGCTGACGGGAACGTCTCCGTCCAGAAGCTCCGCCTGAGCTTCAAGGGCGTGACCAAGGACCTTGAGGTCACCAACGCGAAAGAGGGCTCCTGACACGCAGGCCGCCCTCGTTTTTTTATGTGGGAATCCGCAGCACCAGGTGCGGCCGCTCCGTGGTGTTTTTGATCCGTTCCGAGTTGGCTTTTGCGCTGCGGTTGGGGTCGCCTTTGAGTTCCGCCAGAATTTTTTCGATGCCTTCGGTGCCGACGCGTTCCTGCTGGCCCATCACGAACTCCTCCGCAGAAGAGGGAATGACGATGATTTGATCGCCGACCTGGACGCCGATGTCGACCGCGGCGTTGGCCTGCTGGCTGACCGTCCGTTTGGTGGTGGAGAGGACGCGCTGCGCTTCCTTGTCTTCCTGGTTGACCTCCAGGTCCTCCGATGATTTCCCGGCCTTGGCCCCGGTTTCGATCTTCGTCACCTTGCCGTCGCGCCCGACCTTGAGGACGGTCAGGGCTTCTCCGGGCTTGCCGCGCAGCATGAGGCGGCGTGCTTGAAGAAGCTCGGTGGCCTGGTTCGGCTTCACGATGCTCAGGTTCTTCAGACGTTGGACAACGACGAACCGGCCTTCGCGGGACATGCTCGTGAAGCGGGGGTCTTTGAGCAAGGCCATCGGATTCTCCGCCACCCGTTTCATTTCGTAGGTCAGGTCGTCGGCGATCTTGCCTTCCGTTTCGGACAGCGACGGCTCGATCAACCGCTGGGCTTTTTCCGGATCCTTCGGGGTCGCCTTTTCCACGCTGCGCAGGAGCAGCTCCATGTTGGCGTCCGGCGGGTAGGAGAGTTGCTGGAAGAGCGCCAGGCGTTCCGCGGGTGAATCCATGAGTCTTTGGACGGAAGGCGAATTCAGGAAGGTCAGCGCGGCCTGGGCGGCTGCGTTTTTCTCGGTGTCCGTTTTTGGTTCGCGGATTTTTTTAAAAAATGCGTTCAGCTTGTCGGCGCTTCCCTTGACCGCGTCCGCCGCCTCGGGCGAGAGATCGGGCGCAGCGAAGTCCTTTGCCGTTTCCGTCGTCAGTGGAATATCCTCCCTCAACCTCTTCAGGAGGATGGGCAGATTTTCCGTGGCGAGCTTGGCGAGTTCGGGATCGTTCTTCAGTTCGCGGTAGGTTTCCTCGAATTGTTCGTCCGTCTGCGTCAGCCGGGCCTGCCGAGTTTCTTCCAACTTGCGGGCCAGGATCTTGGCGATCTCCATGTTGTTCATCAACTGCTTGTGCGTTGGACCGACGGCGGTTAGTGCCTCCTGTGCGTTGTAGACCTTGCCGATATACCCCTTTTGTTCGGGGCTCAGGGATTCGTCGTCATCAAGGTCCGATTTAGTCGGCCATTTGATGAGCGGATCACCACCCAGCCAGTTCTTCACTTCGGCGCGGATGGCATCGTATTTGGTTTTTGCGTCTTCGACGGCCTGCGTGGAGGCACGTTCCTGCTCCTCCAGGCCGCGCGTGCCTTTGTCCACCAAGGTGCCGATCACGTCTTCCGTGTTCCGCGTGTCGCCGTAAAATTCCTGCGCGGTGATTTCCTCGTTGAACACCTGGCCAACCACGAACGGCGGCACCTCGATGGCCGATGCCTTATCGCCGCGTGCCAGCTTGTGGGCGTTTTCGCGGACCACGGCGTCGAGCGCGCCGCGTGAGGCGGCGGACATCAGCCGCGTGTCGATCGACGACGCGCGGTCGCGGGACGTTTCCCCGTGCGCCATGCTGACCGCCCGTTCCTGCTGTCCTGAAGATTCCTTCATCCGTTCCAGGGCCGAGTCGATGATGCCTTCAACGGCCGTCGGTTCTGCGTTTTCACCGGCCACAAAAATAAACGTGCCGGTGTCCGGGTTCACGTCCAGGCCGGCCTTCCCGCGCTTGCCTGCCACGTTGCTTGCCGCCTCAAAGATGGGACCTTTCGGTTCCTGTTCGCGCGCCGTTTCCGGCGGCGGGGCGTTTTCGGGTGTGGAGCCGGGACGCGAGGTCCGCTTCCGCTCCACGTCGGACTCCACCGGCTGCTCGGCGACGTCGATTTCCTTCAGGCTGCTGTCCGCAAGAAACGTCTGGCCGGTCACGTCGATGCGTGGCGCCGGCGGCACGTAGTCCGGGGGTTTAGAAAACGATTTCGAGACTGCGCTTTCCGGCGGCGGGGGAGGCACGGGAGATTCGCGGCGCAGCGGCCGCTTTGTCGAACCGCCTTTTTCCATCATGGTTCCGCGTTCCATAGGGTCGCAGCCATTGTAGCCAATGGGGGACTTCAGGTATAGAGGGAGCATGGCCGCGCAAAAAATCATCGCCGTCGTCGGCCCCACCGCCTCTGGAAAGACCGCACTCGCGGTCCGCTTGGCACTGGCATTCGACGGAGAACTCGTCTCAGCGGATTCCCGGCAGGTCTACCGTGGCATGGACATCGGAACCGGCAAAGAGCGCGATCCGCTGCCTGGTCAGGACGGTGTGTCGATGCTCCTGGGCGTGCCGCAGCACCTCATCGACCTCTTGGAACCGGACGAGGTGTTTTCACTCGCGGACTGGCAGAAACGCGCCTTCGCCGTGATCGCGGACATCCTGGCACGCGGCAAGTTGCCCATTCTCGTCGGTGGCACCGGGCTCTATGTGAAAGCCGTGGTCGATGCGCTCGACCTGCCGGATGCGCCGCCCGACCCGGGGCTCCGCCGCCGGCTGGGACGCAAAACCACAGCGGAGTTGCTTTGGGAATTGCGCGACTTTGATCCGCAGAAGGCAAAGACGATTGATCGTTTCAATAAGCGGCGGCTGATCCGCGCTATTGAGATTACGCGCGCTGTAGTGGGGAAGGGGCCGCGCAGCAATGTGTGGCCGCATTACGACGTGCTGCAGATTGGCATCAACCTGCCGCGCGAAGAGCTGTACCGACGCATCGACACCCGTGTAGATGAACAGATCGCTCGTGGACTTCTGGACGAGGTCTGTCGGCTGGTGAAACGGTACGGGAAAAAATTACCTGCTCTGTCGGGGATCGGTTATCGCGAACTGGTTGAGCTTGTAGGGGTTGATAATTATCAACCCCTACAAATGGCGAATGCCACAGCCCGCATCAAGTTCGACACGCACGCCTACGCCCGCCGCCAGATGACCTGGTTCCGCAAGGACACGCGTATCCGTTGGGTTGTTGATCAGGAAGAGGCCATGACATTGGCGGAAACGTTCTTGGAACCCTCTTGACAATTGGGTGCAACGCAGGTATCTTTCACCGGCTGTCATGAAGGAGACGAGATAGATGGCAGAGAACCAGTTCGAAGGAGATCGTGTTCGGGTCCGTGGCGCGCGCAAGGGCCACGATCGCAGTTCGATCGTGCCGCAGAAGGAGTCCCGCAAGGCCGCCCGCGACCGCGTCATGAGCGAAGAGTTGCACGCCCGCATCATCGGCGTGCTCCAGCTGCTCATCGGGCGCGGCGACATCAAGTCGTTCGCGGAGAGGGATCGGCGTCCGGCCAATCCGCAGCTCACGGTGGTGTTCACCGTCACGCGGCCGGGGAAGGTTGAGCCCATCGAGCGCAACTTCTTCGTCATCTACAACCCGCGCCTGTGCGGGATGATCCCGGCGAAGGCGCACTGCGCGCCGATCCTCGCAACGCGCGAGATGCACGACGAGCGCATCGCCGAGCGCATCCTGGCGCTCTTCCAGAACTGAGCGCCGCCGAGGAACCAAAAAAGGACCCACACCGGGTCCTCTCTTTTTTATCCTGCCAGCTCTTCGGTGAAGAGTTTTTCCGTGGTTTGCGGATGGGCGCGGCCTTCGGTGACTTTCATGGCCATGCCGACGAGCGATTTCAGCACCTGCGTTTTTCCGGCGCGGTATTGCGCGGCGACGTCCGGATTCTTGGCAAGGATGTCGCGCACCACGGGGCGGAGTTCCTCCGGTTCGCTGATCTGCCCGAGTCCGCGGTCTTCCATGATGTGACTGGGGTCTTTTCCTGTTTCGAGCATCTCCGCGAGAATCACTTGCGCGGCGGTGGAGTTCACCTTCTGCGTCCAGATGAGCGACAGGAACTCGGCGAAGTCTTCCGGTGAAATCTTCAGGTCGCCCCAGGCGACGTTTCGTTCGGCCATGAGGCCGCCGAGTTTGGAAAGTACCCAGCCGGAAATGAGCTTGGCAAGTTTATCCTTTTGATTTTTCCAGATGTCGGTGGCAGTGCCCTCAACTTCCGGCAGGGAGGACAACCAGTCGCCGAGTTCAGAGGCGACCTGTTCCACGTAATTTGCCAGGTCCGGCTCTGCAGCCATCTGGCGCGCGTCCGCCGCAGCAAATCCATATTCGTCCATGAAGCGGCGCCGTTTGGCCGCGGGTAATTCCGGCAATCCGCCTTCCTGTTTCACCATGTCGGCGAGCAGGAGCGGCGGCAGGTCCGGTTCCGGGAAGTAGCGGTAGTCGGCTTCGCCTTCCTTGGTGCGTTGCGGCTCGGTTACGCCCTTTCCGTCGTTCCAGCCGCGCGTTTCACCTCCCATCGGTGGTGTGCCCTCTTCGAACAGTTTGGTCTGACGTTGAATCTCGTATTCGAGCGCGCGTTCCACGGCGCGGAACGAGTTCAGGTTCTTAATTTCTGTTTTTGGATTGAAGGTGAGGTCGATGATTGATCCGTCATCATTCACGCGGCGCAACGAAATATTGGCGTCGCAGCGCATATGCCCGCGTTCCATATCGGCGTCAGACACCGCGAGTGTGCGGAGGATAGCGCGGAACTCCTGGAGGAAGGTCTTTGCTTCGGCAGGGGAGCGCAAGTCCGGCGCCGTGACGGTTTCGAGGAGCGGTGTTCCGGCGCGATTGTAATCGACGAGCGTCGCATCTGCAGCCTCCACGCCCGTACGATCGCCGGCATGCACATTTTTCGCGGCATCCTCTTCCAAGTGCGCACGTTCAATCCTGATTTCTGCAGCGGCGCGTCCCGCACTCGCTGGAAAATCAATCGTCAGTTTTCCGTCGCGGCAGATGGGTTCGTCGTACTGGGAAATCTGGTAGCCCTTGGGCAGGTCCGGGTAGAAATAATGCTTGCGATCGAATTTGGCCTGGTCGGGAATGGTGCATCCAAGCGCCAATCCGACTTTGATGCCCAGACGCACGGCCTGCGCGTTTGCCACGGGAAGCGTGCCGGGATGCCCCATGCAGACCGGACAGACGGACGTGTTTGGCGCGGCCTCCTCGCCCGGGATTGGGCAGGCGCAAAACATCTTGCTCTTCGTGGCGAGCTGGACGTGGATCTCCAGCCCGATCACCGGTTCGTAGCGCATATCAGGTGCGCGGCGGACCAGACTCGGCCTTGAGATTCAGGTAGAGGAGCGTGGTCACAGCCAGAAAGAACGGCGCCATCAGCGCGCCGACGCTGTCGGTGGCGACGTTTGCGGCGATCGTCAGCCAGAACGGAGCGTTCTCCGGGACGCGCACGGTGAAGCTGCCAGCCGCGCCGTTCAGCAGGAATACCACGAGTGCGGTCACGACCCAGCTCACGAGCAACCAAAAGACGTAGGGTGCCACCAGCCGCCAGAGCACCGGAAAGAAACGGCCGGCGACGAGCGATTTGCTCGCGCCGAATGCGCCGATCCAGCTGGCGCGGTCGAGAACGATGGCCTGCAGGATAAAAGCGAACCACACGCCCATGACGATCACGGGGATGACGAGCACGATGAGTCCGGCCAAGAGCAGTACGCCGAGCGCGAGCGAAGCAAAGAAAACCGGCACCACCATGGGCAAAGCCATCTTCAGCAGGTCGGACAAGGACGGCATGGGTTCGCCGGCGATGCCGGCGGTCACGGCGCGTATGAGCGCGATGGTTTGCAAAAAAGACAGCGCCACGAGCGGCACATAAATTGCGATCGCGAGAATCGCTTCCTGCCATGGACCGATACCGAGGTTCTGTTCGCGCAGCATTTCAAACGCCACGGTTCCGGCAATCGAGGGAACGAGGAAGATCAGGACAATGGGAAGGAATTGTCCGAGGTTGCGGCGGACGACTTCCCAGGAGCGGTCGATGATGTCTGCGGCGCCGAGTAAGGCCATAGGAGGGTGTAGGGGGTAGGGTGTGGCGTGTAGGGGCGACTTTGCGGTCGCCCTATTCCAGGAATGATTGTACGAGGGCGACGGACGCAGCGCGCACCGTCGCAATGTCCGATGCAGTGGAAAGCTCTGCAATACGCGTGCCCCGGGTGGTAAAGAGATCCTGGAACCAAGGTGCGGCGTAGCGTTCGGCCAAATTCTCGAGGTCGGCCTGCCGTTCGTAGCGCGAATCGTCGTTTTTTCCGGCGCGCGCGGCAAGCCGGGCCAGTGCCGTATCTACGGACAGTGTAGCAAGGACGAGGACGTCCGGGGAGTGTGTGAGCGCCAGCGCGTTGCCGGGGATTGCCAGGACTTCTTCCAGGGAAACGCCGTCGCGGACGGCCTGGTAGGCGATGGAGGACGAGACGCCGCGGTCCTGGATGATGATTTTTCCTGCGGCACGCGCCGGAATGACGATCTTCCGGTAGTGGAGCTCCCGGTCCAGGGCAAAGGCCTGGGCCGTGGTGCGGTTGCTGTACACCGATCCGGTGCGGATGATTTCAGCGCGGATCGCCTTGCCCACCCAGATCGTGGACGGCTCGGCAGTGCAGATCACGTCTGCCTCGGCGATCTCGTCCGCTGTCGGATAGTCGCCGCGTTCGCGCCAGATGGCGGGTACGTCGAGGACGCGTTTCCCGTCCGTTGCAAAAACATCGCGCACGGCATTCAGGATCGTGCTTTTACCCGAGCCGTCGATGCCGTCGATGATGATGTGGAATCCATTACCCGGCATAGCCGCCTGTGGTGCCAAATCCGCCGCGGCTCTTACCGTCCATGCGGTCCACTTCGTCCCACTCGGCGCGGCCGATGGCCACGAAGATGGCCTGACCGACGCGTTCGCCGCGCTCGACCGTGGTCGGTGCCGCCGTGAAGTTCACGACCTGGAGTTTGAGTTCGTCCTCCGGTCCGCAGTAGTCCTGGTCGATGATGCCGAGCGGCAGGATCAGCCCTTTCTTGCGCGCCGCGGAGGAACGGGAGGATAGGAGCAGCGCGTAGCCCTCCGGAATCTTCACGATGACGTTCATGGGCAGGAGCGCAAAGGAATGCGGCGCGATCGTGATCGTTTCCCGCGCCACCAAATCAAAAGCCACCGCGCCGGCGGTCTCGTAGCGGGGGAGCGGGAGCTCCTTATCAATCCTTGAGACTTGGACCTGCATAGCCGAACGCGGCCACTGCTTTTTCCACC
>JBBUJK010000024.1:0-7904 GCA_038054875.1 Patescibacteria group bacterium
AACGGGCAGGATTGGTCAAGATGGATACTGCTTTTTTCATTCCCACGGAAGTGGGAATCCACACTATGACTGAACGCGGAGAGAGATCGGAATTCACCCCAACGACTATGAGTTGGGAGTGGGGTGTATTTTCGGAAAAAGACTTCGATAAGCTGCCAGACTCGACGATACCTTCACTAAAAGCGGATCGAGCGATTTTTTCGCAATGGATTGATGCTATCCGTCGTTCACATTCGTCGATCCGAGCAGATAGCTGGCACTTTGCGGGTGACCGCGGCTATCAAGATGAGTTCGAGTCATTGTTCGGGGAGAGTCTGCTGCGCCATTGCTCGTCACGTCTTCAGGAAAAGCAAAACTTGAAGATCGTTTCTTTCGGCGGCGGCGACATGAAAGGGGTTCTCGAATTACGAGAACTGTTAAAACAACAGGTACCGATGGCGGACATATCAATTGTTGAATTTGCGCTAACTAAAGAACCGGCAATCCACGCTTTCGAGGACAGTCTTGCAACAGTCGCCGACTATCGATCAGGAAAGCTGCGGGCTCACGGAGGTTTTTTGGAAATCCGTGAGATTGAAGACGCGCACGACGCCGATGTGATGGTCTCGGTGAACGGACCATTCTTTCATCAGGGTAGCGGAGATATTGTCGATGATTTGGTGATGAAGGTCTCACGACGATTGGCGCCGAGTGGACGCGCGTTTTTGCATTCGATGGAGGCGGGAGTTCCGGGTGAGAATGAAAAAAGACATGTTGAAAGAATCCAAAACGGATTGGGAGATGACTTCATTGTTTCTAGCGGACGCAACGAACAGTTCAACGGCTTCTTCGACATCCAAAGGCGCGCTTTGAAATGAAAGACGACCCGGGTTTCCCAGGTCGTCTTTCGCGGTTTGATCAAATCTTCTTGACCTGCAAGAAGTCGAGTTCGACCGGGGTTTCGCGGCCGAACATCGACACCAGCACCTTGACCTTGCCGCGGGCCTCGTCGATGTCGTTGACTTTGCCTTCAAAGTTCTTGAACGGACCATCGCTGATGCGGACCGGGTCGCCCACGGAAATGTCGATCTTGTACTGCGGCTCGTCGACGCCCATGCGCTTTTGCAGCGACTTGATTTCGGTTTCATCGATCGGCGTCGGCGTCGTTCCCGTGCCGATGAATCCGGTGACGTTCGGCGTGTTGCGCACCACGTACCAGGAATCGTCTTCAACGACCATCTCCACGAGCACGTAGCCCGGGAAAATCTTTTCTTCGATCACCTTGCGCTTGCCGTTCTTGATCTTGATTTTCTTTTCCTTCGGCACCAGCACGTTGAAAATCTTGTGCTGCATGTCCATGGACTCGATGCGGGTGCGCAGATTCTGCGACACGTTCTCCTCGTAGCCGGAGTAGGTGTGGATGGCGTACCAACGCCGACCGTGTTTGATGACCTGTTTGGGCATAGGCCTTACGCGGCAATGAGCGAAAGCAGCGCGCCGAGACCGAGGTTCAAGAGCGCGTCGACGCCGGCGAAGACGGCGGCCACGCCGGTCGTCGCGCCCACCACGATCAGCGTGTGGGTCATGACTTCCTTGCGGCTCGGCCAGGTCACCTTGCGGAGTTCGGCGATCGAACTCGTGATGTAGGCGCCCACGGGGTTTTGGGCAAGATTCATACCGTCTTTTCTAAAATAAGCCCCCGGTCGGGGGATCACTCAGGAGCCTATCACGGAACCGGCGGGTTGACAAGACCGCAGTTGTGCGATATTTTGCCGCGCAGAATGCAAGGAGGGTAGACGTGCAGAGAGATGGTTCTTCGGCAGCACACGCAACAGACATGTCAGTGGTCACCCAGGAGTCGCACACCCGTATCGCACCGTTCGCGCGCATCCGGCACAGCGCGCTGGCAGGGGATGCCGCCCCCTACTTCGATCCGGCGGTTCTCGGCTTCGCACCGCGGGACATCTCCGAGATCGAAGACGAACGCCTGAAGTGGGCGATCGTGAACGGCATCGAACAGCCGTTCCTCGACTGTGAGGACGCCGGGGCGCTCGCCGTCGATCTGGAGAAGGTCGGACAGGGGCTGTTTTCGGAGAGATGGTGCCGTGTGGTCGTTACCGCCGTGCGTGCGGCGCGTCTTGAGCGGCACATTGCCGATGTGCTCGACTCCTGCAAGTCCGGGTATTGCGAATTCGCACTGCGCCCCGGTGACCGCAAGGAACTGGTCATTGTGCCGCAGGGCATGGGCGGACCATACGCACCGCAACCGTATCTGCTGGCCGCGCGCATCATCAACGCGCTGCGCGATCGACTGGAGAACGCCACCCTCACCGGCGAAGAAACGGTCAATGGCGCACTCTACGGCTGTGAAGCGACCGTCGCGGTCGTATCCGACCCGGAGGGATTCCGGGTTCCACGTCACCCGGTAGTCCTCGCGCTCGGCGTCTCCTACCGCTTCTAGGAACCAAACGGCACCCGTCGCGGGTGCCGAGCGTTCGCAGGACACGTCCTGCACAGGATCCCCCAAGGGTCCTTTCTTTTTACTTGTTTACTTGGCAAGCAGCTTCCACCAGACCGCGACGCCCGCGGCGATGATGCCGGAGAACGCAATCAGTGCAGCAATCGCTGTTTTGACTTCTTTGTTCATAGCACGAGGAGTATACCGTTCTGGGTTTCACCTGTCGAAATCAAATATCCAGATTTTTGACCGCCTTCGGCCGCCATGTGGCGGCACTCCGGCCTCTATGACTTTAGATGTCTAGATTTTTGACTGCCTTCGCGTGCGTCTGGATGAAGCGTTTGCGCGGTTCCACTTCACTGCCCATCAGCACATCGAACGTCTGGTCGGCGCGCTCTGCATCATCGATCGTGACGCGCAGCATGACGCGGGTCAGCGGATCCATAGTCGTTTCCCAGAGCTGCTCGGGGTTCATTTCCCCCAGACCTTTGTAGCGCTGGATCATGACGCCACCCACCGTGGTCACGGCCGCTTCTTCGCCTTCCACGACCTCCGCGGCCGCTTCCGGTTCTGCTTCGACTTTGGATTTCTTGGCTTTTTCGTCTTGGATGTCCAGCAACTTTTTGAGGATATCTTCCTTCTGCGCGTCGGTGTAGGCGTACTGCACATCTTTGCCTTTCTGGATGCGGTAGAGCGGCGGCTGGGCAATGTAGAGGTGCCCCTGGAGAATGAGTTGCGGGAAGTGGCGGTAGAAGAGGGTGAGCAAGAGCGTGCGGATGTGCGCGCCGTCCACGTCGGCGTCGGTCATGATGATGATGCGGTCGTAGCGCAGCGCAGTGATGTCGAACTGCTCGCCGAAGTTGGTGCCGATCGCAATGAGCAGGGAGCGTACTTCGTTGTTGGCGAGCATTTTGTCGAGACGAGCGCGCTCCACGTTCAAGATCTTGCCGCGCAAGGGGAGGATGGCCTGGAAATCGCGGTTGCGGCCCTGCTTGGCGCTGCCACCTGCGGAGTCGCCCTCCACGATGTAGAGCTCGGAGCGTTTGGGGTCGCGGGTCGAGCAGTCGGCGAGCTTGCCGGGGAGGGTGAGTCCTTCGAGCGCGCCTTTGCGGAGCACGGTGTCGCGGGCTGCGCGGGCGGCTGCCCGGGCACGGGAGGCGAGCAGGCATTTTTCGAGAATCTTTTCGGCGTCGCGCGGGTGCTCTTCAAGCCAGACCGCAAAGGCGTCGCCGAACGCCGTTTCCACGGCACCGCGTATCTCGGGGTTGCCGAGCTTGGCCTTGGTCTGCCCTTCAAACTGCGGGTTGGCGAGCTTGACCGAGATGATCGCGGTCAATCCTTCACGGACGTCTTCGCCGGAGAGATTTTCATCCTTTTCTTTGATGTACCCCTGTTTGCGGGCGTAGCTGTTCAGGATGCGGGTGAGCGCGGTCCGGAAGCCCATGACATGGCTCCCGCCCTCCGGGTTGGCGATGTTGTTGGCGAAGGCAAAAACGTTCTCCTTGTAGTCCTCGGTGTACTGGAGCGCCACTTCCACCTGCGCTTCCGGCACGTCTTTGGTGACGTAGAAGACACTGTCGTGTTTGGGTTCCTTGGTGTGGTTCAAGTGCCGGACGTACGACGCCACGCCGCCCTCGAAGTGGAAGACGCAGCTCTTGATGTCGTCGGCGTTCCGTTCGTCGCGGAGTGCGAGCGTGATGCCTTTGGTGAGGTAGGCCTGCTTGCGGACGTGATCGACGATGTAGACCCAGTCGAATTCCGTCGTCGTGAAGATGGATGCGTCCGGTTCAAAGGAGATGATCGTGCCGCGGTCGCGCGTGTTGCCGGTCTTCTTTACTTTATATTGGGGCTTGCCGATCTTGTATTCCTGGACGTAGATTTCGCCGTCGCGGTGCACTTCGGCTTTGAGCCAGGTCGACAGCGCGTTCACCACGGAGACGCCGACGCCGTGCAATCCGCCGGAGACTTTGTAGCCACCATCGCCGAATTTGCCGCCGGCATGCAGTTTGGTGAGCACCAGTTCGAGCGCGGACACCTTGAATTGCGCGTGCGTATCCACGGGAATGCCGCGGCCGTTATCACGCACTGAAACGCGGTTGCCCGGGAGCAAGGTGATTTCGATGCGGTTGGCATGGCCGCCCATGGCCTCGTCGATGGAGTTGTCGACGACCTCCCAGATGAGGTGGTGCAACCCTTCGGGTCCGGTCGAGCCGATGTACATGCCCGGCCGCTTGCGGACGGGGTCCAGGCCCTCGAGAACGGTGATCTGTTTTGCGCTGTATTCGGAAGAATCTTTCTGTTTGGGCACAGTTCGACAAGCTCACTACAAGTAAAAAAACGGCCAGTTCCGTTGTCGAAAGTCTAGCACGGTCGCAGGCGTTTGGGGAGGGGACTTGACAAAGCGCGCAGACCCTGCCGGGCGTATGCTTGGGGAGCGTATGGAGCTGCGAGACCAAGAACTTCTCGCGCGTTTTTTGGATTTCGACGCGCGCCTGACCCGCATGGAGGACGGGCAGGTCCATCGTCTGGACCTCGAGCGCCTGGAGCGCCTGCTCGAGGCGACGTTGATGATCCTGAAGCGGCTTGACCAGGAACGTCTATTGTATCGCGACCAAATGGGATGGATGCAGTCGCGGCTGGATCGGATTGAGGACGGATAGTGATATACTGGTGTCGATGTCCTTCAACCTCAACAACACAACGCCGGACAACCTCAGCGACAAGCAGTTTGAGGCGGGAAGCTGGTACGTCGAGCATAAGCTTCAGCTCAAGGCGGTGCTGACCGTCTTATTGGTGGTGTGGTGCGTGGCTTTTGGCGGCTACGCCATCTGGGGGATGGTGAAGCTGTATCTTATTGACTACCCCGCCTACCGCCAGATGCAGCGCGATGCCGGCGTGAACTTCGTGAATTTTGCGGCGCTCGAAAACGCCAAGCCGATCGACGTGCGTACGGTTCAGGTGTTCGCCGCCGGTGCCGGCAAGGCCGACGTCGTTGCCATGATCAAGAACCCGAATGCCCGTTTCGCCGCGACGTTCCGGTACCAGTTCATCGGCGAAGGCGCGACGCCGCCGGAGCTTGAAGGATTTCTTCTTCCCGGCGAAGAAAAGCCATTGCTCTCGCTCGGTATCCAAACACAGACCGCGTTTCGCAGTGCGCGTCTCGAAATCCGCGACGTGAAGTGGGAGCGGCTCGACGCGCACGAGATCACGGACTGGGCGGCCTACCGCAGCACGCACCTCGCACTCTCCGGGGAGGACGTCGTGTTCACGCCTGCGCAAACCCAAGGACAGAACTCGCGCGTCACCTTCACTGCGAAGAACGCGTCCGCCTATTCCTATTGGAACGTGCGCTTCATCGTGCTCCTGTACCGCGGCCAGTCCATCGCCGCTGTGAACGCCATCGAACTCTCAGATCTCCGGTCAGGCGAGAGCCGTCCAGCGTCCGTGACCTGGTTTGAGAACGTCCCCTCGATTACCAAAGTTGAAGTTCGTCCGGAAGTGAACATTTTGGATCAATCGGTTTTTATCGCGCCGGGGGCGTAGGGGCGACCCTTGCGGTCGCCTAGAACTAGAATGGGTAGGCGCAAGGCCTACCCCTACAGGGGTTGACAAAACCGTTCCTTTCTGCTATATTGAGCCGTTCGTTCTTTGAATAGGTGATTGTTTGAAATCGGCGTTTTACACACTTGTCGTCCCCGTGGAAACGGGGATCCAGAATAACTGGTTTTCTGGATTCCCGCGTCCGCGGGAATGACATGTGCATAGGCCGCCGCTTTTAAGGACATCACTCATGCACGCCGATGGTTCGGTAGGCATGGGGTGGTGGAGCGGCGTGACCATGTCCGCAAGGATCGTCACGTGAGGAGGATAGTGAAATGACCACCAAGTCCGACTTTCGAGTTCTGGGTCTCGCACACAAACTCGGTCTCGCCTGGGAAAAGGAGGGCGGGACCTTGGCCGAGATGAATACGCTCGCCGAGGATGGATCGATGCTCCGCGATCTGCTCATGGTCGTCCGCGGCAAGGCCGAGGTCCGGATCAAGCCGCGCGTCATCGACTGCTCCGTTACGCTGTTCATCCAGGGGGACTATTCGATCTGCGAGGAGGACCAGATCAAGAGCCGCTTCACGGGCAAGCTCGTCTGGGATACGGCCACGGTCGCCCTCTATCTCGGTGACGACCAGAAGAACCGCATGGTTCCCAAGGAGGAGGTCTTGAAGGATCTCCAGGGCCAGAAGGTGCTCCCGGCGAACGTCCTTGATTGTCTTCGCTCCAACCCGACGCTCATCCCGTCGGACTGGAAGGGGAAGACCATTTACTTCTGGGGCACGATCTACTGCGATTCGAACGGCGACCGTCGTTTGGTCCGGAGTCTCGACTGGGACGACTTCACCTCGAGTTGGATCGCGTGCTATAGCCCGATCACCGGCTGGAATCTCTACAACTCGTTCGCGATCATCGCGAGATAGCGCGGTATCGGCGGCGGCCCGTCTCAATCTTCCCGAACAGGGAGGTGCGAGACGGGTCGTACTTTTTTTGGAAGCCCCTCGATTCGCTTCGCTCACTCGGGGAGTCAAAATCATTATATTGTCCGAGCTTGTCGAGGGCCTACATTTTTTTTGGTGCAGCCGCTAGGATGCAGCCATATGTTCCGCCGGACTATTCGCGCTGTGCGCGACTTCGACTGGGTGCTGTTTGCGGCCATGGTGTCGCTTGTGGCCGTGGGTATGGCGGCGATCGCCAGTGTCACCTTGTCGCAATCCACGCCCGATTTTGGCGGCCTGATGAAACAGGGCGTGGCTTTTACACTTGGACTTGTGTTGGTTTTCGTTGTGGGCGCCATGAATTATCGAGCCTTTGAGCCGGCAGCGCGCATTTTTTACCTGCTTGGTGCGGTGCTGCTCGTTGCCGTGCTCTTTGTGGGGCAGACGGTGCGCGGCACCACCGGCTGGTTTTCGGTCGCCGGCTGGAGCTTCCAGCCCGTCGAAGCGGCTAAGATCGTGCTTGTCATTTTCCTGGCGCGGTATTTTTCGCACCACGCCTACCAACGCGACCTGCGTTCGCTCATGGGCAGCGGTGTCGGCGCCCTGCTGCTCGTCGGGCTTACGCTCCTCCAGCCGGATTTCGGCTCGGCCATGGTGTTGCTTGCCACGTGGGTGGCGCTTCTGCTTTTGTCCGGCACGCGGCGCAGTTACGTTGTGACGCTGTTGGGACTTGCCGCGACGAGTGCGGTGTTCGCCTGGTTTTTCCTGCTCCAACCCTACCAACATGAGCGCATCCTGACGTTCTTGGACCCAAGCCGTGATCCGCTCGGCAGGGGATACAACCTGACACAGTCGGTGATCGCGGTCGGCTCCGGCGGCTTGTTCGGTCGCGGGCTCGGTTTCGGCTCGCAGAGCCAGTTGCGGTTCCTGCCCGAGGCGCAGACCGACTTCATTTTCGCAGTGGTCGCGGAAGAAATGGGCTT
>JBBUJK010000025.1:0-37959 GCA_038054875.1 Patescibacteria group bacterium
CGGCGGACTCGGTTTCGCTGCTTGGTGGTTCTTTGGTCGCGCACCAGCTGCACCCGCGCCTTTGGCAAACGCCAACATTAATCGTCCGGTGAACGTGAATCGGCCCGTGAACATCAACCTGAACCGGAATACCAACGTGAATGCGCCCGCGACTTCGACTCCGGCTGCGACCACGACGCCTGCGGTCACCACAAGCACTCCGACCAATACGAACGCGAACCGGAATACCAACGTGAACATCCCGGCACCGACCGGTCCGGTGCGTTTGGCTGCGGACAGCGACGTCGATGGCCTGACCGACGTCGAAGAACTGCTCTATCACGCAGATCCCAACCGTCCAGATACGGACGGCGACGGCCACCTCGACGGGACTGAAGTGTTTAATCTGTATGATCCGGCCGCGCCTTCTCCGGCAGAACTCGCCGCAGCCACGTCCTCGGTAAAACTTTATACGGAAGCGGGCTACTCCCTGCTCGCGCCCGTTTCCTGGCGTCGCAGTGTGATCGATGCGCAGAGCCAGTCTGTGGCGTGGTTGGCTGCAAACGGGGAGTTCGTGCAGGTCTTGCTTGAGGACAACGCGGACAACCTGTCGCTCACCAACTGGTACCTGGAGCGTTCGCCCGGCGTGCCGCGCACGCAGATTCAGCCGTTCACCACGCGTTCCGGCCTTTCCGGCGTGCGCAGCCCGGACGGCTTTACGAGCTATATCACTATCGCGCCCGGTCGCGTGCTCGTCCTCACCTACACGTTGGGCGGCCGCAGTGAGGCGTCGTTCCGGCGCACCTACGAGATGATGGCGAACTCTTTGCGGGCCGTGGTCACGCCTGCCGCTCCTGCGTCGACGACGCCGACGTCCACGGCGACCTCGACTCCGTAGCGGATATGTCACATACGGTAGAGATTGTGCGTCGTGTGCGCGGGGGATTGTCGGATCGTGACGTCCGTCGCGCTGTCGAGCTGACGCTGCGCACTCTGAAGCGCCGGACGCCGCAACATGTATCCGTGACCTTTGTGGGTGATGCTGCCATGCGGGCGCTGAACAAGCGCACCCGGAAGATCGACAAGACCACGGACGTGTTGTCCTTTCCTGGGGAAGCCCCTCGACGCGCTGCGCTTGCTCGGGGAATTGTCATTCCTGGCGAGCCGCATTTTTTCGGCGACGTGGTGATCTCGCTGCCGTATGCGCGGCGCGACGCCACGCAGCTCGACATCACGCTGCAACACGAACTGTTCGACCTGCTCGTGCACGGCTTGCTGCATTGCGCCGGGCATGATCATGTAAAACCAGCCGACGCGCGCCGCATGTTCCGTCTTCAGGAATCCCTTGTTTCCCGCCTATGTTCTCGTTGAAGACCCTGGGGAAAAGTTTGTCCTATGCCGGTCGCGGCATTGCTTTCGTTGCAAAAACCGAGCACAGTTTTCGGGTCCAGATCACCCTCGCGGTCCTGGCCGTGCTCCTTGGCCTGTGGCTCAGGATTCGGGCCCAGGAAATGGTCGTTGTCTTGCTTGTTGCGACGTTTGTGCTCGTGCTAGAATTGCTGAACAGCGCCGTGGAGCACATGGTCGATTTGTTCAAGCCGCGCCTCTCGCACCAGGTCGAAGTGGTCAAGAACGCCATGGCCGGTGCGGTACTCGTGGCTGCGCTCTGCGCCGCCGTCGTCGGACTCATCATTTTCGTGCCGTACCTGCAGACCGCGCTCCGCGGGTAGTCCCTATGGCCGAGAACTTCATCACCGGACTCGACATCGGCTCCACTGCGGTACGTATCGCGGTTGGTCAGCGCGCTGCCGAGGGCGCCAAGGCCGGGCTGCACATCATTGGTGCCGCCGAAGTGCCGGCCGAAGGCATCAACAAAGGCGTCGTGACCTCCATCGAGGACGCCGTCTCTTCTGTCTCGGCCTGCCTGGAGCGCGCCGAGCGCATGGTCGGTTTTGAAATTGAACGCGTCTGGGTGGGTATTTCCGGCAGTCATGTGCTGTCCCAGTCTTCGAAGGGCGTGATTGGCGTGTCCCGGCCGGACGGAGAAATCCGGGATGAGGACGCCGAGCGCGCCATTGAAGCGGCCCGGACCGTGGCGAGCCCTGCCAACTACGAGATTTTGCACGTTATTCCAAAGAGTTTCACGGTCGACGGCCAGACCGGCATCAAAGATCCGGTTGGCATGAGCGGCATCCGGCTCGAAGTCGACGCTGAAATCGTCCAGGGGCTGACCAGCCAGATCAAGAACATCACCAAGTGCGTCTACCGCACCGGCCTCGAAATCGAGGACCTGGTGCTTTCCGTGCTTGCCACGGCCGAAGCAGTCGTCACCCCTCGCCAGAAGGAGCTGGGCGTCGCCGTCGTGAACATCGGCGGTTCCACCACAAGCGTCATTGTCTTTGAAGAAGGCGACGTGCTGCACACGATCGTGCTGCCGATCGGCTCAGAACATGTCACTTCGGACATTGCCATCGGGTTGCGTACGTCGATCGACATCGCCGAATCGCTGAAGATCCGCTACGGCACGGCCGTTCCCAAAGAAGTCGGCCGCCGCGACGATGTCGACCTCAAGGAGTTCGGCTCGGCGGACAGTGAAACCGTCAGCCGCAAGTATGTGGCGGAGATCATCGAAGCCCGCGCCGAAGAAATTTTCGAGAAAGTGGACAAGGAACTGAAGCGCGTCGGTCGCAGCGGACTTCTGCCCGCGGGGATCATCCTGACGGGCGGGGGAGCTAAGCTGCCTGGTGTTGTTGAAGTTGCCAAGCGGAAACTCCGCTTGCCGATCCAGATGGGACTGCCGATTGGCGTCACCTCCATCACCGATCGTGTCAATGACTTGGCGTTTTCCACGGCGATCGGGCTCGTGGTCTGGGGCTCGCACTTCCAGGACACGCGGAAAACAAAGGGCTTTGGCAGGGTGATGGGGAATGTCGCGGCCGTTTCAACGCTCACCAAATCGATGAAAAAGTGGTTCGGGCATTTGTTGCCTTGAACGCTGCTTGACGGCGTCTGATATACGCTCGTACAGTATGGGCGTCGGGAGGAAAAACCGCAGAAGAGAGGCGAAAATCGAACACAAATAGTGTTCAATCATCGTTGCGCTTCCAGGTATGCCTGAGGTGAAACCAGACATCGAAACATTCGCCAAGATCAAAGTGGTTGGCGTTGGCGGTTCCGGCGGCAGTGCCGTCAATCGCATGATCGCCTCCAAGATCAAAGGCGTGGAGTTCGTCGCCATCAACACCGACGTCCAGGCGCTGCACTACAACCATGCGCCGGTGAAGTTGCATATTGGCAAAACCGTCACGCGCGGGCTTGGCGCCGGCATGGATCCGGAGTTGGGGCGCAAAGCCGCGGAAGAAAGCCAGAACGAAATCCGCGAGCTCTTGAAGGGCGCGGACATGGTGTTCATCACCTGCGGGCTGGGCGGCGGCACGGGTTCTGGTGCAGGTCCGTTCGTGGCCGAGATCGCCCGCGACATGGGCGCACTCACGGTCGCGGTGGTCACCAAACCGTTTGCTTTCGAAGGCGCGCAGCGCAGGGAAATCGCCGACCAGGCCTACAACGACCTGGCCGAGCGCGTCGACACCATCATCACGATTCCGAACGACCGGGTGCTGCAGATTATCGACAAGAAGACGTCGCTGTTGGACGCCTTCCAAATTGTAGATGACGTGCTGCGTCAGGGCGTGCAGGGCATTTCTGAATTGATCACAGTGCCGGGCATCATCAACGTCGACTTTGCGGACGTCAAAGCCATCATGTCCTCCCAGGGCACGGCGCTCATGGGCATCGGACATGGCAGCGGGGAGACCCGCGCCGTTGACGCCGCCAAGTCCGCCGTGGATTCACCGCTCCTTGAAGTGTCGATCGACGGTGCACGCGGCATCCTCTTCTTGATCACCGGCGGCCCAAGCATGGGCATGCACGAAGTTTCCGAGGCCGCGAAGATCATCACCGGCTCGGCTGATCCGGGCGCCAAGGTCATTTTCGGCGCCGTGATCGACGAATCGCTCAAAGAAGACATGCGCATCACGGTCATTGCCACGGGTTTTGAAGACAAGCCCCGCGTGTCGACCCCAAGCATCAAAACCGGCGTTGCTGGCGGCACCTACATGCCGACGAATTTCATGAAGGCCAAAGATATTGCCCCGGCACCGCTTGCCGCGAGCGATGGGCGCGCCAGCAGCATGTTTACGGCTTCGGCATACCGGGCGCAGCAACAGGCGCCACAACCGCAGCAGGCGCCGCCCCCTCTGCAAAGCCCCGCACCAGAACCCGAACCCACGCCGCAGGAAGAGCGCCAGTTCAGCTCCAAGAAGCTGGTCGAAGAGCGCACGGCATTCACGAGCAAGGGTGCCGACGGCTCAGACGAGGAAGATTTGGAAATACCCGCGTTCATCAGGAAGAAGATGATGTAAACCCAGCTGCCCCGCCGTTACGAACGGCGGGGTTTTTGGTACAGAGCAACGACCGCGCTGCTTGCCTCTTTCCTGTTGTCGTAGTATGTTTTTGCGTTGGTGAAGCAAAAAAGAGAGAAATTGCTCACCAGACCGTGTGCGGAGGTACCGTACACGTGCAAAAGAGGAAAATCATGCACTTTGCAGACGATTGGCCGGGCGGCCTGCCCGTCGTTCTTCTCGACCTTTCTGACGAAGTTCCAGAAAGGTTCTACCTGTGCTGCGTCGGACGGGTCATCCGTTCAGGCGACGAACGGGCGACCGAGGTCGCTGTCGAAAGGATGTCCAGGAAGGAATCCCGCCAGGCTCTTTTGGGTCTTGCCGGGTTCCTCGCTGAGTTGATCGACCATGGCGGTTGCACAGCCCAGAATGAAGAGGGGCCCCGCGCCTTGATTGCCGCATTGGCGGTTGCCGAGGCACGTGACGACCTGGCCAGCATGGAATCGCTCTTGCACACGGCGGTCAAGCAAAATCCTGTGCTCAGAGAAGCCCTTTCTCGGCTGCGGTGTGAGGTGGACGACGCGATCACCCTGACGGAGGAGCGCATCGCGTATCGAGGGGTGAGTGAGTCCATGATGACCCTGATCACGGGAGCAACGCTCGAACAGTTGAGCGAATGTCTCTCGCCGTGGTTGCGGTGGATCGCTCCAATGGCGATCAACTCGTGGTGGCTTGCCCCCGTCCATCTCCGCTTGATGGGAGCGACCAGGAGCGTACGCGAGGAGGTCGCTCGCGGTCTCTCGAAGTGAGACTACCGAGAGGTCGGTCGGGGCTGTGACGTGACGTCGCAGCCTCTTTTTTATGTCGATCGTTCTGTTTTTTGAGGGCACATGCATGCTACACTGGAACGGCATTATGCACTGTCCGGTCTGCAATTCCGCGGAAACCAAGGTCGTTGATTCCCGCATGTCCGGGGATGGCATGAACATCCGCCGGCGGCGCGAATGCGAACGCTGCGGCCATCGTTTTTCGACGTTGGAGTCATTGGAAATTCTGGAGCTTGCGGTCGTGAAGCGCGACGGCAGCCGCCAGCCGTACAGCCGCGAGAAGCTCGAGGCCGGCCTGCGCCGGGCGCTCGAGAAGCGGCCGATCACCGCCGACGACTTCCACAAGCTCGTGAACCTGATCGAGCGCGACATCCAAAAACTCAAGCGCGACGAGGTCACGAGCAAGGAGATCGGCGAGATTGTCATGCATCGGCTGCAGCAGTTCGACAAGATCGCCTACATCCGGTTTGCCTCGGTCTACCGTTCCTTTGAAGACGTGAAGACGTTTGAGCGTGAATTGAAACGGCTGATGGCACCCGCTCGCCCTGAGCGGAAGTCGAAGGGCAAGGGTCGCGCCGCCAAGAAGAAACGTCCGTATGCGCGTTGATCGCCAGAACACGCTCGAGGACAAGCTCGAGGAGATTCTCAAAAGCTCCCAAGCCGCGCAAAAGGCCGCCGAGTCCGCCAACGGCTATCTGTTTTGGATGAACGTCGGTTTTTACGCGCGCATCGTCGTGCAGATTGCCATGATCGTCGGGTTCGTCATCTTCGGCTGGTACATCGTGGGCGAAGTGAGAAAACTTTCGAAACAGATTCCGCAGTACATCGCGAACATCAACATCCCGATCGACGTTTCCGTCAACCTTCCCACACCCTAATATGTTCCAGGACCGTCCTGTCCGCGTTGCAATCATCACTGCTGTCATCGTCTCCTTTTTTGTGGGGGGCGTGATGGGCGGCGCCACCGGGGCCATCGTGGCTTCACGCCCCGATTTCCTGGCCGGACCGCTTCTGGCGCGTCTGGGTGGTCGTTTGCCTGCACCACCAGAAAATCCAAAACTCACCGTCATCGAAGAGTCGGAAACCATTGCCGTGGTCGACAAGGTGAATCCGGCGGTCGTTTCCATTGTCATCAGCCGCAACGTGGCACAGCCAGGCGCGGACTTTCAGCCGTTCCCGTTCGACGACTTTTTTGGCACGTTACAACCGCCGTCGGCGCCGGATGTGCCAAGCACCGGCGAGCCGCAGATGCGCGTGGTGGGCGGCGGCTCCGGATTTCTCGTTTCTTCGGACGGCATGATTGTGACGAACAAGCACGTCGTGGATGGCACGGATGCGACGTATGAAGTCGTGCTTTCCGACGGTCGGAAGTTTCCCGGCAAAGTCCTGGCGCGTGATCCGCTCTTGGACCTGGCCATCGTCAAAATCGAGGGCACGGATTTTCCCACGCTCGCGCTCGGCGACTCGGATGCGCTTAAGGTCGGACAGACGGTTGTCGCGGTCGGCAACGCGTTCTCCGAGCTTGCGAACACCGTCACCAAAGGCATCATCTCCGGCATCAACCGGCGCATTGTGGCCGGCGGGATCGGGGGGAGCGAAGTGATCGAGGAAGCAATTCAGACAGACGCCGCCATCAATCCTGGTAATTCCGGTGGACCGCTCGTGAATCTGGCTGGAGAAGTCATCGGGGTCAACGTCGCCGTGAACCGCGACGCGCAAGGCGTGGGCTTTGCCATCCCGATCAACGCCGCCAAAGACGTCATCACCTCGGTGCGCGAGAATGGTCGCATTGTTCGCCCTTGGATTGGCGTGCGCTACATCCTTATTACGCCCGAGTTCGTCAAAGCCAAGAATCTCACGGTCAACCACGGCGCGCTCGTGGTGCGCGGTGACACGCCTACCGACCTCGCTGTTATTCCAGGCAGCCCGGCAGATACGGCCGGCATCAAAGAGAACGACATTATTTTGTCCGTCGACGGCAAGGACATCACCGAGGCGCATTCCTTGGCCGTGCGTATTCGCGGAAAAAAATCCGGCGATCAGGTAACACTCATCGTTTCTTCCCAAGGTAAAGAACGCCCGGTGGTATTGACCCTCGGCGAACTCAAGTCACAAGAATAAGAATGTCATCCTGAACGGCAGTGAAGGATCCTGCCAGTTCTTGCAAGAACCCTAATAAGACACGGAGAGATTCTTCGCTCCGCTCAGAATGACAATGCTCATATGAAACGCACCAAGATTGTTTGTACCATCGGCCCGGCCAGCAAAAAGCCGGCCATGCTCGAGAAGATGATCAAGGCGGGCATGAACATGGCGCGGCTCAACTTCAGCCACGGCACGCACGCCGACCATGCGCGGCTGATGAAGCGCGTGCTGCAGGCCGCCAAAAAGGCGGGGACAACGGTCGCCATTCTCCAGGACCTCCAGGGTCCGAAGATCCGGGTGGGCGACTTGTCCAAGGAAGGCGTAAAGCTCGTGAACGGCAGCGAGGTGATTTTTACGACGGCTTCTGTTCAAGGTCGCCCCTCGACGCGGCTCGGGGAATTGAGAATTCCGGTCGGCTACAAAAAGCTGCATCAGGATGTGAAGCCCGGTGATCGGCTGCTCTTGGACGACGGTCTGCTTGAAGTCATGGTCCAGAAGGTCAGCGGGCGCGATATTGTCTGCCATGTGGTGACCGGCGGCATGCTGACCTCGCACAAAGGCATGAACTTCCCCACGGCGACGCTGTCCATCCCTGCTCTGACCCCCAAAGACAAGGCCGACGTGGCCTTTGGCGTGCGCGCCGGCGTCGACTACGTCGCGCTGTCCTTTGTGCGCTCGGCCAAGGACGTCATGCAGCTGCGTGCCCTGATCGCCAAGGAAGAAAAGAAGGCCCGCATCAAGCGCGACGCGCCGATCATGATCATTTCCAAGATCGAAAAGCCCCAGGCGCTCGATAACTTCGACGAAATTCTCGACGCCTCCGACGCCATCATGGTGGCGCGCGGCGACCTGGGCGTTGAAACCCCGGCCGCGGACGTGCCGGTCCATCAGAAGCGCATGATCGAGAAGTGCCTGACGGCCGGAAAGCCCGTGATCGTGGCCACCCAGATGCTCGACTCCATGATTAGGAATCCGCGCCCGACGCGCGCCGAAGTTTCGGATATCGCCAATGCCGTCATCGACCATACCGACGCCGTGATGCTGTCCGGCGAAACCGCCACCGGCGCCTTCCCGCTCCAGGCGGTGAAGATCATGGCCGAGACGGCCGAGGAAACCGAGAAGTCCCGCTACGACGACGTGCGCATCGACATCGTCGGCGTGGAGCCGACCGAGGCCCGGGAAGCGATCTCGAAGAGTGCCGCAGTCATGGCCCGCATGACGCCGGCCTGCGCGATTCTCTCCGTCTCCGTCTCCGGCCGCATGGGCCGCCGCCTCAGTCGCTTCCGCCCGGAAATCCCGATCGTGGTCGGCGCCTTCAGCCCCCGCGTCGCCCGGCAGCTGGCCCTCTCCTGGGGCGTGACGCCGATCCTGCTCACGCCAACCAAGGACGCGACCCGCGCCAAGAAGCAGCTTCTGAAAGAAGCCATGAAGCGCAAGCTCTGCAAAAAGGGGAATGACCTGTTGTTCGTGATGGGCTCGGTCGAGCGCGACGCCATGGGTCCGAACCGGTTGTCGCTGGAATTGTTCCGGGGGTAGGATCAACAACGTCGCGTAGGGGCGCACCTATGCGTGCGCCCCGGTCCGTTGCCGGTCGGTCGATCGGGGCAGACGCATAGGTCTGCCCCTACACCGATGTTTATGCCAACCATTCCTCCAAAACTCAAGAAAGGCGACACCATTCGCGTGGTTGCACCATCGCGCTCTTTGAGCATTGTCATGCCGGGCAACCGCGAGATTGCCTTGCGGCGGTTTGAGGCGCTTGGACTTACCGTGACCTTCAGCGCGCACGCCGAAGAGATGGATGATTTTCGGTCGTCGTCGATTGCTTCCCGCGTCGCGGATTTGCATGCGGCATTCGCGGATCCGTCGGTCGCCGCCGTGATCACGGTCATCGGCGGCTTCAACTGCAACCAGCTCCTGCCGTACTTGGATTGGGATTTGATCCGCGCCAACCCCAAGATCTTCATCGGCTATTCCGACACCACGGCGTTGCAGAATGCCATGCTCGTCAAGGCCGATCTCGTAACCTATTCTGGTCCAGCGTATTCGACGTTCGCTCAGGAGTTGCACTTCGAATACACCTTGGAGTACTTCGTGAAGTGCCTGTTCGAGAAGGAACCGTTCACGGTCAGCGTTGCGCCGGCCTGGACCGATGATGCTTGGTGGAGTGACCAGAAGGATCGTCATCCGATTCCGAACGAGGGGCGCTGGACGCTCGCGGCAGGGGAGGCCGAAGGCACGATCATCGGCGGCAACATCGGCACGTTCGAGCTGCTTCAGGGCACTCCCTATTTCCCGCACGTCGAAGATGCCATCCTCTTCCTTGAGGACGACGAGGAATCGCGATTTGTGGGGTTCGATCGGCTGTTCGAATCCTTGCTTCAAGTGCTCCCACCATCGAGTATCCGTGGCATTGTCTTCGGCCGCTTCCAAAAGGTGAGCGCGGTGACGCGCAAGATGATGGAGACGCTCATTGCAACCCGCCCGCAGCTCGCGAACATCCCGATCATCGCCAACGCCGACTTCGGCCACACCAGCCCGCTTTTCACCTTCCCGATCGGCGGACGGGCGCGCATCCAGGCGGTGCCGGGGAAGGAAACGATCGAATTGTTGGAGTACTAACGGCGCGCATATGGATTCCAATCCCGTCGGCTGGTTCGAAATTCCAGTCACCGACATGGAGGGGAATCGGGTCGCGCTGCATAGTCGGATATAGGGTTTTTAGAAGTCCACAGCCCGAACCTTCCCAAAGACTTGCCAATACCATAGGCTTGTACTAAAGTCGTCCGTTCACTTAGGCACCTCCTTATGAAGGCCCCACTGCCAAAACTGAAGGCCATCATTCTGTATTTTTGTGAAAATACGGATGCCAAGTTTTTGGGAAAAGTGAAGCTGATGAAGCTTTTCTACTATTTGGATTTTCTTCATGTAAAGAAATACGGTTCACCGGTGACATTTGACCGGTACGTCAAGCTTGAGCATGGGCCAATCCCATCGACCATTAAGAACATGGTGGATGATGCAGGAGAGGATGTGGAGCACTCCGTTCTCGCTGATACGATTGATATCGTACGGACTGAGGGGGTTCACATGCATCGGGTTGCAGCTCGAAGAAAGATGACAGAAGAAGAGCGTAAGCTGTTTACTGAGAGTGAGATCAGAATTCTCAAAGAGGTGTGCTCCCGTTTCGGACAGAAGAACACACAGTATATCGAGGATGCATCTCATAAGGAGGCTCCTTGGAAGGAGACTTCGATGCTTCAGGAGATTCCATATACTCTAGCAGTCAAGGATGCGGACTGTGAGACTAGTGCAGAGGAGATTGAACTCGCTCTACAGATTCTCCTATAGTATGGAGCTGTTGGCACTAGGCGACGTTTTCCGTTACCAGGAGCATGAGTACGTTTACCTTGTAGGTTCAGGTGAAGTTACCTACGCAGCGAGAATTCTCGACGAGGAAACAACAAGATTATTTCTTAGGAGCGTCGAGCGTGAGAGCGCACGTGCTACCTCCGGAAGGGTATCGATTGAAGAAAAGCCCGTTTATGCCTTTGTTATGCTTGAGACACCAAGCTATCAGGGTAAAGCCGCTCACTACGGATTCCCTGACATCGACAACCGGGCGCCTGAGTTTCAAAAGTTGGGTACACTGATCGATAAAGATATTGCTTTGCTCCGAGAGGAGATTATCAAGTCGCGGGGGGTGCCCCTTAAACTAAAAGAGTTGATAGCCGAGTAATACGAAGCAATAAGCCGCCTCATGTGAGGCGGCTTATTGCTAGGTGAGAGATGTAAAGATAATTGCCAAAATGCTTACATCTATCAAGACGATGTAAAGATCAGTGCAAATACCGGAAGCAGCTCGTAAGGTGATCATTGACCATCCCCACGGCCTGCATGTGCGCGTAGACGACGGTGGGGCCGAGGAAGGAGAAGCCGCGCTTTTTGAGATCCTTGGACCAAGCCACGGCCTCGTCCGTAGTGACCGGACACTCGCCCGGCGTTTTGAAGGCGTGGCGGACGGCTTTGTCGCCGACCCAGGTCCACATGTACGTGGAGAAGGCGCCGAACTCTTTTTGGACCTCCAGGAAGCGTTGGGCGTTGTTGACCGCTGCGACGATCTTTTGGCGGTTGCGGATGATGCCGGCGTCCGAGAGGAGGCCCTGAACAGCACGATCACTCATGCGGGCGACCTTGGCCACCTCTAAGCCGTGAAAGGCCTTGCGGAAGTTTTCGCGCTTGTGCAGCACGGTGCGCCAGGAGAGCCCGGCCTGGAAGGTTTCAAGCACCAGGAACTCGTAGATTTTCTGGTCGTCATGCACCGGCACGCCCCACTCGGTGTCGTGGTAGGCGATCATGAGCGGGTCCTGTGCCGGCCATGGGCAGCGCTGCTTTTCGGCGGGTCGGTGCATAGGCAGACAGGCTAACACGGGACCAGAAGGGGATCAAAAGCCCGGATTCGCAGTCTGGACAGCCTCGGGGCCGCCTGCTAAACTATCGGCACAATTTTGGTCCGGTAGTGAAGCGGTTATCACGGTACCCTGTCACGGTACTATCACGAGTTCGAATCTCGTCCGGACCGCCATGAAAAGCGTCTCACCTTGTGTGAGGCGTTTTTCGTTGCGTATGGTCGGCACTTGGAGTTCGGTCTGCAATATGGTGAAATGACGTGCATGGAATCCCCAATCCTCAATTCACCCTACCTTGAACCGGACCGCCATTTTGGATCGGATGATCGTGGGCTTACGGAAGAAATTGTTGAGGGCCGGCGGCCCAGCGCGCTTTATATTCCCGTTCCCCGCGCAAAGACACGCAGTCGTCAGGAAGAACAGGCTTTAGCGGATGGGGCATACGGAAATGAGCTCCAACGCGAAAATGAGTTCGTAAACAAGATTCGTGGACGTCTACAGGCTTGGCGCTTACAGGATTACTCCGGGCTGACTAAGGTGTCCCGCGATTTGTTGTTGTATTGGAAGAATCCAGACCGAGAAAATAAGTTGTTTTTCTGCCAGATTGAAGCGCTTGAGACGCTCATGTGGATCACGGAAGTCGCTGAAAAGTCTGGTGACGCATGGGTTCTTAATGATCTCAAGCGAGTTAATGGCGATGCGAACCCCGGGCTATACCGATTGGCGTTCAAAATGGCGACTGGTTCGGGTAAGACCGTCGTCATGGCCATGATCATAGCCTATAACACGCTCAACAAGATTCGTTATATTCAGGATACCCGTTTTACAGATGCCTTCGTCATTATCGCTCCAGGCATCACGATTCGTGATCGTTTGAATGTTCTTCAGCCAAACGACAGAAACAATTATTACGCTCAACGCGACATTGTCTCTCATCACGACTTCGAGCTGCTTCAACAGGCTACGGTGCACGTCATCAACTTTCACCAACTTGAACCGCGACAGAATCCGCGCTACCAAGTCGGCTCCATCATGAAGGCGACCGGTCTCATCAAGGAGGCGGCCATGAAGGAAACGCCGAATGCGATGGTGAGCCGTGTATTTAAAAGTGTCATCAACAAGTCGCGCATCCTTGTTATTAACGATGAGGCACACCACTGTTATCGGGAGCGGCCCGGGTCGCAAAAACTCTCTGGCGACGACCGCAAGGAAGCGGACGAAAATAATGAGGCTGCGCGTGTGTGGATTAGTGGTATCGAATCCCTTGTAAAGAAATTAACCGTCAACGCCGTCATCGATCTCTCTGCCACGCCATATTTCTTGCGTGGATCCGGATACGAGGAGGGAGAGCTGTTTCCGTGGGTCATTTCTGATTTTTCACTGCTCGACGCACTCGAAGCTGGCATCGTGAAGATTCCACGTCTTCCGATTGAGACGGACACCACAAACGCCGAGCCTGAGTTTCGTAACCTGTGGTTGCACATCAGCGATGAGTTGCCCAAAAAGGGTAAAAAGACGGGAGATTACGATTTGAATACCATCACGCTCCCTACCAAGCTTGAGGAGGCTCTGCTTTCGCTTTACCGGAACTACGAGAAATATTACGTGCGATACGTTGAGGATAAGAAGCACAACCAGGACGTCATGCCGCCGGTCATGATCGTGGTGTGTAATAACACGACGGTTTCCGAGTTGGTCTATCGTTGGATTGCCGGGTACGAGCGTGAGACAAGCACTCATAACATGAAGATTGAGAAAGGCAACCTCGACATCTTTCGTAATGAGGACGGAGTGAACATGCTGCAGAAGCCGAATACGCTCGTGATCGACAGCGCACAAATCGAGAGCGGTGAGAAAGTCAACGACGAATTCAAAGAAATTTTTAAGCGCGAGATTGAGGATTTTCGAAAGGACTATATCCACCGATTTCCCGGTCGTGATGAACCAACCGACGAGGAGATTTTGCGAGAAGTCATGAATACCGTCGGTAAGCCGGGCAAACTTGGTGAAAGCATCAAATGTGTTGTCAGTGTTTCCATGCTTACCGAGGGGTGGGATGTAAACACCGTCACACATATTCTCGGTATCCGTGCATTTTCAACACAGCTGTTGTGCGAACAGGTCGTCGGTCGTGCGCTTCGTCGCGTTGATTACAGTGTCAACGAGGAAACCGGGCTTTTGAGTCCGGAGTACGCCGAGGTGTATGGTGTTCCGTTCAGTTTCTTGCGTACGAGCGGAGACGCAGCTGCTCAGCCGCCAAAGGTTATCCATCGTGTTCATTCTTTGCCGGAACGATCACAATACGAAATCACATTCCCTCGGGTTGAGGGATATCGTTACGAAATCAACGAACGTAAGCTAGCCGCCGTATTTGCGGAAGAGTCTCGCATCGTTATAGAAAACGAACCAACAGAGGTTCGGTCGCGCGGAGCCATCGGCGAGGAGGAGATCGAGTCGATGGATAAGATTAAGGAACGGCGTGAGGGCGAGGTGATTACCCGACTCGCTGAAGGTTTGCTCAAGAGTTATTACAAGGATGCAGACGGGGAGCCGAAATACTGGCTGTTCCCACAGCTGAAAAAAATCAGCGAAGAATATGTGAAGAACTGGGTTACACTTAAGGATCGGATGGTTATTGGTTACCTTTCCGTCGGCGAATATTTTACCGGCGCATTAACTAAGATTCAGCAGGCAATCGTTAAGGAGAATATTGAACAGTCCGGAGAGAAGCATGTGCTTCCGGTCTTGGCGCAATTCGACAAGCTCGGCTCTACAAACTACGTCGATTTTCTTACAACGAAACCTGTGGCGGACACGGTGAAGAGTCAGATTAACTACGTCGTGGCCGATACTGAGGAATGGGAGCAGGGCGTGGCGAAGAAGCTCGAGCACATGCCGGAAGTGATCGCGTATGTCAAGAATCAGAACCTAGGATTCACAATTCCCTACGAGTATCGGGGCGTGGAACACGCCTATGTGCCAGATTTCATCGCGAAGCTGGCAATGTCTGACGGCAGTCAGCTCAACCTGCTTATCGAGGTCACTGGTAAGAAGGACGACAAGAAAGCGCTGAAGACGAAGACCGCGCGCGATCTGTGGGTACCGTCCGTGAATAATGTTGGTGAGTATGGACGCTGGGCATTCCTAGAAGTCCAGGATATTCACGAGACCGAACAACTCATTCGTGCAGGCGTTGCTCGCGGATTTGATAACCTGAAGTAGCTATGCCGCGCAAGAAAAAGATGCCACCGACTACCGAGGCTGCTTCGGTGACTTCCTACAAACATGAGGAGAAGCGTAAGCGCATTCCGACCCAGGAGGAATCGGTCATGCTTTCTGCGCGCGATCGACGACCGGTAAAGAAGACTTATCAATACGATCCGTCGCTGGACCCGCAGCTGGTTTGGTCCGGCAAGGCGGAGCGTGGTCCGGAGTTCGGTGTGAGCACGGTGCCGATCTACGTCCAGGAGAAGATCGCGCCCGAGGCGATCATCGCAAAGCTCAAAGACGAAAATGCTGGCATGGCGCAGCAGTATTCGTTATTCGGCGAAACGGCCGGGATGCAATATGACCGCATCGCTAGCTTTTACGAGCACGAGGACAACTGGCAAAACCGCATGATCCTCGGCGACTCGCTGACAGCCATGAACAGCCTGCTTGAAAAAGAAGGGATGCGTGGCCGTGTACAGTGCGTCTATATTGATCCGCCGTACGGGATTAAATTTGGGAGCAACTGGCAGGTTTCAACGCTGAAGCGTGACGTCAAAGACAACAAAATCGACGACCTTGTCCGTCAGCCGGAACAGGTAAAGGCGTTTCGAGACACGTGGGAACTCGGGATTCATTCCTACTTGACTTACTTGCGTGACCGTCTGATTGCCGCTCGAGAATTGCTTACCGAGAGCGGATCATGTTTCGTGCAGATCAATGATGAGAATGTTCATCTCGTGCGGACTCTGATGGACGAGGTTTTTGGCAGCGAAAATTTCATTCGGGAAATCATCTACTCCACTTCGACCGGACTGGGAGCCAACTATCTTAAGAAGGTCAATGATTTTGTTATCTGGTACGGAAAAGATACAACTCGGACTAAATACCGTCAGCTTTACCGAGAACGTCTTGATTTGGTTGGCTACACGCACGTTTCTGAAAATGGTTCTGTCAGGCCATTGACTAACGAAGAAGCAATTCGTCCGGCATTGCTTCCATCGAACGCGAAGGTATTTCGTACGGACAATCTTTCTTCCTCTGGACTCACCCCTTCCTGCGTATTCGATTTTGAATTGAATGGTAAAACGTATTCGCCTGCTCAAAGTCGTAGTTGGAAGACGAATCTTTCTGGGATGAAACGTCTGGCGGAAAAGGGTCGTCTAGCCACCTTCGGCAACACACTTCGATATATAAAATTTCATGAAGATTTACCTGTCGTCGAACTCGATAACGTTTGGGTTGATGCTGGTGGCGAGCAGGAAAAAAGTTACGTCGTGCAGACGAGTAGAAAAATCATCCAGCGATGTCTTTTGATGTCTACAGATCCGGGCGATCTTGTTGTTGATCCTACTTGCGGATCAGGTACGACCGCATATTTGGCCGAGCAATGGGGTCGTCGCTGGATTACAGTTGATACCTCACGTGTTGCGCTTGCGCTCGCCAGAATGCGTCTCATGACGGCAAAACTTCCTCACTATCAACTTAAGGAATCGGGTAGAATCAATGGAGGTTTTGATTACAAAACAGTGCCACATGTTACGTTGAGATCATTAGCTAATGATGAAGCTCCAGAAAGCGAGGTCCTCTACGATCAGCCTGTTGAGAATAAAGATACTGTACGTGTTTCTGGGCCATTCACGGTCGAGTCCCTTTCTCCACATCGCGTTTCTGATGAACAAGAAATGCTTTCGACCGATAATTATATCGGTACGATCGTTGAAAACATGCGGCGTGCTGGTATCCAAACTGGTCAAAAGGGAGCGCGTGTCGAGTTTGTGAACTTGGATATTTTACCGGGTGGACCTGAGCTTCAAGCCCGTGGTGAGTACCTTTCAGATGATGGATTGAAGATCGCGGCAGTCGCGATTGGTCCAGAATTCGGCAGTGTTGATGACGACTTTATCCGCGCTGCTGTTGTGAAGGCAAAACAATTTGCTGACCTTCTTGTCATCGCTGGCACGTCGTTTGATGCGTCTGCGTTCGCTGAACCGGCACAGGTGGATGGACTCCGGATCATGAAGGTGAAGATCAACCCAGATCTCTCCATGGGGGATCTATTGAAAAAGACTGGGACCGGCAACCTGTTCATGGCATTCGGCGAACCAGATATTCGCGTGACGACGGAAAAAGAACGTGTCACGGTCGAAATCAAAGGCGTGGATGTCTACGATCCAGTAAAGGGCGAGATTCGTGCGAGCGGTTCGGGTAACCCTGAACACGACATTGCCGCATGGTTCATTGATACGAATTATGATGGCCGCAGTTTCTTCGTCTCCCACGCATACTTCCTCGGTGCCATCTGCCCGTTCGATAAGTTGAAGAAGGCGCTGAGAGCTGAAATCGCGGAGGAAGCCTGGGATTCGCTCTGCTCGGCTGTCTCCCGTTCGTTCCCAAAGCCCACCTCTGGCAAGATCGCCGTTAAAGCGATCAACCATTACGGCGATGAGGTGATGAAGGTGATCGAGATTTAAAGGAAAACATCCACAAGATAAGCATTCCTATCTATCGAAAGGCGGTGAAAAATTCGCTATAATGTTCATATCCGCCGTATATGGCAAAATCAAAGGAAAAACCGAACTACGGCGATTGGCCAAAACCAAAGGTAAAAGTTACCGATCTTTTTCTTGACCCCGAAAATATTCGATTGGGACTTGAGCTCAAATCCTCTCAGGAGGCGCTCATCAATGATTTGTTTTCCAATGAAAAAGCAATGCGGGTTTTGGAAAGCATAGCATCAGACGGATTCTTTCCGGATGAGATGCCAGTCGTCATTAAGGAAGGCAAAAAGTACATCGTCATCGATGGCAATCGCAGACTTGCGGCACTTAAGGTGTTAGGGCGGCCGGAAATTGTTCCCACGAAGGAAAATGCTGTCCGTGAGTTGATTAAAACTACGGGTCCGGCATTGAAAGAAATCCAGGTTGTCGTTGCGCCTAGTCGTGATTCAGTCAGTCAATTTTTGGCAAGTAAGCATACGCAAAATACCAGACGCCCATGGCGTCCATTGCGACAGGCGTATTTTTACAAGGCACAACTTGAGAGTGGAAAAACCGTGCAGGATTTGCGGAACGATTATCCTACCGTTGATATTGGTAAGTTTTTGCGGCTGATAAACGTTCACAAGATAGCGAAATCCATAACATACGATTCCGACCAAATCACAAAAAAGGTACATAACGAGCGCTCCTTCCCAGCGTCGACCGTCGAGAGACTTTATGAAGATAAACACGTCCGCGATTTTCTTGGCTTTGATTTCGATGGCGATGGAGATGTACAAGTAAAAATTGACAAGAAAGAATTTGAAAAGGGTTTCAAGAAAGTTGTTCAGGACGTTGTCGAAAAAGTTGTTGATTCCCGTACCCTGAACAACGAAAAAAGCCGAAAGGACTATATCGCTAGTTTCTCGAAAGCAGACATTCCGAATAAGACGAAGGCAGGCAAGGTACTCACAAGCAAAGATTTCAAAGATGCCGTCCCGGCCGTCAAAACCAGAAAAAGGACAAAGCTCGCCCCGAAAGATATTCAATTCACACTTCAATGCCCCGGTGTGCGGAGGATGCTTACTGAGCTACAGGGAATTGACTATAACCAATTCCCTAATGCATCACATGATCTACTTCGGAGTTTTTTGGAGTGCGCACTGAAGTCATACTTCGATCAGTGCGGCCGTCCCGTAAAGCCTACAAAAGGAAAGTACGTTTATTTGAATGACGTTCTGGTCGCATTCAAAGACGAGATGGTCGCAGAAAAAAATATTGAGTTGTCGCAGGTTACGCAGAAAATCATCACTGATACCACGATGACCTCATATTCGGCACAAGCTTTGAACGCTACCAACCATAATCCGAGTGTCTTCGCAACCGCTAAGGAAGTTGAGGATGCGTGGGATGCAATGGAGAAGTTATTCCGATACATTCTGAGCCCCAAACCGAAACCAAATGTTCAAGATAAATAACAAAAGAAACAACAAGTTTCATTATAGCCCCTTGAGGTACCCGGGAGGAAAGACCTCTCTGTTTCCGTTTTTCGACAAAGTGATCAAGCAAAATAATCTCGAAAATGTAACTTACATCGAACCATTTGCCGGTGGCGCAGGAGCGGCACTAGCTTTGCTTTTTTTGGAGAAAGTCGAACGAATCGTCATTAACGACCTCGATAAAGCAATCTACTCGTTTTGGAGGTCGGCAATTTTTGATTCCGCAAAATTCATAAAGAAAATTCATTCGACCCCAATCACGGTAAAAGAGTGGAGAAAACAGAAGGCAATTTATAGTAATCCTAAAGCCAAACGGTTTGAGTTGGGGTTCGCAACCTTTTTTCTCAATCGAACAAACATGTCCGGCATTTTGGATGGCGGACCGATTGGTGGTGTAGATCAAAAGGGGAAGTGGAAAATTGACGCCCGATTTAATAAGGAAAAATTGTCAGAACGAATCCATCAGTTGTCTCTCTATAAAAACAGAATTTCTGTTTTCAACAAAGATGGGATTGAGCTGATCGGCGCCTATTTGAAAAAGAAAAATGCTTTTATTTATCTTGACCCGCCATATTTTGAGAAAGGCGCGACACTCTATCTGAACCATTACAAAAAGGACAACCATGCTGCTCTGGCTAAGCGCCTGAATGATAGCCCGGATGCTTTCTGGTTGCTTACTTACGATAACAAGAAAGAGATCAAGGCACTCTATCCAGACAGACAAGTTGTGAATTTCTCTTTAAACTACAATGCCTACGAGTCACGTAAAGGAAGAGAAATCATGGTCTTCTCCGATGCGCTTGTCTCCTAAGATAGATCTCCGATCTTTCGGGGTCAGGTTTTGAGATATCGCACCCTTGACTCCCACGCTCGTGTTCGACTAGGGTCCTCGCAGGAGGAAACGAGTGACGGAACAAAAGCAGCAGTACGCCTACGTCGGTGTGGATCCGATCGTGCTCTTTGGTCGGCTGATCGTGCTGGCCAAGCGCGGACCGGATGCCAAGACAGGGCCTGGGGTGTGGCACACGCCTGGCACGGTGGTTCGCATCGGCCAGAACATGGAGAGCGCGATGTGCAGCCGCGTTCGCGAGAAGACCGGGCTCGTGGTGAGGCCGCTGTGCGACACCATGCAGCAGTCCTTCGTCCGTTTCTACGACGACCTTCAACGAATCAACGAGTACGGCGACATCGCGCTCTCGTTCCTGAGCCGGGTCGTCGGCGGCGAGATGTGGCCGGGGGAGCACATCGCCGAGGTCAAGGCCTTCCGTCCCGACGAACTGTCGTCACTGCACATCGGCTTCGACCACGCGCAGATCCTCAAGGACGGCATCGCCCGGCTGCGCGATCTCGGCGAGATCGACTAGTCGCGGCAGCAGTCGCGAGAGCGCTTCGGCGCTTTTCTTTTTTACCGGTCGCAATAACCGTGAAAATCAGCGTTTACGAGTAGTTTTTCACGGTTATGTTGACAAAACCGTGAAAACTGCCTAGAATAGAGGTATATGGCGAAAATACTGAATGTTTTTAGCAGAATAAGCTCTCTCCGTGAGAGATATTACAAAGCATCCACAGGCAAAGATGCGCTTATTCGTCTTATCAGTGAGGCCGAAGTAGCTGAGCAGGTGTACAACTCAAACGCGATTGAAAATAGCACGCTGAGTTTTGAAGAAACGGAAAAGATACTTCTTCAGATTAATTTGGACAGATTCGTTTCCGAACGGGAAATTTTTGAAACAAAGAATCTCGCGCGCGTCGTGTCATACATTGACAAAAGAGCGAAAGAGCAGGAGCTCACGCTTGAGGTGATTTTGTCGCTTCATAAAATGTTGATTTCAAACATCCGCGATGATGTTGCCGGAAGATTTCGAAGTGATGATGAATATGTTCGAGTGGGGAGCCATATCGCGCCGGCTCCAAAAGAAGTGAAAGAAAGACTTGAAAAGATGTTTGCGGAATATAACGCCGCAAGTCATGAAAATATCATCAGGCGTATTGCGCGTCTGCACCTCACCTTTGAATACATACACCCGTTTGTTGATGGGAACGGTCGTATCGGAAGAGTGATGAATAATTACTTGCTCATTCGAGAGGGCTTTGTACCGGTGAATATTAAATTTATCGACCGTAAGATGTATTACGAAGCGTTCAAGGAATTTGATGCAGATGGCACGACAAAAACGATGGAGGAAATTGTCGGAAAATCGCTCACGAACAGTTACCATAAAAGACTTGCCTATTTAGAGGGTGCGGAAATAATGTCACTCTCCGCATATGGAAAGAAGAACAAGTTGTCGCATTCAAACCTCATTAATAAAGCCAACAGGCAGACGATAGAGGCTTTTCTTGAGAAAGGAGAATGGAAAATCGCGATACCGAAGAAATAATACAAGTCATGAAAAAGGTCGCCATATTCGACATCGACGGCACGATCTTCCGCTCCAGTCTGCTGATTGAATTGATGGCGGTTTTTGTGCGTGAAGGCGTGATGCCGGCAGAAACGCAGAAGGTCTACGCCCAGGCACGCGCGAAGTGGCTCGATCGTGAAGGTTCGTATGAGGAGTACATCAGCGCCGTAGTCAGGGCCTTTGAGTCGCGGATACGGGGAGTGCCGAGCAAGACCTTTTTGAGAATTTCCAACAGGGTCGTGGCTGCGTCCGGCAAACGCGTCTACCGCTACACGCGCGATCTCATACAGACCCTGCGGCGGAAGAAGTATTTTGTGTTGGCCGTGTCGAATTCTCCGAAGATTATTCTTGATCCGTTCTGCAAAAAATGGGGCTTCGATAAAGTCTACGGGAGGATCTACGAAACGGATCCGCGCGGACGGCTGACCGGAAAAACAGCGCACCTTGATTTGATCTCCGATAAGGCCAAGATTCTTAAGCGCGCGGTGGAGCGCGGAGGACTGACGCTCAAAGACTCCATCGGCGTCGGGGATTCGGAAGCCGATATCCCATTCCTCAAACTCGTCGCGCATCCTATCTGCTTCAACCCCAATCACAAGCTGTTTGTGGCGGCCAAGCGTCATGGCTGGAAGGTTGTCGTGGAACGGAAGGATGTTATTTATACGGTGTAACCCTCCCCACAGCCCGCGTGTATCTCAGGGTACGGTGCACCAAAGAGGACGGTTCACTCAGTAACCCACAAAACACTATGCGCATGAGAAAGGCCCTTCCTGCGGCTGCCGCGGGCATCGCGCTCGCCGGCACGCTGGCCTCGGCATCGCTCGTCTACGCCCATGATGGCGGCGTCGGAGCGGTGCAGCGCCCGCGGCTCGACAAGACGGAGATACAGGCCATGATTGCCGAGGACCTCGGGATCACGGTGGATCAGCTCAAGCAGAAGATCGACGCCGGCCAGAAGCCGGGGGAGATCGCCAAAGAGCTGGGCATCACGCCCGAGCAGATGAAGGAGAAGATGATCGCGCGCGCCACGGCGGAGATCCAGGCGCGGGTCGCGAGCGGCAAGCTCACCCAGGAGCAGGCCGACAAGATCCTGGAGCGGATGGCCAATCACCCCAAGCCGGGGAAGATGATGCGACATGTTATCAAGCATCGTTTCAACGGCAACGGCAATCCGCCGCCTCACTTCGAAAAGTTCAAAGAGATCCAAGCACAGTAACGCGCACCACACGCTCCGCTCACCCCGGAGCGTGTTTGCTTTCCCGCGGCAGTTCCCGTAAGTTTCTTGCCATATGAAACGCTATGCCATTCTTGGGGGTGTCGGTTTTGTCGCGTTTGTCTTCTTGTTCATCATCTTCTGGCCGTTTGGGACGGTCGGCGCGGGGGAACGCGGCATCATGCTGCGCTGGGGCGCGGTGACGCACCGGGTCATCGACGAGGGGTTGTACCTGCGCATTCCGCTCATGGAACGCATCGTCATCATGGACGTGAGGATCCAGAAGGAAGAGGTGGAGGCCACGGCCGCGTCCAAGGATTTGCAGACCGTGAATTCCAAAGTGGCGTTGAACTACCATCTCGACCCGACGCGCGTCACGAACATGTACCAGGAAGTCGGCCTCGAATACGACACCCGGTTGATTGACCCGGCGTTGCAGGAATCCGTGAAATCCACGACGGCCAAATACACGGCCGAGGAACTCATCACCAAGCGCGAGGAGGTGCGGGACGCGATCCGTGCGCATCTCGTGAGCAAGCTCGAGTCGCGCGGCATCCTGATCGACGATTTCAACATCGTGGACTTCCGGTTCTCCGACGCGTTCGACAACGCGATCGAGCTCAAGGTGACGGCGGAGCAGAGCGCCCTTGCCGCCAAGAACAAACTGGAACAGATCAAATTCGAAGCGGAGCAGCAGGTTGCCGAAGCGCGCGGGAAAGCCGAAGCGCTGCGCATCGAATCTGCCGCGTTGCAGTCCAGCCCGCAGATCCTCCAGCTCCGGGCACTCGAGAAATGGGACGGGAAGCTGCCGTCCGTCATGGGGTCGCAGGCCACGCCGTTTATCGACGTCACCGGCATCATCCGCCGGTAGTCACGTCCACGACACGCTCCGCTCACCCCGGAGCGTGTTTGTCATCGCGCGGCTACCGGATGATCGGGGATTTCTCACCCTGCGAGGGTTCGAAATGACAGGTGGGTGTGCCACGCGGCTCCTTTGGATGACAAGTGTTTGTCATCTCGAACGGTAGTGAGAGATCTCCGATCACCCAACAAGATCAGTCATATCAAGAAGTCCGGGATTGGTGGATCGGATTAAGGATAACTTCTTCTCTCTGCGATACCTCTTGATCTGTTTTTCCCGCTCAAGCGCATCGCGAACGTCGGTGAATTTCTCCACGTAGAGGAGATGCGTGCAGCCGTACCTTGCCGTAAAACCGCCTCGGTGTGCCGAGCGATGCTGATTAATTCGCCCTTGTAGATTTCCGGTGGCACCGACGTAGTAGGTCGTGCGCCGCGGGTTCGACAGGATGTACACCCAGTAGTTGCGGTCGTGCATACCCATCTATCGTCCCACATCGGGGATGGGCACCTGTCAATGCTCCTGCTGGATGATCGGGGATTTCTCACCCCGCGGGGGTTCGAAATGACATGGCTTGGCCATGCGGCTCCTTGGGATGACGAAAAAGCGGTATAGTGATTGCGATCTGGGCCATCGGCCCGTTATTTCGCCTATGCGCACATTTATTTCTCGCCTCGCTCTGGCTGCTCTGGCCGTTTCGGCCATGGCGCCGCTCTCCGTCGCCGCCATCACCGACTCGACGCCGCCCGTGGTGTCCTCGGTCACGCCGACCACGACGTACAAGAACCAAGCTACGACCTACGATGTAACGACGAGCGACGACATTGCCGGCGTCGACGGCTGCGATTTGTACGTGAACACCGTCAACCAGGGAGCCATGACCATGACGTTGATCAGCGGCATGAACTGGAGGGCCACCCGTTCCTACACATACACGGGATCCGCAGGGACCATTTCCATCTACGCCCGCTGCCGCGACGGCGCCATGGTACCGAATTTCGCGAACGGTGCGACGACGAGCATCACCATCTTCGTGGACAACTCGCCGCCGGCGGTCTCGAACCTCCTGCCGGCCACGGCCACGGTCGGCGTGGCCACGACGATCAGCGCGTTTGCCATGGATGACGAATTCGGTTCCGGGATCAACACCTGCGGGGGAATTATCGATGGTGTAGAGTCCGGCCTCATGACCCCGTCGGGCTCGACCTACTCGCTCTCCGGCGTGACGTTTTCCACCGCCGGTTCGCATACCCTCCAGGTGAACTGTTTTGACCGGACCGGCAACCTGGGTACGGCATCGCGGACCGTGACGGTCTCTGCGCCCGCCGACACCACGGCGCCCGTCGTCAACCAGATCGATCAATCCACGGCCACGGCCGGAACCGCGCTCACGCTGACCGCCATTGCCATGGACAACGTCGGCATCAGCAGTTGCTCGCTTTATGTCGGCGGTGTTTCGCAAGGGACGATGGCCGTCTTGGGTGGGGTTGCTTCCCGCAGCCACACTTTTCCGGCAGCTGGAAGTTACGCTGCAGATGTTCGCTGCACAGATGCCGCCGGGAATCCGACGACTGGCGCATCGCGCACCATTGTTGTCGCCGCTGCAGCTGATTCCACGCTCCCGACGGTTACAGGCGTTGGACCTACAACGGCTTCGACCGGCAGCGCCGTTACGCTGACCGCGACGGTCGCTGACAACATCGGCGTCAGCAGCTGCACGCTCTACGTCGGCGGCACGTCGCAAGGCGCCATGACGGTCTCGTCCGGCGTCGCCAGCCGCAGTCACACCTTCGCGAGCGCAGGAAGTTCCTCAGTGGAAATTCGCTGCGTTGATGCTGCGGGGAATACGGGAACCGGCAGCGCAACGGTCACGGTCAGCGCGTCGCCTGCCACGGCGGACACCACGTTGCCGATCGTCGGCCAGGTCGCGCAGACCACGGCCACGGCCGGAACCGCGATCACGCTGACGGTCGCGGCCTCGGACAACATCGGCATTTCCTCCTGCACGCTCTACGTCGGTGGTGTCTCTCAGGGCACCATGGCCGTGTCCGGCGGGAGCGCCTCGCGTAGCCACACGTTCTCCTCATCTGGAAACATCGCCGTGGAAGTGCGCTGCACGGACGCGACGGGGAACATCGGCATCGGCGTTTCGCGCACCATTGTCGTGGCCGCAGCCGTGACGCCGGTACCGCCCACGCCGGTTCCAATTTCCACGGGCGCGGATCTTGATACGGACGGCGATGACTTGTCCGACGCCGATGAGGCGGTCTACGGCACAAGTCCCACGAACCGCGACACCGATGGCGACGGATTTGCCGACGGCACGGAAGTGCGCAACGGCTACAATCCGTTGGGCGCGGGCCGCATCAGTCCGCCGACGACATCCGCCGTACCCGGGCGCCTCATCAAGCTGGCGTGCCCGGCAGGCGCGAACGGCTATCATCCTTGCAAGGCCGTGTACTACTACGGCCGCGACGGCAAGCGGCATACATTCCCGAGCGCGCGCATCTACGCCACCTGGTTCAATGACTTTTCCACGGTGCAGGTGGTGGACGCTGCCTTCATGGCGTCGTTGTCCGTCGGCAAAAACGTCCTGCCACGGCCGGGCGTGCGGCTCGTGAAATTCGAGACCGTGAACACGGTGTATGCCGTGGACCGCGGCGGCATTCTGCGCGGCATCTCCAATGAGACGGTGGCCGCGGGAATCTATGGAAGCACTTGGAACACGAAGCTCGATGATGTCGTCGACACCCTGTTCGGCAACTTCCTGATCGGCACCGACATCACATCGGCCTTGGACTACAGCCCGGCCACGGTCACCGCCGGCACGACGTCCATCGACGGGAACTTCTAGGATAAAAAACGGCCGGCATCCTTGCGGATACCGGCGTGTCGGAGAAGCGTTGGACTACGGAGTGCCTCTCCGTTTATCCCTACGCTTCTGTCGTGCCGAGCGAGCATCCGTCTCCGGAGGCGCGTTCGGTGCAGATGGCACCTTGTCTGGCCTGGGAACGACGACTTCGACGGTCGCATCCCCACGACCCATGGCTTCGTAGCCCACCGTGCTCCGCACGGGTGTTGGGGCGGCCACACCTCTGGGCGCGCCTGCGACCTCTGCCAGTCCGACACCGGGCGAGGTTTCTGAACCTGCGAGTGGTTCGATGCTGGGCGTACCCTGCACCTGGTCGACGTGGATGATCTGCGTTTCCTCGTTCGCCAGCTCGTCGTCTGCATCTTCGCGCGCCGGCCGTCCGCCGCTCGCGATGCTCTGGGCGAGGTCCGCGTTCGCCTGCTCGAGATCGGCGATCCGTTTCTCGAGCGAGCTCACGGTCTCCTGACGCTCTGTGGCGAGATCGTTGATCTCCACGACCGAACTTCTGCCGATCGAGGCGACTTCCTCTCTCGCCGCAGTGAGCTCTTGCTCGAGCTCTTCGATGCGCTGTGTTGCAGCGGGCGACGGGTGCAGCTGGGCGCCGACCTGATTCAGGACGCGTTCGATGTCCTTGCGGGCGGCGTCCGCGACCTTGGTGTCGGTGACCTGCTGCTGGAGCGTTGTGTTCTCGGCCATGAGCGCGATGTTGCCATCGCGGTAGCCGTCGCGTGCCCTCCGCACCATCTCCGGATTGTCGTTCGGATCAACGGGCATCTGGGCGCGAATGGCCTTCTGCCGTTGCAGCCGCTTGTAGGCGGTCCAGCGGCGCCGGAGCGCCTTTGTCGCAGGCGGTGTCAGCTCCCAGAGTATCCATCCAAAGGCGATGAGCAGGAGCAGTCCTGCGATCGCAGCGACGGTGATCGCTATTCCTTGGAGGATGGTAGTGAACCCTGTGTTGTCGCTCGGGACGTCTTCACCACCACCGGTGCCTGTGCCGCCCGTCCCACCTGTGCCGCCCGCAAGGACGACACCGGCGTCGGGGTTGTATTCCGTATCGCTTGCTGCGATGGCACCGGCGTCGGGCGCCGTGTCCGTGTCGACTTCGACGACGGCTGCGGATGCAACCGGCGCATCAACGATGGGATCCTCGTTGACCATGCTGGAGTCTTCGCCGGCCGGCGTGATGCCGGGTGCGTTCATCGCCGCAGCGATGCGGCGCATGTCACGCGCGATGCCGGGCGTCGTGCGCGTGAGCTCCGCGAGGCGCTGGCTCGGAATCCAGCGCATCGGAATTTCGATGACGCGGCCGACCGAGCGGCGGATCGAGTATCGGGCGTACGCGTCCGGGCAGTCCTGAAGCGGGGTACGCTCTTCGTCCGGGACCTCCTCCGGCCAGTCGCATCGCGCCACCCAGATGACGCGGCGGTTGCCGTCGTAGGCCCGCAGCCGACCGATGTCCCCGGAGCGATGTCGCCCCAGGTAGTGCTGCATGATGCCGCCAGGGCCATACCGACCGTCGTCGGTGGTGAGGTTTTCTCCCTCCTGCACGACGTGACGGATGATGAGCGAGGCTCTGACCGGCGCATCCTCGGCGCTCCGGTCACGGTTCTGCGCGACCACGGTCCAGGTGACCAGGCCGAAAACCAGTGCCAGCAACGCGGCCGAGGCCGCAGCGATCTTCCTCATGACTTCCTCCCATTGTGACTGCCGCACCATGCGGACAGCTACGCTCTGTAAGTACGGGGAAAACGCGGTATTGTCAAGCCTGGTTTCACTTCCCCATCCCCTTCTTCGCAAGAAGGGGCGACCCGAGCATTCCCTCCCTCTTGCGAAGAGGGAGATGGAGGGAGTCTAAAAAAAAGAAGACGGCCGCCTTCCACTGGAGTGGAAGATGACCGTCTGCGACTGTACCCCATGCGCTCAGGGAGCGGCGGTGGGATGCCAGTCGGGGGTGAGCGCGCGAGCCAGGCCGAGTGCGTGGTCGAGACAGCGCAGATGCCCCTCGTCCGTGAGCCCGTCCGGCGTGCCGCAGGGACTCGTGTCGGCCGTGGCGACGACTGCAGGTTCTGCCGCAGATTCGACCGCGGGTGGCTCCGTTGGTCCCGCCGAAAGCGTGGGAGGCGGAAGCGCCGTGGGTGGCTCTACCGCTGCCACCACGACGGCGGCATCGGCTTCGTCGTCCGTTGCCGCGACCTCGTCGGCCGCTGCCACGGGCGCTGCTTCCGTGTCGTCCACGACCACGTCGCTCTCGCCGGGATCGTTCGGGTCCGGTACGTCAGCGGAAGGCGGCGGAACGTCGCGACCCCTCGCGGCTGCGGCGATCTCCCCGTCGCTGTTCGGCCGGTTCATCCAGCCCATGGCGGCCATGATGCCGCCGCCGACGACCATGATTGCCACCAGGGCAATCGCGATGGCGCCAGCCACGTGCCACTTGTGGCCCGCGAGGCGCGCCTTGAACTGTTGTGTCGTCGATTTCATCCTGTTCCGCCAGCCCTGCCTGGGCGGTGGAGGCGGGGGAGGCATTCCGGGTACAGACCCTGTTCCAGCTTGCATCTCGATTCTCCTAACACGACGCCCGCACCCTGTGTGCGGTTGCGTCGAGGGAGGAACATATACCAAAAGAGCCCTCCCGTCAAGGGTGGGCTCTCTCTATTCTTCTGTTAGACGGCGGCCTTTTTGAGGATTGCCGCGAAGACTGCGGGGTGGTCAACGGCGAGCGTTGCCAGCACTTTGCGGTCCAGCGCGATGTTGGCTTTCTTGATCTTCCCCATGAGGACCGAGTAGGACATGCCATGCTCGCGGGCTGCGGCGTTGATGCGCATCTGCCAGAGCGCCCGGAACTCACGCTTCTTTACGCGACGGTCGCGGTAGGCGTAGGCACCTGCTTTGACCGCAGCGGTCTTGGCGAGCTTCAACTTCGACTTACGCCCCCACTTCATCCCTTTGGTGCGGGCGAGGATGTTCTTGCGGCGTTTGACGTGTGTTGTTCCGCGTTTTACGCGAGGCATAGGGAAATCAGACGCGGATGAACATCGTCTTCACCGAGCGGGTGTAGGCGGCCGAAAGAACGCGGTGGCGGCGCTTGCCTTTGGTGACCTTGCTGCTTTCGCGGGTATTGAAGTGATCCTGGCCGGCCGTGCGATGCACCACCTTCTTATTCTTAGTGATACGCATCCGCTTGGCACCGGCTTGGTAGGTTTTTCTGGTCGGCATACGAAATAGGGGAACGGCGGGATTCTACCGGGAGGTTCAGATTTTGGCAATAAGCAGCGTCATGCGGCCGCCCTGCTTGGACACGGGTTGCTCGATGCGCACTGCCACATCCTGTTTCACGCGCTCAACGAAACCGTACATGACTTTCTCGGCCAAGGCCGCATGGGCCTTCTCGCGGCCGCGCAGAATCAGTTCGACCTGCACTTTGTCGCCGTCCTCAAGGAAGACCATGGCTTGGGATTTGCGGATGTCGAGGTCGTGGATGCCGATGCGCAGGGACAAACGCACGCCTTTGATTTCCACTTTCTTGGCATGGGCCTTTTGCAGACGGTCTTTCTTTTCCTGTTCGTACTTGAACTGGCCGTAGTTCAAGTATTTGCAGATCGGAGGAACGTCCTTCGGGGAAATTTCCACCAGGTCGAGGCCGCGCTCATGCGCCTGGGCAATGGCCTCGGCGAGCGGGAGGACCCCGACGTGGACGCCGTTCTCATCGATGATGCGGACTTCTGGAACGGCGATTTTTTCGTTGACGCGGAATTTGGGTTCCTCGACGCGCTGTTGGAACTTCCGGCGGTGACGCGAAATGCGCATTGTGTGGAATGAAATTATCTGTGTAGGGGCAGGCCTTGCGCCTGCCCTGTTTGGGCGACCGCAAGGGTCGCCCCTACGCACGTGTACATCTTCATCTGGGATCATCTTCTGATGATCACAAGTGGAGATGGTGGGATTTGAACCCACGTCTAGAACTCAGGACCGCGGATGCTCTACGCGCGTAGAACGCTTTGAGAGTCCGGCGAGCGGTCAAAAGCGTCCAAAAGACGCTCGCCGCAAGCCCCGTGGATCTGACGGCTGCGTCGGGGCCGACGCAGACGCGAGCCTGTAGATGACGTCCGGATCCGCTCCGACAGGCGCGGAGCGGGGGACGGTCAGGTCGTTTTTAGGCGACTGACGGGACCAGGCTCGGAACGCGCAATGCGTTCGTCACCTTGGTGAGTGCGTTGGCACTTCAGAGGTTCCACGGATTGGGACGCGGGTGCCGTGGATCGCGGCGCGCACATCCGGCGGATGAATCCTATCGAATCCAGACATCCCCATATGGAAAGATCTGCTCACTTCTTCGGGCGAAGAAGCGCGCGGCGAGTATCACGGTCCACGGCCTTCTTGCGAAGCGCGTCCCGTTTCTCGAATTGCTGTTTGCCGCGGGCCAGCGCAAGGCGAAGCTTCACGCGACCGCCCTTACTATAGGCAGAAACAGGCACGAGTGTCAATCCGGTTTTGTCGGTTTTCCCGGCAATTTCCTGGAGTTCCTTTTTGTGGAGGAGGATCTTCCGGCTCCGGTCCGGGTCCTGCGCGATGCTGGGACCGGCCGGCTTGAAACGGGCGACGTGCGCGCCGATCAGCCAGGCCTCGCCGCCGCGCACCACCACGAACGCGCCGGACAAGCGCAAACCACCGGTTTTCGCGGATTTGGTCTCCGGACCGGTCAGAACAATGCCCGCTTCGTATTCTTGAACGAACTCGTAGTCGCGGCGGGCCCGGCGGTTGTCGGCAAGCAGGTCGGACACAGGCGTAGGGGCGTGATTCATCACGCCCGGACAAGTATAGCGTTCCTAGGGCTGTTTTGGTACGCTTCCCATGTCCTATGGCAGAACACAAGCAGGAACTCGTCGTCCACATTTCCACCAAGACCTACCTCCGCGCGCTGGGAGTCGGCGTGGGCGTCTTTTTGTTGTGGTACCTCTCGAACGTTGTTTTCATCCTACTTCTGTCGATCGTGCTCGCCGCGCTCATCCTGCCGTTGGCGCACTGGGCGGAGAAACGCCGCATCCCGCGGGCGGTCGCGGTCGGCGCGGTGTACGTCGTGCTCATCGCCATTGTCTCCGGCGTGCTTTCACAGATCGTGCCGCCGGTCGTCAGAGAATCAACCGAGCTGTTCAAGAGCGTTTCGGTGCTGATGCGCGAATGGCTGCCCAGCTGGCTCGACTTCGGTAAGACGTTCTTGGGTTTCTCCGGGACGACACCGAGCTCGCTGCCGAACATCGGCAGCACGATTTCCGACGCGGCGTTCGGCGCGTTCACCGGCATCCGTGGCGCCATCGGTGATGTCATCACGTTTATCCTGGTCCTCGTCATCTCCTTTTATATGGTGGTCGAGGAGGCGGCCATTCATCGGATGCTCAAATCAGTCATCCCGGCGGAGAAGTACGCAGTTCTCTCCGTGGCGCTCGGGAAGGCCCAGGAGAAGATGGGGCTGTGGCTGCGCGGCCAGCTCATACTGATGCTGATCATCGGCATCGTCATCTACGGCGGACTGGCCATGTTGGACGTGAAGTATGCATTGGTGCTCGGTCTGTTCGCCGGGCTCATGGAGTTCATCCCGTACGCCGGGCCGTTGCTCGCGTTCATCCCGGCGGTGCTCATAGCGTTGTCTGATTCGCCGCTGAAGGCGATTCTCGTAGCTCTCCTCTTCATCATCATTCAGCAGTTGGAGAATCACGTGCTCGTGCCCAAAGTCATGCAGAAGGCCGTGGGCATCAACCCGCTCATCTCGATTTTTTCGGTCCTGATCGGCATCCGGCTGGGCGGCGCCATCGGCGCGCTTGTGGCCATTCCCATTGCCACCTGCGCGATCGTTTTTGTGAAAGACTACCTCGCGCTGCGCAACGGGACGGCGCCGGAACTATGAAGTCACCGGTGAGGATGGCGCAGATCGTGGCGATTGCGGTTGCCGCGCTTGTGCTTATCATCGTCGGTGTGGTCCTCTGGAAGACGTTTGCGTCGAAATCTGCAACGCCCGGTACGAACGGCCCTGTTCCGATCGCCGCCCAACCGCTCGCCGACTATCCGACCGCATCCAACGAGGCCGTGCAACAATTCTCCGCGGCGCTTTCCTCTGGCGACGATGCCGCGCTCCCGGCCGCTGCAGAGCGCACCAAGAATGCGCTCATGGGGCTGACCGTTCCGGCTGACGCCCGCGCGTCGCACCTCGCCCTTATTCTCGCGCTTTCGCGTTTTGAACAAGACCCGTCTCCGGAGGCGCGCGCCGCGCTCGCCGCCGCTGTCGAGGCATTTTCCCGCTAAGCCCATGCCGCTGCTTCGGCACATTCTGTCGCTCGTGCCGGGGCTCGCCGCCGCGCTGTTGTTCATCGTCGCACTGCGCGATCCGCTCAACGCGCCTCCGCTGTTTGTGGTTTGGCTCGTGGTGTTCCTGGTGTCTTTCATCATCGTTTCCGGCAAAGAAGCGCGTCCCGGCGCGTTCTGGTTTTTGGCAGTGCCGCCGGTGGCACTTGTGTTCGGCACCTGCGCGTTTCTGTTCCTGCTCGAGAATCGCGGCGTCGGTATTGCCGTTGCCGTGGGGACGAGCATGCTCACGGCCCTCTTTGGTTATACGCAATTTCTGTTCGTTCGGCAGCCGGCCCGTTACCAGTCCTATTCCTTGGAATCGTTGTCTCTAGCCGCGAATCTTGCCGCTTTCTTCCTGATCGGTGCGTCCATCTTGGGTTACGTATCCCTGTTGTCCCTCCCGCAATGGGTCGTGGCTTCCACCGTGCTCGGGGTGGCAGGACTCCTTGTTGCGGAAACGCTGTGGGTGAGCAAGGTGCGCGGAGAACGTCTGCCCGGACTCGTCATTGCCGGATCGCTCCTCCTGGCCGAAGCCGCGGTTGCACTCCTGCTTTTGCCTGTTTCGTTTCTTGTTGCCGGGGCCGCGCTCGCCGTGACGTATTACGCCGTGGTCGGCCTTTTGCGCGCGCACGCGCTTTCGGCCTGCGGAGTGCGCGTGGTGCAGCGGTATGTCGGCGTGGCGCTTGTGGCGGTTGTTGTTATTGTCGGCACGGCCCGCTGGATTTGATATGACTTCGCGTTCCTCTTCTTCTTTACCGCTGATCATCGCGACCGCGCTCGTGGCCGCGGCCGCTGGTGTGGCCGGCGCGCTGGTCGTTGCCGCATATGTGCTGCCGCCGTCTGTTCCCGAAGGTGCAGCAGGGACGCGCACCGGCCGTTCCATACAAAACAGCGTTGATGCCGAAGCGTTATCTCGGGCAGCAGCGGCAACGGTTCGCGTGTATGTGGGAGCTGGCATCAAAACGGCTGCCGGCATGGTATTTGCGGCGGAACAGCAGCGCGGCGCGGGCGTGGTTCTGACTGCTGACGGGTGGATTGCGGTGGAACGTTCTACCTGGAGCGCCGAGGCAACGCTCGTGTCTGCCGCGGGTCATCGTTTGACCGTGGAGCGCAGCGTCGACGCTGTTGCATTCAATCTGGTGTTCCTCAAAACCGACGGACGCGACCTGACCGTTGCCGTGTTTGGCGACAGCCGCATACTCCAAACCGGGGATGACCTGTTCACTCCTGCGATCGGTGGGTTTGCACCTGTGCCGTTCGTCTCCGCCGCCGTGCAGGATGGCGCGCCATCTCTTCCAGAAACAACCGCCGATTTCCGGCGCCGCTTGGCCTTGGGGGTCGAAGTGACGCCGCCTGGCGCGCCCGTCTTTAGCGGCAGCGGCGATGTGGTCGGCGTGGCTCTGCCTGCCAAAACCGGAGAACAGGGGAGAGCTTTGCCCGTGGAAGTGTTGCGCATCGCGCTCGGCCGCGTGCTTGCGGATCGCGTCGTGGCCGCCACGGACATCGGGGTCCGCGGCCTGCCGCTCGCCGCTATTTCCGTGCCAGACCCGGCATTGGCCGTGCGCGGCGGCTGGTACGTGACCGAAGTACGCCGTGCAGCATCTGGATTGCGCGTCGGCGATCTGGTCCGCTCCGTCGGCAGCGACGCCGTCACTCCCTCGCGTCCGCTTGGTGAAATTCTCGCAGAATCCTCCAGCAGTGCGCGGCCGGAACTGCTCGTGCTGCGCGACGGACAGGAACTGCGCATTCCGGTAACGCTCACACCTTAATATGCGTTTCAACACGAAACAGCTTCGTCTTGTCGGCGTGTGTGTCGTGATAGGTTTGGCCGCTGCAGCCGTGTTTATTTTTCTCCAGCCATTGCGTGCCGGTGCCACGGTCCGGCTTTTGGTGATCCCGCGGAGCGATGCCGCGGAAGCTGGCCATGACGCGCGGGTGTTGGCCGCGGTCGTCAGAAGCACCGACTTTTTCACCAAAGTGGCGGCGCAGGACCCACAGATTTCCTGGGCAGATTTTGGCGACAAGGATGCGGACCGTCGCGTTCGCTGGCAGAAAATAATCCATGCTGCGCCCGACGAAAAAACCGGTCTCCTGACCCTGACCGTGCGCCACCCTGACCGTGCGCAGGCCGGACGCATTGCCCAAGCCGTGGCCGATGTCCTCACCCGCCGGGGCGGGGAATATCTGGCAGGGAATCCGCAGGTGATGCTCGTGGATCCGCCGCTCTGATGTAGGACTCCCTCCGTCTCCCTCTTCGCAAGAGGGAGGGATACCCGTGTTTCTCCCCCTTGCGAAGGGGGAGTACTGAGGGAGTAAACTTCTAGCTAAAAACAGGGGCCTTGACCCCTGTTTTCCTGTTTGCTAGGGTCCCCACATCGTTGAAAATGGGCGGAAAAGGCCAGAAATAAGCCTTTTTCGTGAGATCGCTGGGGAATGGCCCCTCGGCGACTCGGATACGCCGGGCATCGGCCCTTCGACTACCGCTCAGGGCGGGGTTGACAAAAGCTGGCTGCCGTGGTATTGTCCGCCGTTAATTCGGAGCCTTGAGGCGGTTTGGTGCGAGGCCCGGGATGCCTCCTCCTCATCACGAGGACTCACACCAAACCACTTCAGGGCTTCCGTAACGGAGGGGCCTGTATTCGACAGGGTTCCTCCATTGCGGGGACCCCTGTTGTGTTCCTTACAACGTTGTTCTCACGCGTTCCGACGCGCAGACCACTCATGATCTGCGGTTCGGAGCGCGCAGCCTGCGAAGGCGCCTCCATGGGCATAGTGCCCAAGTCGCCTACGCAGGCAGAAGAGGAGAACTCAGATGAAGAAGACGAACCTGTCGCTGGCTTTGGCCGGCGTCGCCATGGCTTTCCTCGCCGCCGCTCCCGCGGAGGCGCAGGACAGCTGCCAGCAGCCCGAGTGCATTCGGGCCCGGGAGATCCGGGACCGGATGAACGCCATCACGGAGTGCAACGCGGACAACGCGGAGGAGGTCATCCGCCTCTCCCGCGAAGCCGCGACGGCGCTCACGGCGTGCGAGGCGCGTTCGGCGGCTTGTGCCACGGCGTACCGCACGGCGGTGGAGATCATCCGCAACGGATGTGACCCGGCGGCCATCGCCCGCGAGCCCTCGTTCTGCGAGGCGCGGTGCACGGCGCGCGGCCACGGCACCTGGTGCGCGGCTGGCGACAGCCGCGCCGAGTGCCAGTGCGCAAGCGACAGCGCGGGTCGGTCCTGTCGGCGCGAGCGCGATCGATCGACGACCGCGCACTGGTGCGCGCCGGTACGGGGATATCAGATCCTCGACCGCTGCCTCCCGCGGCGCATCCCGCCCCCGCCGCCTCCGGAGCCACCGGTTCCGCCTCCGCCCCCGCCCGACGCCCGCTGCAACGTGGGCATCGATGCGGACGGCGACGGCGTCCCGGACCTGAGCAGCACCTGCATCCCGGACGACAACTGCCGGATCCGGTACAACCCGGATCAGTCGGACGTCGACACGGACGGGGAGGGCGACGCGTGCGACGACGACGACGACCTCGAGGGTCTGCGCCGGGAGATCAATGCCCGGTTCCAGAACCTCTGCGTCGCCGTCACGGACCAGACGCCCGTGTGCGTCCTGATCCGTCAGTTGCGTGGTGGTCACGAGCCCCGGGTCTCGCTCGACGAGATCTGGAGCGAGCTCCGACGGCTCGCTGCCGAGGATGTGGAGATCAATCGCCGCCTCGACGAGGTGGAGAGGATCCTTCACGACCACGGCGACATGATCGTCGACCTCGGTCGGCGTATCGGTCTGTTCATGGATCGCGTCGAATGCCTTCGCCGCGGCCGGGACTACCGTCTGGCCACGGAGGAGCGCGTCGCGGGTCATGAGGTCGGCGAACAGGCGGAAGGGACGATGATCCGCGAGGATCGCGTCGTCTGTCTCGAGACGTGCGTCGACACGGACGCGGAGTTCAACTCCGAGTCCGGACGCTGTGAGGCACGGCCGATGCTGCCGGGTGAGTTCGACCTCTCGGTCGGACCTGCGGTCAGCTTCTACGACGAGTTCACGCTCGGTGTGGAGCTGGACGCGACCTGGTGGCTGCAGGAACGGTTCGGCTGGTCCCTCTGGGGATTCGCCGGGCTGACCGTGGTTCGCCAGCCGGTGCTCGACATCGCTGTCGCCACCGGGCCGTCGTTCCGGCTCGTGCTCGAGAGAGAGTTCTCACTCGATCTCGGACTCGGCGCCTTCGGACGCAACGGCACGTCGCTGCGCGACGGAACGGTCGGAGTCTTCACCGGCTTCGGCGGCTACGTCGACTTGGCGGCGATCGTCGGCAACAGGCGCAGTGATGTGCGAGTGCGAATCTTCGGACGGTTGCTGCTCGGGTTCGCCGACAGTGATCAGACCGATCCGCACTTCGCACCCGGCGTCATGGGCGGTCTGCAGCTGACCTTCTAGGAGGTGAGCGCGGACTGCACCTGAGCGGAGAGAGGGACAACACCTCTCTCCGCTCAGGACACATTTTTTCCTTCAATGAATCAACGCGCGCATCTCCAAGAGGTGCCCGCATGCGTTCCTTGAATCCTGCCGTGTGCACGTCCCAACCTGGGGAATCAATCTGGTTCCTCGTGTTGGGGCGTGCATGTGTGATGCGGCGCCCCCGAATACCGGTTTGACCGGATTCGAAGCGCCAATCACACGGCACAAACAAACAACGACAGGAGACTCAGATGACACGAACGATGGTGTTCTTGGTTGCGGCGATCACGGCGACGGTCGTTGCGGGGTGTTACGACCCCGAGTCGACGGGACCGCATCAGGGTCCCGTGGCCGACGCCGGCATCGTGCCGACGTCCGATGGCGGCCCCGTTCCGACGGCCTGCGAGAGCGACCCGCTCACGCAGGACCAGGACGGCGACAGGTGGTGCCCCTCGGGGCGCGACCTGGACGCCGACGGCACCTGCTGCGACTCCGGGGAGGCCTTGCCGGCCGACCAGGGGGACTGCGACGACGATCAGCGCGGCGCCGGGGGCATCTCCAACCCCGGCGTGCACGAGATCTGCGGCAACGGGATCGACGAGGACTGCGGCGAGACGCCGTGTGCCACGCCGAGCTCCTGTCCAGACCTCGACGAGCTCGATCCGGACTGCGATCCGTCGCTCAATGTGTGCGACGCGGATGCGGTCTGCGCGGACGGGAGCTTCTGCACGGTGAACGTGCGCTGCGCGGACCATCGCTGCATCGCGGGTATCCCCCGCGTCTGCGACGACGGCAACGCGAGCACGGCCGACACGTGTAACGAGGCGGCCGATCGCTGCGACTACGTGCCGCTTCCCAGCTGCACGACGCACGCGGCA
>JBBUJK010000026.1:0-13934 GCA_038054875.1 Patescibacteria group bacterium
TGCGAGACGCGGCAAGAAGGGAAAGGGTTGACGCGGCGGCGAGAAAAAAGTAGGTTCAGGCGTTCCGCCCCTGTAGTTCAATGGATAGAACACCGGACTTCTAAGCCGGCCATGTAAGTTCGATTCTTACCGGGGGCACCAAAAAACGCCCCGCCATGATGGCGGGACGTTTTTGTTTCGCGTCACTCCGTGACCAGGAACGTCGCGATGATCGTGTCGAGCTGCGCCTGATATTCGTCCAGAATGAACAGGGAGCGGCCGCTCGCGAAGCTCAGCACCATGGCCTTCTTGGCGAAGGCGTCGGCGCAGACCGGATCCGAATCCATGCAGGCCGCGGGGCTGTGAGCGATCTTCCGGAAGATGACCGCGACGCTGCGGCCGTCGATCTGCGTCGTGTAGGTGTCCACGTAGCCGAAGCCGCCGGCGAAGCCGTCGCCCATGGACGCGTGGCAGAACTCGCGCGCCCCGACCGAAACGCGCTCGGGCGTCCCTTCGCGTCCGGTGGTCGTCTCGTAGATGTCCGAGTAGCAGCCGTCTTGGAGATGCGTATCGGTGGCGGCGATGAACTTCACTTCCCACTCCGGGGCGTATTTTCCTTTGGTCGGCGTCTGGAAGCTGAAGCCGAGCACCGCGTTCGAGTACGTTTTCCACGTCCCGTCGACGCCGGTCGCAGCGGGCAGGTCGCGCACGCCGGCTGCCGGAGCTGGTGCATTGACGTTCGCATTCGCCGGCGTGTTTGCGGCAGGCGCGTTGGTCGTCGGACGGTTCACGACCGGTGCGTTGGCTGCGGGTTCGGCGGCTTGGGTGCAGCCGGCGCCGAGCAGAAGCACGGCGAGTGAGGAAACGGCGAGGGAGTGGGAGATGCGCATATGGAGAAGAGTTCCCCCCATATGTACCGCAGTTGGAAACCGCTGTCCATGATCTATCCCCTTGACGGTCTTCCTGGGCTGCGATATACCGTGAGCCATCGGCTCAAAAAAGAAAGCCGCAAAGACTTGTGACTTATGCGCGAAGAAGCAGAAGCATCTTTGGATGAAATCTTCTCCGATGCCGGCGTCGCCGAGGACGACGAACTGCGCGTTCGGGCTCAGCGTGTGGTTGATATGCTCCCCGAGTATATCGACCAGGAGGACATCGACGGGTTCGTCTCCTTTATTCGTGAAGAAGCGTCCGCCTACGGCAACGAGCGTGCCCTGGTGACGGTGGCGCTCGACATTTTACTCACGCAGGGAGATGTCACGCCGGATTTCGTGAAGAGCATCAATGGATTCTTTGATCAGGAATTGGCGGTCGTCAAAGCGGCAGCGGACGACGACAAGGAAGAAGAACTGGAGGATGAAGATGATGAGGACGACGACGAAGAAGACGAGGATGAAAAGGCGGTTGCGGCAGAGATGCCCGCGCTCGAGATCGGCGCCAGCGCCGAGCCGGCATAACGGACAGTCCAAGCCCGGTCCCCGCGCCGGGCTTTACGGTGGCCATGGTGTAACGGTTAGCACAGAAGCTTGTGGAGCTTTTAGCGAGGGTTCGATTCCCTCTGGCCACCCCACAAAAACACGACCCGTTCGGGTCGTGTTTTTGTATCGCCATCGCATCCTTGACAAATACCTCCACGCGGCGTAGCGCCTTACTCCTGATACACTGTCGGCCTGCGTCGCCTGATGACGTCGTGGAGGACCAATCGTTATGTCTGTAGAACAACAAGACCGCCTGCTCGAGCTTCTCGAAAAGCATTTCGGCTTCACGCAGTTCCGGCCGTCACAGCGGGAGATCGTGGAACAGTGCCTTGCGGGCAAGGACTCCCTGATTCTGATGCCGACAGGCGGCGGCAAGTCTTTGTGTTATCAGCTGCCGGCATTGCTGCTGCCCGGAATCACTGTCGTCATTTCACCGCTGATCGCGCTCATGAAAGATCAGGTCGACTCCCTCCGGGAGAACGGCATTTCCGCCGCATACGTGAACAGCAGTCTTTCGCCGAAGGAGATTGCAGAGGTGGAGCTGCGCGCGGTGCAGGGGAAGATCCGATTGTTATATCTCGCGCCGGAGCGACTCGCCATGCCGGCAGTGCAGAGTTTCCTCCAAACGATCAACGTGTCGTTGTTCGCCGTCGACGAGGCGCACTGCATTTCCGAGTGGGGGCATGATTTTCGTCCCAGCTACCGCAACTTGCACATCCTGCGCCGTCGTTTCCCGAAGACGCCGCTCATCGCGCTCACCGCCACGGCCAATGCGCGGGTGCGCGCGGACATCATCGCGCAGCTCGGGCTGGAGCGCGGCCGTGTTTTTGAAGCCAGCGCGAACCGCGCCAACCTGACGTATCGCGTCGTGCCAAAGCAGCGCGCCTTCGACATGTTGCTCGGTGAACTGCGCAGCCGCCCCGGGCAAGCAGCGATCGTCTATTGTTTTTCCCGCAAGAGCACGGAGAAGACCGTGGCGGACTTGAAAGCCAACGGCGTTCCTGCCGCCGCCTATCATGCCGGTCTTTCCACCGTCGAACGCTCTCGTGTCCAGGAACGGTTCATCCGTGATCAGGTGTCAGTGGTTGTCGCGACCGTTGCCTTTGGCATGGGCATTGATAAACCGGACGTGCGCCTTGTTGCGCATCTGGATATGCCGAAGTCGATCGAAGGCTACTACCAGGAGACCGGCCGCGCCGGCCGTGATGGATTGCCGAGCGATTGCATCCTCTGGTATTCGGCGGGTGACCGCTTCAAGCAGGAATTCTTCATCCGGCAGATGGAAGATCCGGACGAGCAGCGCCACGCCCGCAGTCAGCTCATGGACATGGTTCGCTATTCTGAGACGCGCACCTGCCGTCGCGCCATTCTGCTCGGCTACTTCGGCGAGTCGATGGCAGGAGACACCTGCGGCGCCTGCGACAACTGTTTGCCGCGGCGTGAAGTCGCGGTTTCGACCGACAAGAAGATCGTGAATTTCGACAGCGTTCTGTTCGAGAAGCTGCGCGCCGTTCGCCGCGCTGCGGCCGACACACGTGGCGTGCCGCCGTACATGATTTTTGGTGATCGCACGCTTCAAGAAATGGCCCGGTGGTATCCGCAACGCATGGAAAGTCTGGCGAACGTCTTTGGTGTCGGGAAGGATAAGTTGGAACGCTACGGGCCGCTGTTCCTGCAGGCGATCTGCGGATACGCGGCGGAGAAAGATCTCGCTGAACGAGAAGTGCCGGGAGCGACGCCGAAGCGTTCGACCGTTGTCCGGGCACTATCCGATACCATGCTCGTGACCACGAAGCTTTTTGCCGAGAAGAAGACGATCGAGGAAATCGCCTTACGCCGTCGTTTGAGCGCCGGTACGATCCTGACGCATCTGGAGCAGGCGATTGATCGCGGCATCGAAGTCGACGCATCTCATCTGGCTCCCGCATCCGCAGAACGGCTGGAACGTATCGCCGACGCTTTTGCACGCACCGGCGAAGACGCCTTGGCCCCGGTGCGCGCTATTCTTGGGGAATCGTTCGGATACGATGAGCTGCGCGTGGTGCGTCTCCTGCTGCGGGCGCGGAAGCCGGCCTGATCGAAAAACCTGTCCGCATGTTACGATGTCTTCGCCTATGAAACGTCTCCTTACAGGATCCATCATCGCGTTCGCACTGGGCGTCGCCCTCCCGGCGTTCGCCGCCGACAATACGAATCCCGTCGTTGCTGCGCCGTCTCCAGATACCGCCACCGTCGGTGCCGCCGTGAGCATCGCGGCCAGCGTCAGCGACGTGGACTCTGGTATCGCCAGCTGCAGCCTGTACATCGAATTTTTGAACGTCGGCGCCATGAACGTCCTCGGCGGCATCGCCAGCAAGACATACGTCTTTACCGAGCCGGGCGTGTACACCATGTTTGTCTTCTGCAGAGACGTAGCCGGCAACTTTGATTCCGGACCGAGCGCCTCGGTCCTCGTCACCGTCGCATCAGGAGGAGGGGGTGGATTTGTGCCGCTGTCCGTCGGACTGATCGCTCCGACGTCCGCGACCGCCGGCATCCCCGTAGCATTGAGCGCGCCGGTGAGCGTTACTCCGTTCAGCTGCAGCCTCGTCGTCGATGGGACAGAGCGGGGGACGATGGCGGTCTCTGCGGGTGCGGCAACTGCTTCGTACACCTTCGAGAACCCCGGCAGCTACGCCGTCCGCGCGCAGTGCATGACGGTAGGCGGCACCATTGCCGACGGTCCGAGCGCCGTCGTCTCGGTGGCGGCTCCGGTGGCGCCGTCCTTTGGTTCGCGCCTGATCAAGCTGGCCTGCCCTCCGAACACCACCGCTTTCGATCCTTGTCGCTCGGTGTATTACCAGGGCGTCGACGGCAAGCGCCACGCCTTCCCATCGGCTAAAGTGTACTTTTCCTGGTACGAGAATTTTGATGGCATCCAGACCGTCGACGGCACCTTGCTGGCCACGATTCCGCTGGGCTCGAACGTCACCTACCGTCCGGGCGTGAAACTCGTGAAGTTCGAGACGGTGAACAATGTCTATGCCGTTGCCCGTGGTGGCGTATTGCGGTGGATCACCAGTGAATCGGTCGCCCGTGAGTTGTATGGCATTGATTGGGGCACGAAGGTCAACGACATTTCTGATTCTCTCTTTGGAAATTATTCCTTCGGTGCAGACATCGCCGGGGCTAACGACTATTCGCCCGCGGCCGAGACCTCGGCAACGGCGACGATCGACGTCAACGGGTTTCGGTAACGAGTCGAAATAAAAAAGAGACCCCGCTCCGTCATCGCAGGGCGATGAGCAGCATGAGGGCGGCGGCGAGGATAGTGCGTCGCGACGAGTGTGTCAACGCTGCTCGCACGTCGGCCGCGACTGTCCTATCGGTGTCTAAAGAGAATGGCGTTCGGAAGCTGCCGGCCGGGTCCGACTTTGTAGGCACTGTCGTAGAGGAGCGCGGCACTCCCGCCGCCGTCCAAGTTGAGCGCGTCCTGTGCGCCGAGCGTCTGCATGACATAGGCCAGGTCGGTCACGGTCGCCGCGTGCGCGATAACGAGAAAGAAATTTTGGTCATTCATGCCGATGCCGCCACGCAGTCCTTTGACCGTCGGGTTGGTTTCGGCAAGACGTTCCTCGCTCTCGACAATGACGATGCCGTTCTCGACGAGCGAGGGATAGTTCGAAATCGCGGCGCCGAGCGTCGCCTGGTGCGCGGACTCGAAGGCCGACACCGATGAGCCGAAGTCGGCGGTCCGGTGGAAGAAGAAGGTTCTCCCATCTGTCGCCTCGGCGAGCATCGGTCCTTTGTGGACGATGAGACTCGAAGCGTTCTGCATCACGCGAGCGGCGCTGTTGAAGAACGGCGCGAGGAAGGTGTTTGTTTTGCCGGCGCAGTCCGGATACTCGGTCGGACAGAAGTAGGTCCCGTTGATGCCGATCGTTGCGTCGTTGCTTGTCGCATAGTCGGCAAGCGATCGGACCGCGCATCCGTTTGTGCATGCCGAAGTGTCGGCCGTATCGGTGATCATGGTGAAGCGGCTCTTTTGCAGCGTGACCACCTCGACGTCGAAGTTGCCGCGCGTCGTCATCACGGTACGCGTGGCGAAGGTGCTCTCGAGAGCACCTTCAATGGTCGGCGCGGCCGCAGTTTCGGCGGCCCGGTCGTATGGCGCGGCAGCCGTGATATCGGTCCCGAAGCGGTAATTCGAGAACAGGACGTCAGCGATGTCCTTGACCGCGCTGCTCCAACCGGATCCGTACGAAGCCCGTGCCAACGCCTCGCTCGTCATCCAACGCAATTCGCCGCCGCCCGCGACCGCATAGACTTTGCTGATGCTTTCGAATTTCACGAGTGTTGTTCCGGGACGGTAGGTGACGTTCGCGCCAAGCGGGATTGCAGCCAGCACGCTGCTGGTCACGGTTTGAATACCGGAGAAGTCCGCATACCAGCTGAAGTACACCGTATCGCTCGGGAAGGCGCGGCGTTTTCCGTCACTGCCGACGTAGTAGACGGCTTTGCACATGTGCGTGACCGCCGCACCGCTCGGGCAGACGAGCTTGATGCGCTGTCCCGGCGTTACCGCCGCAGCCGCGGAGGTCGGAACAACGGCGAGTGCGATCGCGACGCTGGTCAGAAAGAGGCGGAGGCGTATGTCGTGCATGGACACATGGTACACTGCAGCCATCCAAAAATGCGACCCGTTGGGGGTCGCATTTTATCTGTCTCGGGCTGTCGTTACACGCGCTTGAAAAGCGAAACGATGAAGAGCAGCAGCAGCGCGCCGATGACCGACATGACGATGTCGCCCAGGAGGCCGTAGGAGGCAATACCGAGGACCCGGAAGACGAAGCCGCCGACCATGGCGCCGATGATGCCGATCACGATGTTGCCAAGAACACCGAAGCCATGACCCTTGGCGAGCATGCCCGCAATCCAGCCGGCGAGTGCACCAATGAGGAGGAACCAAAGAAGACTCATATGTGTCGTTGATGAATGATCAATGGGAGTATACTCCTTTCTATATGAACCGCCTTACTTTTTTTGCCGCGATGCTCCTCCTCGGGGTGGGATGCATTTCCGTACCGCCGCCCGTTCCTGCTCCTGTAAACGGCAACGTGGTGCCGCCCGTCGTGAATCGCAACGCGCCAGATCCGCAATTCTGCACGCAAGAAGCTAAGTTGTGTCCGGATGGCAGCGCCGTCGGCCGCACCGGTCCGAACTGCGAATTCGCCCCGTGCCCGACAGTGCCGACGCAGCGCTCCTGCAGCGGCGAGGGCGATACAAGCTGCGGCCAGGGCTACGTGTGCATCCAGGCGTGCGGACCGCCGGTCGTGCGCGAGGGTGATGCTCCGCCGCCATGGTATTGCGAAACGGAAGCGAACGCCGCGAAGCCGCGGATGTGTCCGATCTGCTTGGCGGCCACGACGAATATCGCCACTCCTTCGGGCGAGGTGAACGTCCAAAAGCTGACTGTCGGCATGCATGTTTGGTCGCTTGATGCACGCGGTATAAAAATCGTCAGCACCATCGTCCGGGTTGCGCAGACGCTCGCGCCTAAAGCACATCGCGTCGTGCATCTCGTGTTGTCCGACGGACGCGAGGTTCGCGTCTCACCGAACCACCCAACCATCACCGGACTGCCCGTCGGACAGTTGCGGGCAGGTGACGCCTACGATGGTGCGCGCGTCATCTCCGCCGATCTTGAGCCCTATGGCGGTGCGGCGACATACGATCTCCTGCCCGACAGCGCAACAGGCGCGTATTGGGCCGACGGCGTGCTCCTTGGCAGTACGCTCTTTGCGCCGTATATTACCCAGTAATCATTGACCCACCCCTATGCCCACGGATACCCCATCCGAAACGCCCGAGAATCAGACGCCGCCCATGCCGGAGGTGAGCAGCACGCTCAAGAAGGAACAGCTCTCGACACAGCACATCAAGCCGTTGTATCGCGGGACGCAGATCATTTGGTACATCGTCGGCGTCATCGAGGTTCTGCTGGCGTTCCGCTTCATCCTCAAGCTTTTCGCCGCCAATCCGCAGGCCGGTTTCACCAAGTTCATCGACGGCGCCACATGGGTGTTTGCCGGACCCTTCATGATCCTGTTCCGGGTCACGCCAGTCGTCGCCGGCAGCGTCTTTGAGTGGTCGACGCTCTTCGCGATGATCGTCTATCTCGTCGGCGGGTGGCTGATCGTCAAAGCACTCGTGATGATGAAGCCCGTCTCGACCGAAGAAGCCGACACCAAATTGCCGGGACAGGAAAAGTTGTAACGGTTTTTTCCACAAAAAAACACGACCCGAGGGGTCGTGTTTTTTTGTGCCGTTGCGGCGGACTAGCGTTTCATCCACCCGAACGCGACGAGTCCGGCGGCGACCAAGTTGAGGATGGCATGACCCATGATCATGTTCGCGGGCAGGCCGGCGGCGAGCATGTAGAGGTGCGTGGCAACAACGATGGCGAGACCGATGTAATACGACCAGGTGGCGAGCATCTTCGGGTTCATAGCGCACGTTTATTGCCCTGAAGCGGGCGACCAACCTAGTATGCCATAAAAAAGAGACGCCGTTCATGGAACAGCGCCGCTACGGCCGCCTGACGCCGACTTCTCCCGTCGTGCTCTTTGCCACGACAGTGGTGAATGCCTCGGCAAGTTCTGCCGGACCACGGACCGTGAGCGCGAATGGTTCGAGCGCATACGCGGGAATCACCTGCAACGGGTAGCCGTGCTTCTCCGCGACCCGTTCCAACGTATCGACGTCCCTGATCGCATCAGCGAGGATTGCTGCCTGCATTGTTATCTCCTGATGGCGAGTGTATGCTTGCTGTCAGAGCAGGTCAATTGCGTTCGCGCGGTCGCGTAAGATGCGCAGCACGCTCGTTGACAGAACTTTTTTTTGACGTGTAATACGTGCGATGAGACTCGCCATATTCCAACCCATCGCAGCGTTCCTGTTCGCGGCAACACTTGTTGCTGCGAGTGTTGGGGTCTGCACGCAGCCGACGATGGCGCACAACCGTGCAGTGATGTTGCCGTCCGGCATGAGTTCTCTTGTCGTGAGTGAGAGCGCCTGCGTCCTGACGAACGCTGCCTCGTTCACGGATCACATGGTCATGGTGTTTGGCATCGTCCCGGCCATCTCGCAGGACATCCTTGCATTCTCGGTGTTCCTCGTCGTTCTGGCAGTGGGAATCGCGACGCTCACCGCGATTCAATCCGTGCTTCGTGATCCGGTCAGCAGCGCACGCGTACGAAGTCGTGTGCGGGGTCTCCACGTATTCATTGCATCGTCTGCGCTTGCTTGGGCATTGCGCCGCGGTATCCTCCATCGGAAGGTCTACGCCTAACGCGTTTTGAAAGCTGCTGTCGGCAGCTTTTGTTTTTTGCGTTAAACAAGGCGTAAATACTTCTCTATGGAGAACAGTGCGGAACCGCACATCTATAAATATTGTGTTGATGCGCTGACAAACGACGGTCGGGAAAAGTCCTTGCGGGGCATCCTCGCGTCCGTTCCCCAGATTACGCAGGTTGACGTCAATCGGAGCAAACGTCTTATTCGCATCATTGCGCAGGCGCCGCTCGACCTCCCCGCGCTTACGGACCGGCTCACGTTGCAAGGATTCCACCTGCGCGATGTATTGAAGACGGACAATGGTGCGGCGCCGCCGGTTGTTTGCGAGACGACGGTGACCGGAGAGATGGTCTGTTATGTGAAAGGCATGACCTGCCGGAGCTGCGAACTCACGATCGAACGCGCCTGGAAGAAGGTCGGCGGCGTCCAGCGCATCGCCGTGCAGGCGCACAGCGGCAAAGCGCGTCTGGTGTGTGCAGGAGCGTCGCCCAAGCAGGAAGAACTGCAGAAAGCGTTAGGTGACACGTCGTACGTGGTCTTCACGGACGAAACTGCCTTTCGCGATGCCTGCGCCCGCGATCGTCGGCCGTCCATCGCGGAGATCGTCGGCCTCTTTGCGCTGGTGCTTCTCATCGGCACGATTTTCCTGAAGCTCGGCGTGCTCAAAACCGGCGTGACGATCGGAAGCGGCATGAGCCTCGGCGCGATCTTCCTCCTCGGGCTCGTTGCTGCCGTCTCTTCGTGCATTGCCGTCACCGGGGGAGTGCTGCTCTCCGCCGCCGCGAAGTACAACGAACGGCATCCCTCGGCACGTCCGTCCGCGCGCATGCGTCCCGTCATCCTGTTCGTGGCCGGTCGCATCGTCGGCTACGGTTTGTTCGGCGGTCTGCTCGGTGCCGTCGGCGGTGCACTGGCGCCGTCCTCGACCGTGACCGCGATCTTCATGATCGTGGCGGCCGCCTACATGACGATCATGGGGCTCGAGATGCTCCATATCGCACCGGCGTGGTTGAAGCGGCTCATGCCGCGCATGCCCAAATCGCTGGCCAGACGAATCATGAACGCGGAAGGTAAGGAGCATCCTGCGACGCCGTTTGTCCTGGGCGGCGCCACGTTCTTCCTTCCCTGCGGCTTCACGCAGGCGCTCCAGCTCTACGCGCTCACCACAGGCAGCTTCACGGCCGGCGCGCTGGCGCTGTTCGCCTTTGCACTCGGCACCGCACCATCGCTTCTTGCGCTTGGCTTTGCCTCGTCTGCTTTGAAAGGGGGATTCGGCCGGTTCTTCTACAAGTTCTCCGGCGCCCTGGTCGTCGTTCTCGGCGTCTGGAACTTCCAGAATGGGTTGGCGCTTGCCGGCTATCCGCTGCGGTTGCCGGAATTCAGCGCGCCTTCGACCACAACGACCGTCGCGACTGAAACAAGCGGCACGCTTGCGGGCGACGTCCAGGTGATCAACATGACGGCCGGCTACGACGGCTATGTGCCAGGCAACTTCGTGCTTCGTGTCGGCAAACCCGTCCGTTGGATCATCGATGCGACGGACGCCTCCGGGTGCGAACGCGCGCTTGTCTCGCGAAAACTCGGTATTCAGAAGTATCTCAAACCCGGTCTGAACACCATTGAATTCACTCCAACCCAACCCGGGGAAGTCGGCTTCAGCTGCTCGATGGGCATGTACCGCGGCAGCTTTACCGTTCTCCCTTCGGCCTGAACCTATGCAAACCACTCTCCGCATCGAGGGCATGCATTGCGCCTCGTGCAAAACGCTTATTGAAAATGTCTGCAAGGATATTGCGGGCGTTACGTCCTGCACCGTGGACGTGGCAGGAGCGACGGCTGTCGTCGAACATGACACATCACTTGATCCCGCGGTACTCATCCGGGAGATTTCGTCTCTCGGCACGTATCGTGTCAGTCTTGTATGACCACCTCCACTTTTACCATCCTGGGGATGGCGTGCGAGGCATGTGCGGCGCGCAACCAGCGGGCGCTTGAGGCGCTCGCCGGCGTCCACCATGCTCTGGTGGATTTCGACACCAAGCACGCGGTCGTGGAATTCGACGAAGTCGCCTTGACCATCGGACGATGTACGACGTTGGTCGAGAATCTCGGCTTCGGCGTGGCCGATGTCGCGGTGAAGCTCACCCCCGCACTTCTTCCTGCAAATGCATCTCCGGCTCCCGAGAATGAAACAAAAGAAATGATGGGCATGCGGCCGGTCCCGGGCGCGTCCGTGTTCAGGTTGCACCTGCAAAGCGACATCCACGCCGACGGGACGATCACCGCGGGTGACGACGGGACTCCCCGGTTTACGGGGACGATCTCCGTGGACAAGAACGGTTCGATCGAATTCCCGGACGGGCAGCCCCAGGCAGCGGAACTGGCCGCGTTTCTCCAGAAGACGCTGCGGCCGATGTGTACGGCCATTGAAACGGCAAGCGCCTATGCGCCGTCGCCCGTTGCGCCCGTGCCGCAGACGGCTCCTGTCGCGCCAAAGGTCGTCGCGGTTCCGTCCGCGTCTCCCGTGGGGGATAAAATCGTTCACCTGAGCATCTACGGCATGCACTGCGCGAGCTGTGCAGGCCTGATTGAGCGCGCCATCAAGAAACTGCCGGGCGTCAAAGACGCGAACGTCAATGCCGGGTCTGAAAAGGCGCGTGTCGTGTATGACGCCGGTCATGTCACCGTGGAGCGCATCATGGCTGCGGTGAAGGCCGCCGGATACCGGGCCGAACCGGCCGACCAGGCGGACAAGGAACACGAGCGGAACAAACGCGAACAGGAGATTCGCTCCTACCGTACGAAATTCCTGATCGGCCTGGGCTTCAGCATCCCGCTGTTCGTCTTCATGCTCGCGGACTTCATTCCCGCCCTGCCGTTTCGTAACTTTCTGCTGTCGCGCGCGGGGTTCATCTCGATGATCCTGGCGTTCGTGGTGCAGTTCACGCTCGGTCTCGGATTCTACAAGGGCATGTGGTCCAGTCTGCGGATGAAGACCTTCAACATGGACAGCTTGATCGCGATCGGCACGAGTACCGCGACCTTCTCGAGCTTGTACGCCTTCATCCGGTTCGTGCTGGACAACGGATCCATCTGGGCTGCTGTCGGATCAAAGATTCCCGACCTTTACTTCGAAGTGAGCGTCTTCCTCATCACGTTCGTACTGATGGGCAAGTGGCTCGAGTCGCGCGCCAAAGGGAAAACCGGCGACGCCATCCGGAAACTGATGGGTCTCCAGGCCAAGACCGCCCGGGTGTTGCGCGACGGACAGTCCGTCGATATTCCGGTCGCGGACGTGGTGCACGGCGACATCGTCCTGGTGCGTCCGGGAGAGAAAATTCCGGTTGACGGGATGCTCACGAAAGGTTCGTCGTCGGTCGACGAGTCCATGCTCACCGGTGAAAGTTTCCCGGTTGAAAAGCGAGAAGGGGATACGGTCATCGGCGCGACGATCAACAAGAACGGCAGCTTCGAGTTCCGCGCCACGAACGTCGGATCAGAGACGGCGCTGGCGCAGATCATCCGGCTGATTGAGGATGCACAGGGGTCCAAGGCGCCGATCCAGGCGCACGCCGACCGCATCGCGGCCTGGTTCGTGCCTGCCGTGATCGCGGCCGCGTTCCTGACCTTCGGCGTGTGGTACTTCTTTCTGGGCGCCACGTTCGTCTTCTCCCTGCTGGCCTTCATTTCCGTGATCGTGATCGCCTGTCCGTGCGCGTTGGGTCTTGGTACGCCGACAGCAGTGATGGTCGGCACGGGAAAAGGCGCGGAGCACGGGATTCTCATCAAAGGAGGCGAGCCGCTTGAAGCGGCCTCGCGCATTCAGGCCGTCGTCTTCGACAAGACGGGGACGCTCACCAAGGGCACGCCCGAAGTCACGGACATCGTGTCGATGAGCGACCTGGACGAGAACGAGATTCTGAGCATCGCGGGGACGCTTGAGGCATCCTCGGAGCACCCGCTTGCAGAAAGCATTGCGGCCTATGCAAAGACCGAAGGCGTCCCGATCAGCGAGGTCACGGGCTTCACTGCGATCCCCGGCCACGGCGTCTCTGGAAGCGTTGACGGCGTGACGTACTCCTTCGGAAACCGGAAGCTCATGGCAACGCTCGGACACGATCTCACCCGCGTCGAGCGTAAACTCCAGCGGCTTGAAGAAGCCGGTAAGACCGCCATGCTGTTGGCCACCGCGGAGAAAGTGATCGGCATCGTGGCCGCGGCGGACACGCTCAAAGAGACATCGCTCGAGGCCGTGCAGACCCTGAAGAAGATGAAGATCGCCGTCTACATGATCACCGGAGACAACCAGCGGACCGCGCAGGCCATCGCACAACAGGTGGGGATCACCAACGTGCTCGCCGAGGTGCTGCCGCAGGATAAGGCCCGCGAGGTGCAGAAGCTCCAGCAACTGGGCTACAAAGTGGCCATGGTCGGCGACGGCATCAACGACAGCCCGGCCCTGGCGCAGGCCGATGTCGGCATCGCCATGGGGAGCGGTACGGACGTGGCCATGGAAACCGGCGGGATCGTCATGATCAAGAACGATCTGCGCGACGTGGTCAGCGCCATCCGACTCAGCAAAGCGACGATGCGCAAGATCCGACAGAACCTGTTCTTCGCGCTGTTCTACAACGTCATCGGCATCCCCATCGCGGCGCGCGCGCTGATGGGCATCGGCATCATTCTCCGGCCCGAGCTTGCAGGTCTTGCCATGGCCTTCAGCTCGGTGTCCGTCGTGATGAATTCGCTTCTGTTGAAGGGGTTCCACCCGCAAAAGCGGAATCTTCTGTCAGAAATCGCACCTGTCGCCATGGTCGTCGTGTTTACGTTGCTCTTTGCCGGTTTCGCCCGGTTGAGCATGGCATGACCTTATGACGAAAGCCTCACTCATGTTCGTCGGAACAACGGCGGTGATCGGGATTGCAACGGTCATGGCGCTCCGACTGTTGTCACCGGTCGCCTTGCCGGCGCAACCGGTGGTATCGGCTGCCACCGCCTCCGGAGCGAACGTCCCGGTTGAAACGCGCGCAACCGTGTACAAGGATCCGACGTGCGGTTGCTGCGAAGGATACATTGCGTATCTTCGGGAGCAGGGATTCACTGTTGACGTCGTGAACGGCACGACGTCGAAGATAAAAGAGA
>JBBUJK010000027.1:0-18473 GCA_038054875.1 Patescibacteria group bacterium
CTTCGGCGTAGTTACCGCCGAACGCGGCGCGGACTTGCTCCACTGTAAGTTCGCCGCGGGTCGGACACCGATGCAAGTCAAGCCCACACAGACCCGCATAGACTTCATACCGTTCCAGCCGCGTTCCAATGGGAACGCACGGACTCTTGTCCGGATCGGCCATGTGTCGTGAATTGCGGGGGACGCAGACGTATTGGTAGTCATTGTCTGCCGGCCAGCTGGCACCGGTGCAGTTCATGTTCCCGTTATTGTCCTTGGGGTTTTTATTGAGCACCACGAACCCGACCTCGACCGGACACTGCCGCTCCGGATATGGCCCGCCGCCGGGCGTCGTGACCTCGATATCCCCTCCAATGCCGCCCGCCGCGCGGAACGGAATGGAAGTGGTCTGCACGGCGGAACGCGAGCTTTCGAAGCAACCCCAGCCGAACGGGAAATCCGGCATGCCTGCAAATGTGACGCTGCCGTCGTGCGAGTCGTCGCCGCGGGCGGAGACGCGCACCCGCTTGTAGGCTTCCGGCACGGCGCAGAAGGCGGCGTTCTCGATGTTGAATCCTGCGTTCGCGTAGTTGTTGTACACGTCGACTGTGCCGGACAAACGGTCCACCGGCAGCCAGGTGATGCAGGCGCGCGCCGGATCGGCAAAGGAGTGTGTCTGCTGGCCGTTCAAGGAGAAGCCCAGATCGCGCTCCAAACAGTAGCCGTTCAGCCCCTGCACGATGTTATTCCGCTCAATCCCCTGGCAGGTGCCGCCCTGGCCGCATTCGATCAGATCGTCCCCCTCCGGATCGCATGGCTGCTTGTCGCGCGAACCGCTTGAGCAGAGACCCTTGATGCGGGTCAGCACGTCGGCATCGTCGAGACTGGTGTACACCTTGTTTTGCCCGCTCTGATATTCGATCTTGCGATAGGTGCACTCGCAGTCCTGACCCTTCTCGCAGGTCGCGGCGCGGTTGAAGCCGGGCAGCGTGGACTGAGGAACTGCGCGCGGGTGCGCGTCGTTCACGGCGGTCCACTCTTTCACGACGGTGTCCGGGAACGGCGAGCTGCGTTCCGGATAGGCGCGGCAAGCCGGTGATTCGGCGTTCTGTCCTTCACCCAAGGCGGCAAGCGGTTGCGGTTCGTCGCGGCGGAGCGTTTCCGTCTCGACCGGGCTGCCGTTGGGCGCCTGGGCGCAGGCCCCCTGCCAGCAGTGGCCCTGGCCGCGCTCCGGGAAGTCGGGGTTGGTGCAGATCGAACCCTCGTCTGCGGTGATCGGACAACTGCCGATGACGCGGGAGAGGCGGAACTCCGGCGTCGTATTGCAGGGGCCGGCGTCCGGTGCGCAGTCGCTGTCCTGCGTGCAGGAGATTGCGTTATCTCCGGTGCAGAACCGGCCGACCGGAATCTGGCGCAGCGATTCCACGTCGAAGAGGTGCGGAATGGAGTAGCCGGAATAATCAAGCCCGGCGTAGCTCACGTTGCGCTCGGTGTAGGTATCCTCGGTCAAAATTTCCGGTTCACGATTGACCCACGAGACGCACTGCGTGCTGTCACCGTTCCGTTGGTACTCGTTGCAGCGGCCGATGGCGTCGCAAATTTCGATGAAGCGGTTGCGCGACGGATCCCAGACCGGGGTCGAGCTCTGGCAGGCCAGCCACTCGCCGCAAACGCGGTCGCGGGTGACGTTCAGGACGACGTTGGCGTCGTTGCCGCGAACGATCGTGCTCCGCAGCAATGAGGTGAAGTCCGGCAGCTCCGTTCCCGAATCGTCGACGTAGGTGGTCACCGTGCTGGTCCGGGTCTGCTGCGGGCCGACGCGCACGGCGCTGTTCGCGTCCGCGCCCGTTCCGGTCATGCACCGCCCGTATTCGGCATCCCGCGTCTCGCCGCAATCGGCGTCGGATGCGCAGATGACGTTCGTCAGCCGATAGCGGACGTCCGCCACGATCGTCGTCGACTCGGGCGGCACGAACGCGCCGGCCGCATCATGGGTGCGGATATAAACACACTGGCTGCACCCCTCCCCCGGACAGGTCACGGGCGAGACGGACGCGTTGCCGCGCTGGATGCTCGCGTTATTCGTGACCAGCGTGTTCGCGGTCACGTTCGGGTCGGTCGTGTCGTTGAACAAGACGCAGCCGTTCAACGGGTTCACCTGGCCGCGGCAGCTTGCGGTGTCGATCTTCTGGTTTTTGAGGAAGTAATAGGGCCGGCCAAGCGGGTTGCGCGTGTCGCGGTCCCCCGGATCGAGGAATTCGGAACAGGTGGACGCCGACGCCGGGCAGCTACCGACGAAGCCGCGGTACTGGTCGTCGCCGTTCTTCCAGATGCCGAATGTCTCGCCGGAGACAAGAAGCGCCGGATCGCACGGGATGTCGGTTCCGGAGCGGAACCAGCCGTCGAGCGCGCGATCTGCCGTCACCTGCACGTCCTCACGGAACTCGCAGGTGCGCGTTTCCGGATCCTTGAAGTACGCCTTGCCCGTGGTGGGGCCGACTTCAGTCCATTCCTGGCAGCCCACGGCTTCGATCGAACAGAGCGACTGCCCGTACTGCTTGGGGTCATTCAAAACCGGTGTTTCCGCGTAGTTGATGCGCACCGTGGACGAGAACGGCTCGCGGAACGGCAGCGGGGCGCGGCACGCTGTCTCCCCTGCTTTGACCTGGCAGACAGACTCGCCATCGATCTCGCAGTTACACGCATCCAAACCTGCACCCGGCACGCAGACGTCGGGATCGCTGCCGACATCGCCGCCGTCCGACATCGTGCAGACGCGGCCGTCGGAACGTCCCGTGAGCAGACAGCCGGCGAATTCCGGTTCGCACGTGTTGGCGTCGTCGTCGACGAGATAGATGTTCTTGTCGGCAGGCACGATGACCATGTCCTGCGGCTGGCCGGTGCACTCCCCAGGCGTGCCGCGACGCACCGGCGTACCGTTCGGCTCCACGATCACGATCCCGTCCACCTGGCAGACGCCGGCCGTGGCCATGTCGAACGTCACCGGCGTGGGCAGGTCGTCCGCCTGGTAGCGGCAGGAGCGGCGGTTGACGCCGACCGTGCACACTTCGCGGCCGTCGACGGCGCAGGGCGTCGGTGCGCCTGCCGCGGTCGGGAGCACGCACAGCGCGTTCCAGGACTCGCGGCCCGGCGAGGGCGACTGCTGCGTGGCGACATATGCAGTGCAGCCCACGGCCTTTTCGCGGCAGAGCGAGGCGAAGCCGGTCAGGTATTCCGTGTTGCCGGAGCGGGCGGCGCGGTATTGCGTGCAGCCGAGCTGGGCCTGCGGCAGGAAGGCGCCGGAGGCGTTCTGGTCGCAGATTGCGGGAATCGTCCAGGAATCCTTGACGAGGCCGATGTTCGAGGCGACCTTGGTCAGTTCGATGCGGTCGACGAAGGACACGTCGCTGAAGCCGCTGAGCACGAGCGTTTCGGCCGCGGCCGGCGTCCAGTCGACGACGACCGGGCCGAGCGCGTAGCGGTTCCACGTGCCGCCGAGCGTGATGCCGCCGGCCGTGAAGGAGCGGTCGGGGGGCGCACTGGAGAAACGCGCGGTGATGGCGCCGCGGCCCTTGGCCCAGAAGGTCAGGTAGTAGGTGTTGTTCGCGGCGGCAGCTGGCGCCGGGCGGCTCAGGGTGCCGCCGGCATTCACGCGGATGGAGTGGCCGCCGACGGCGGTCGACTCGGTGGACACCGCGGTCCCAGCGTCCGCCCAGCCCTCGCGGTCCCCGCCCTCAAAGTCCCAGAAGCCCTCGCGGCGGATGTTGCCGCCCGCGTTTCCGGTGTAGAGACGGCAGTCCGATTCCGCGGCGGTGCAGGAGCGCGATTCCGGAGCGAAGGCGTTGAAGGTGCAACCCAGACCCGCGCCGGAAACATCGTTCCAGGTGCCGCCGAGTCCTTCGCAGACGCTGCAGGAACCGTCCACGAAGCGGCCGCCGAGCGCGCCGCAGGTCGCGGCGGTCGCGGACGGGTCGACCGGAAGCTCGGTCATGCGCAGCGGGCGGCAGTCCGGAGAAATGACGATGGTTTTGGAGTAGAGACGGTAGGAAATGTTGCCGGCCACGTCGAAGAACTCGCGGCAATCGGGGTTTGTCCCGTCGAGGTAGATGGCGCTCGTACAGCTGGCGACGGAGGTGCCGCGAATGAGCGCCGGCGGGCGTCCGCCGCCCGGTGCCGCCGCAATCTCGGCCTTGAGCCGCCATTCCTTGAGCTGGAAGCCGGTCGTGTCCGAGCCCTCCCAGGTGTAGTAGACGGGGACGACTGCTCCGGCGACCGGTTTTTCACAGGCGCGCAGCGTGGCGTAGTACTCGCGCGCTTCCCCGCCCGCAGCGGCGGCGTCGAGATTGGTGAATTCCGTGCAGCCCGCGGCAGCCAAGGAGCAGGTGCGGCCGCGCGTCGGAATCAGATGCACGGGATAGCGGGCGTAGGAAAGCGTCGACGCTTCTTCTTTATAGGTGGCATAGCCCGAGCACGCCGCGTCGCAGCGGTTCTCCTGGGCGACGATGCCCGGGATGGACAAACCGCCGGATGCGGGCGTGTAGGCGTCGCAGCCCACTTCGTCCGGACGGCACACGCCGGCGTACTGTTCGCATTCCGGCGGATCGCTGAGCTCGCCCGTGCAGCCCAGCCAGGTCGGCGGCTGTTTCAGGTAGGCGCGCTGCTCGCCCTGATAGGCGGCACTCCGGAACGCGGTTGCCGTGGCGCCGTATTCGAGCTGGATGGCGTCGGCGAGCGCGCCGTCTTGCGTCACGACGTACATGGTCAGGATTTCCCCGCCGAACGGCGCGGTAAAGGCGCAGTCGTCGCGGGTGAACACGCCGTCGGATGTAGGAACGACTTCGAGCGCAAACGTCTGACGGGTGGGGTTCAACGCGGCGCATGTGGTGTCACCCGCGGGAATCGTGAGCCGTGTCCCCGCAGCGTCCCTGATGTCAAAGGCGATCGCGGTCGTGCCGACGGCAGCACCCGTGGCGCGGCGCGCGGCTCCGGACAGCGTATAGGCCTCTCCTTGATCGACGCCGATCTTTTGTCTGATTTCCGTGTCGGCCGAGACGGCCGCGTTGCCGTCCGCTGCCACGATGTCGCGCGGATATGTCGTCGGTACGCCCTCCCAGAAGTCGGGCCGGGTCGCCGTCTGGTTGTTCAACTCAAAGCTCGGGTTCCTCACCAGGTTGGCCTGGACCCCGGCGCGCACCACGAATTCGCTGCAGCCCGCGTTCTCTTCTTCGCAGGTGCCGGCCTCGCGATCGAGGAACAGGCGCCCGGTCTGATGCTGCCAGTCGCCCAAACCGTTGCCCGGATCCTGCTCAGTGGCGTACCAGTTGCAGCCGGCGTTCTCGAACGAACAGATGCCCTTGTCGACCGTATTCTTCAGGACCGACAGGTTGCGGCTGTTCGGACCCGCGTACGCCTGACAGGAGGCGTATTGCGCCGGACAAGCGTCGCCGCCCAGCCGCCAGATGTTCTTTTCACGCGTGCAGTAGCCGTAGCCAGCGCCGCAGGTGCCGTCCGGATTCTCCGCGATGCAGGTAGGCGCGTCGACGCACGTTTCGCCGCGGATGTCGGTGTCGCCGGCGAGCAACGTCGGGCCGAAGACTTTGGCGCGGCACTGAGTCAGCGGATATTTCAGGAGCCAGTCCGGATCGATCAGGTTGCAGAATTCGCGCTTCAGCGGATCAACGTCGCCGCACTTGTTGAAAGCGTCAACGACGAACCCGAGAGTCGTCTGCGGCAAGGCCTTCTCGGCCGCCAGCTCAAAACCAATCGGAATGATGCGCGCCTTCCGGAGCTTCACCAGATTCGAGTGGCAATAGCCGGTGTTGAAGCAGAAGGGATCGGCATTCCTCGACGCACCATCGCCGGTTGGCGGAACAAGCGGCCAGTCCGCATGGAGATATCCTTGGGCGATGGCATCCCGGATAGAAACGGCTTGGCTCTGAATTGCCACGCGCACGCCGGCGGCAAATCCCGAGTCCATGGCGCAATTCTGCGGACCGCGGAAGGCGTCGGGGCAAACCGTGAACTCAGCCACAGCGTCAAAATTATTAACCTCCTGCACGCGCGGTGCGAGCAGACTCGCGTAGGCGGCACGCGCCGCAGCCTTGCCGCCACGGGCGACTCCTTCCGGATCAGTGACGTCCGGCGGACAGTTAAGACCGGAGAGCGTGTCGGCCGAATCCGGCACGGCGTCCCTAAAGGCGCAGGCCAAGTCAAAACCCGTGGTATTGAAGCTTCCTTCTTCAAACGCCTTGTTAAGCAACGTGGACGCCAGCGTATTCACGAACGTTCCAAGCGCGACGGACAACACCTGTAAGACACCTTGAGACAGCACGGGACCAAGGACTGATGCGGTCGAGGCTTGCTGCTTCCCAGGCTGTTTAGAAGTTTGCTCAAGCGCTGTATCGCGGACCACGGCAGCCGGCGTCTTCTGTCGACCAGTCACCACATCAGTCAATGACTTGAATCCCTGACCTTCTTCGCGATCTTTCGTTGCGGCGTCTTCCTCAACAGCGATTTTCTCCGAAACCTTGAGCGGCGCTTGGAAAAGACCGTGCAGACCGGTCTGGCCCGGACCGATAGACAGTTGGATATTTTTCAACACTTCGCCGGTTTCGAAACTCGTGCTGAACGTGTCCCAGGATGCGGCGATCTTGCTCCATTCGCATTTCGGCTCCGGCGCCTCATACTGCGAGGCGATGCCGAGCTGGAGCGCCAGGCTGATACGCGGCGCATCCGGTCCCGCTGGTTCGCACAGATTGAAACCCAGGAAGCCGATTTCCGAGAAAGTACCTATGGCTTCGCCAGCGGCGCCGAGAGCTACGTCACCGAGATATGACCCGAAATCCTTGTATTGAAAGAGCGGACCCTCTCCTTTGCCGCCCGAGGCGATGTACACCGCGGCGTCATAAGCAATTTTTTGTGCAAAAAAGTTGAGCGCGTTGATAAACCCCATGGTCACGCCGCCGAGGAGTACCTTGTCCAGGAAGTCCTCGACATTGTTGATCGTGGTGTTGGCGCCGGTCACCGGGTCGGACACGACCATCTGGGCCTGCGCCGGCCGCGGCGTGAAAAAGCCGAACCCGCTGACGAGCAAGGTCAGCGAGAGCAGAGCGGCGGCCGATGTTTTTCGCGCGCGCGGAGTCATGGCCGAGGCAACAGGTTACTGGGGTGTCGAACTGGCGGCGCCGAGCGGGTTGTTTTTGGCGAGCGTCTCCCGGAACAGCGTCATGATCTCTTCGTCTGAGAATGATGCAAGGACTTCTTCCGGCACACCGGCGCCACGCAGGAGTGAACGCACCTGTACAACGTCGAGCGTTTCCAAATTTTCCGGCGTCAGTCCAACGAACGTATTGCCGGAAATTGGCGTAACCGATCCTGGGCGGCTCCCCGGTGCCGAAGTCAGATCTTGGGGAGAAGCTTGTCGCGGACCAACCTGACTTGCGCCCGATCCGCAGTTCTGTCCGCGTGGGCAGTTCGGATCGTCGCCGGAACGCACTTCCTCGCCGTCCGGTACCCCGTCCGAGTCAGTATCTGTGAGGTACGGACTCGTCAGGTAGATGTTCAGCTCGTCGTAGTCGGACAAACCATCGCTGTCCGTGTCGCGCACCTTCAGCGCGGCAATCTCTTCCTGCCGCACCTGCTCGACCGTCTTGTACGCGCCCGTCGGTGCGGTGAAGGGCGCGCCGATGGAGCGAACGATCTGCGCCGCGCCGAGCACGAACAGGACGACCGTGATGAGCAGGAGGCCCACGAGCACGGTCCGATGTTCTTCAGCCCATGGTGCATTGTCCGTATGCATACGAAGAACGGCCGTTTCGCCAAACGTGCCTTCAGTATAAAGCGGCGGCGACCCTTTGCCAATCGGCAACCGAAAGCCGCTCGGCGCGAACCCCCTTTGGCAGCCCCGCCGCGGCAAGCGCCGCCTCCACAGAAACCCGGTCGCCAACGCCGCCCCCGACAAGATTCCCAGCCAATGTGCGGCGTGGCGCAGAAAAACCAGCCCGGGCCAAGGACAGCAGACGGTCGCGTCCCTGCACCGGTGCGGCGACGAAGCGCACCGAGGCCGACGTCACCTTTGGCGGCGGCAGGAACGCGCCCGGCGGCACCACGGCGATGCGCTCCCCTGTTCCATAGGTCTGCATGAGGAGCGCAAGCATGTTCATATGCGGCGGTCGAGCCAGCATCCGTTCGGCAACTTCCTTCTGCACGAGAACCGTCACAGCAGCAGGCAACGTCGCCAGCGGCCGTTTGGGTCCGACGAGCTCCCACAAGAGCGGCGTCGTGATCTGATACGGCAAGTTGGCGACGACAACATAACCGGGCGGCATGTGTAGGGGCGTACGGCTGTACGCCCCAACGACCTGCAGCGCATCCCCGACGATGAGCGTGAAGCGCGGCTCGCCGGCAAAACGCGCGGCAAGAAGGTTCGCCATCCGTTGGTCGAGTTCGATTGCCGTGACGCGTGCGCCGGTCTGGAGCAACCGCTCGGTCAGCAGCCCCGTCCCCGGACCGACTTCGAGCACCACGGCATCGCGTCCGAGGCGCGCCGCGCTGACGATGCGGGAAAGATGCGTGGCGTCGACAAGCAGGTGCTGGCCGCGCAGCTTCGAAAGCGGCATGTTGTGGGCGGCAAGCAGGGCCGCTGTTTCCTCACGTGCGCTCCGGTTCATGAAGGGCGTACAACAGAGTAAAAGCGGCAGCGAGCAGGAACATCAGCTCCCACCCCGGCGCAAAAAACGTCACGATGATGAGACACAAAAACGCGGCGAGGAGCTTTCCGGCAACAACGGACGACTCCAGAAAAATCGCGGTCTTCGTCACGGAGTAGCGGCGGGCCGCGTCGTACGTACTCGCGATCAGTGGGATGCCGACGGCAGTACGCGCGCTGCGATACAAGGTATCGGCCAAAAATATGCCGCCCAGTCCGCCGGTCACGAGACGCATCAGCCAGGAAAGCACGGTATACACAACACCAAGCCGGAGCACCCGACGGCGACTGGAGGTATCCGAAAGTCTTCCCACGGCCACGGCAACGAGCATCGTGGCGAGCGTCGCCAAAGAGACGATCGCGCCGAGGTTAAAATACTCCTTCACCACCGTGTACATGAACAGCGGCCAGATAATGGTCACAATGAACTCCTCGCCAAAACCCATGTAGGAGAAGAGTCTGCGACGGTTTTCCGGTTTCCACAGACGCTTCCAGGCGTCTTCATACGAGAACACGCGCGGCGTGAACACTTCAGGTGTAAGAAGAAGCGGAACATTGGAGAGCAAGATAAGCAGCGATACAAGGACGAACAGCGCCGGGTAGCCGAGCGTCACAAGAACGAGCCCACCGACCGCAGGACCTGCGATGGCCGCGATCGAAGCGAGCAGAACAAGCACGGACAGTTCCCGACCTGTCTGGTTCGCCATGCCGAATCGCGCGAAGTCGGCGTGATAGCCCGGCCAGTACAGCATCTTCTGAAGCGCGTAGGAGACAATGGCTGTACCGATGAAAATCGGAGAATACGGAATGGCAAACAGCGAAAGGTAATAGAGAATCAAAAACGGCGTCGAGTACATGATGCCGTGCTCGTAGCCATGGACGCGCACGAACTTACCGCCGAACGGCAGAATGGCGAAGTAGACGACGTAGATCGCGCCGTAAAAGAGGATGATCCGCTGCAGGGAAAAACCGGCCGACCAGAGGTAGATCGGCTCAAAAATCATCACCGCAGAGGCGGCAAACTGGAGGATGATCGTCGACAAATACAGTTCCCGAATCTGCTGGCTGTGGCCGACGCCCAGCAGCGACGTCGCGAACTGACGAAAACGGTCAAACATAGCTAGACGCGAGGGACAACCCGTCCCGAACGCACGATGTGGATGTTTCCATCGATAATGAGAGCCACGGTGGACGGCGAACGTAGGGGAAGACGTCCGGCATCAAGAAATGCATCTGGAAGTTTTTTCCCCCGGAACTGCAGAACGAATTCCGCGAGCGCATGCGCGGCTGGCGCACCGGAACGATTCGCAGAGGTAGCGACGATAGGACGCCCGAGAGCGCGGGAGATCGTCCGCGGCACGGCATGGGAAGAAACGCGCACGCCGACGGCGCCATTTTTGGACAAACCCGCGCGCGCCAACCGGCGGTCGCGCACCGGCAAGATCAACGTCAACGGTCCCGGCCAATGGCGGCGCATCAGTCGTCCGGCAAGCGTTTCAACGTGAAAAAAAGATCGAACCATGGTTGGAGAGGAGGCGATGAGAGCCATGGGAGTATTTCCTCGCCCTTTGAGGCGGCGCACCTGAGCCACGGCGCGCGGACGACACGCATCAGCTGCCATGCCGTAGGACGTTTCGGTCGGAATGACGACCACGCCACCCCGCTTCAGGATGCGAACGGCAGCGGCCAAGGACGCCGCGCGACGCGCCTTATCGAACGGAAGTACGCGCATGCCAGGAAACGGTCTTGGCGATGCCCTGCTCTAAGGACACCTGCGGCTTCCATCCAAGGACACGACGGGCACGTGCGATCGCGAGCACGCTGCGGCGCTCCTCGCCCGGACGCGCCGGCGCATAGATGGGTCGCAGGTCGCTCCCGGTGACGGCGCGCATCATACGCAGCAAGGTGTTGACCGATGTTTCCTCGCCGGTGCCGATGTTGAATGTGCCGTAGGAGCCTTTGCGAAGCGCCATCAGAAGCGCGCGCACCACATCCGCAACATAGACGAAGTCGCGCGTCTGCTTGCCGTCGCCGTACACCATGGGACGTTTTCCTGCGGCGAGCATGCCGGTCCACGTGGCCACAACGCCGGCCTCGGATTGCGGGCTCTGACGCGGACCGTACACATTGCCGAGCCGAAGCGACACGAACGGCAACAACCCGGTCAGACGGTAAGAAGACAAATAGAGTTCAGACGCAAGTTTCGATGCGCCATACGGGGAGAGCGGCCGCGCTGGGTAGTCCTCCGGCGTCGGGAGGACGTCCGCGCCGCCGTAGATGGCGCCGCCTGTCGAAGTGAAAATGAAACGCTTCACCCCACCTACGGCCATTGCACCACGCATGAGTGTCAGAAGCCCAAGAACGTTCACGCGCGCGTCGGCGACCGGATCGTTTACGGAGAGGCGAACGTCTTTTTGCGCCGCGAGATGATAGATGACGTCCGGTTTCAAACGTTTCACCAGGCGTTCCGCGACCGGACCTGCCACGTCACCGCGCACAAATTGTGCTCGCGGATTGATGTTTCCGCGGCTGCCCGTCGACAAATCGTCGAGTACGGTGACGCGGTGACCGCGCGCGACAAGCGCGTCCACCAGATGTGAGCCGATAAAACCCGCACCGCCGGTGACCAGTATCTTCATAGCGCGCATATTCTACCATTACTCATCATCTTTGGTCGCGGTTTTTCGATTCGGTCGTCCTTCTTTGATCCAGCGGAGGTAGGCCTCCACAAAAGCGTCGAGATCGCCGTCGAGCGTCGCGTCCGTGTCCGATGTCTGATGTCCGGTGCGATGGTCTTTCACCATCTGGTATGGCTGCAGCACGTAGGAGCGAACCTGGTTACCCCAATCCGCGCTTGTGTAGGCACCACGCAAATCCTGCTTTTCCTTTTCGCGCTCGAGGTCGGCCACTGCCGCGAGTTTCGCGCGCAAAATCTTCATGGCTGTCTCGCGATTCTGCAGCTGGCTGCGCTCGTTCTGGCAGGTCACGACGATGCCCGTCGCAAGATGCGTGATGCGCACCGCCGAGTAGGTTGTTTGGACGCTCTGACCGCCGTGACCGGAGGAAAGATACGTATCCACACGGATGTCTTTGGCCTCAACAGGAATTTCTTCGACATCGTCGAGCTCGGGCATGACTTCGATCAGTGCGAACGACGTATGACGCATCTTCTCAGCGTCGAACGGCGAGATGCGCACCAGACGGTGAACGCCATGCTCGCTCTTGAGCGTGCCGTAGGCGTACGGACCTTCAACGCTCACGGTGGCGCTCTTGATGCCGGCTTCGGCGCCGCGATGCTCGTCGATGATGCGTGCGCGGAACCCTTTGCGTTCGCAGTAACGCAGGATCATGCGCAGCAACATGGCGCTCCAGTCCATGGCTTCCGTGCCGCCGGTCCCGGCGTGAAACGCCATGATGACGTTTGCCGCGTCATGGTGGCCGGAAAACAATACAGTAAACTCGAGTTTCTCGTACCGTTTCTCTGCATCATCAAGCGAGGTGACGATTTCCGTTCGCAATGCCTCGTCCTCATCAACGGCAAGCGCCGCGAGATCATCAATCTCGCGGCGCAAGGCATCCCAGGTGCCGAGCTCTTTGGTGAGCGCGGCGTGCTTGGTCGACGTCCGTTGTGCCTGTGTCGAGTCCTGCCAGAACCCGGAGGCGTTCATGTCCGCCTCGAGGGCGGCAATGTCTGTTTTGCGTTTCTCCAGGTCAAAGTAACCTCCATGCGGAGGCGATCTTCGCCTGAAGAGCAGCAGCGCGTTCGACCAAGTCCTTCATTGTTTTACAGGTTGATCTTCTTCGCCAGGTCGCCAATCAACGGCAAATCCACTTTCTTGCCCTGGACGGCGTTGATGATACCCATGATGGCCAGCACCATCACCGCGAGCGAACCAAACAACCAAATGATCTGACCAAGAATCGGAATGATGTTGACGACCATCAAGCCGATTTCGATGACGAACAGGACGAGCCCCTGCTTGGCGTGGTGCTGCACGAATACGCTGTCCTTCTTCCCGAGCAGACCGACCAAACAAAGAATCGACAAATAGCTGATCGCGGCGATCAACTTGTTTTCTTCGGCATCCTTGTCGATGCCGCCTTGCGACGTTGGTTTCTGGATCTCTTCCATAGGTCCGTTTCCCAGATGGGAATAGTGATAATTGACGCGGAAACAATATCACGTCCCGCACCATGCGGCAATGCAGTCGTTCGCGAAAATGTTGTCCACCGCGACGTTTTGACGTCTGTCTGGGCCAGGAGTAGCTTAGGCAACAGACTCCGGTACCCCCGGAATCTAAGGAGAAAACGGACGATGCCTAGCATCGGCTCAGTCTTCCGGATCATCACCGGCACGCAGCAGCGTTTGCTGACCGAAACGGAACTTGTGGACGCGGCAATCGCGACGCACCCCGCGGCACAACGAACCGCCGACGACGCCGACTACCGCGGCCTCTTCATTCGGCTGGCGACGCTGTCACTGCGCGCCTACCGCGAAGGCACACCGCTGTTCCTCACCGTCACGGAAGACGAACGGTTGCTCATGACCATCGAAATCGGCCAGATCGTGGCCGCCGTGACGTTCTACATTCAGAAGGCCTTCGGCTTGCACGCGGAGCCGCATCTGCAGATCAGTATGCATCCGCCACAGGACGACGCGATCGAAATCCGCGTCTCCCCCTGACCGCAGCGCTTCGGCGCCTGCGGTCCTCTTTTTACAACAAACACCGGGCATGTGCCCGGTGTTTTTGATCGCTTAGTAATCCATGCCCATGCCGCCCGGCATGCCGCCGCCATGGCCGGCATCGTCTTTCTTCTCGGGCTTATCCACAACCACGGCTTCCGTGGTGAGGAGCATCGCGGCAATCGAGGCCGCATTCTGGAGCGCGGTGCGCGTGACCTTTACTGGGTCAATGACGCCAGCAAGCACTAGGTCACCAAACTCTCCAGTTACAGCATTAAATCCGTAGTTCTCTGGGATTTCTTTATTTTCCTTATTTTTCTGCCAAACAGATTTTTTGATCTGCTGAACAACCACATCTCCATTCACTCCTGCATTCTCGGCAATTATCTTCGCAGGAGCACCGACCGCTTCGATCAGAATACGATAAGCGGTTGCTTCTTCATCAGCAACGATTCCTGCCACGTTCCCATCAACGACAACTGGCTTCGAGTGTCCCTTTGCGTGTTCCACAAGGTTCAACGAAGCAGCGATTAGAGCAGCACCGCCGCCCGGCACGATCCCCTCTTCGACCGCGGCCTTGGTAGCAGCAACCGCGTCTTCGATGCGGTGCTTTACTTCCTTCATTTCCGTCTCAGTCGCGGCGCCCACCTTAATGACGCCAACGCCGCCGGCGAGCTTGGCCAGCCGTTCCTGCAACTTCTCTTTGTCGAATTCGCTCTCCGTCGTCTCCAGCGTCTTCTTGATTTGCGCCACGCGGTCAGCGACGAGCTTTTTGTCACCGGCGCCGCCGACGATCGTGGTGTCATCTTTTGTGGAAGTGATCTTCTCGGCGCGGCCGAGGTCGGTCATCTCCGCCTTCTCCAGCTTCAAACCGATGTCTTCGGAAATGACACGGCCGCCGGTCAACACCGCAATGTCCTGGAGCATCTCCTTGCGGCGGTCGCCAAAGCCCGGTGCCTTGATGGCCAAGGAATTGAAGGTGCCGCGCAGTTTGTTGACGATCAGCGTGGTCAACGCCTCGCCGTCGACATCATCAGCGATGATGACGATCTCTTTGCGGCCGGTCTGGGCGACCTTTTCGAGCAACGGAAGCAGGTCCTGCACCGAGGAAATTTTGCGGTCGGTGATGAGGATCGGCACATCCTTATATTCCGCCTCCATGCGCTCGGCATTCGTGATCATGTACGGCGCGGCATAGCCCTTGTCGAAGCGCATGCCCTGAACCACTTCCGTGGTGATGCCGAACGTTTGTGATTCCTCAACCGTGATGACGCCGTTCTCGCCGACCTTCTTCATGGCTTCGGCGATGGTCTTCCCGATCTCGGCGTCGTTCGCGGCAATGCTCGCCACCTGGGCGATGGCGTCGCCGGAGACCGGTTTTGCAATTTTCTTGAGACCATCAACAATCACAGCGGTACCCTTTTCAAGGTACCGTCGCAAAGCGACCGGATTCACCCCAGCAGCGACAGCTTTCAAACCCTCCGAAAAAATCGCCTGCGCGAGCACTGTAGCGGTGGTTGTACCATCGCCAGCCACATCGTTCGTCTTCGATGCCACTTCCTTCACAAGCTCTGCGCCGATGTTCTGAAACTTATCATCAAGCTCAATATCCTTGGCCACTGTGACACCATCCTTGGTAATAGTCGGCGATCCATAACCCTTGTCGAGGGCCACGTTGCGACCCTTTGGACCTAGGGTTACTTTTACGGCGTCTGCAAGAATATCAACACCACGTTTGATAGCTGCGCGAGCTTCGTCTTTAAAAAGAATCTGTTTTGCCATAGGTTAGGAGATCACGGCCAGAAGGTCCGATTCCGAAAGGATCAGATAGTCGACATCGTCGATCTTCACTTCGTCCGGAGAATACTTCTTAAAGACAACTTTCTGCCCGACCTTCACGCCCATGGGAATAAGCTTTCCGTCTTCATACTTCCCCGGACCAACGGCGATGACTTCTCCTTTTTCCGGTTTTTCCTTGTCCATCGTGTCCGGAAGAATGATGCCCGAGACCGTGGCTTCTGACTCCTCGATCGGCTTCACAATGACCCGATCGGCAAGTGGGGTGAGCTGCATAGCAATGCCAGGATGGTGAATAATCCTCAATTAGCACTCAAATAGCGAGAGTGCTATTTCGGGCGGTACTGTATGAAAAAGCCGAGGAAACGTCAAGAAGCGTTCTCTCCTCTGCAAAAGAGACTCAACGAAAATGCGGCTAAAAACAAACCTGGGATGGTTGTTACCAGATAGTGGTCGAGGAGGACGAGCGGGAGATACACCGCGGCCAGTGCCACGGCTTCCGAGGACAAGACGCTCCTGCGCGGCACGAACCGCAACAGCAGGAAGAGCGCAAGCAGGAAGCCGACGAGGCCGAGCTCGACAAGGAGCACGGCGGGCGCGGCATGCGGCGGTTCCAGGAGGGGCGGGTATCCCCCGCCCTTCGCAAGCAGGGCCGGTATCGTCTGCCCGATACCAACGCCGATAAGCGGACGGTCGAGCAATACATCGCGGGACTGTTCCAGAGCAAGCAGACGCTCATTGATGGATCGCGTCTCAAGCCTGCCTGTGGCCGTGACCCGCGCGTTCACAAACGGTAGGTAGAGCACGGCAAACAGACCCGCGACCACACATGCCGCACTGACCCGCAAAAAAACCGGACGCCAGGGCATTTGTCGGAGAGCGACACTCACAACGACCGCGACCACGCCGACGGTTGCCGCAAGCCAGGCGCTCCGCGAGAACGAAACAAACAGGCCGGCAGCAAGCAACGGCGCGACACCTGTCCGAAACAGATGCGCGACGCGGCCACGCGCCGGAAACAACGACATCACGAGCCCAACCGCCATGAATCCCCCGAAAATATTCGGATGCGGCAACGTGCCGTAGGCGCGGAGCAATCGGCCGACCACGGACTCAACAACAGCGGACGGTCCGAGTGCGGATTGCGCCGCGACACCCAAGAGTGTGGAGGCGTCGACATGCTGCAGAAAAAACTGGAACAGTCCGAGCAATGCCTGACACAGAACGGAAAGCAGGAATGCGTTCATCACGCGTTCGCGATTCGGACACGAATGCACCAAGAGGAACAACAGGGCTGCCGTGAGCACACGTACCGCCGCCTGCAGTGCGAGCATCGGCGATGGCGACCAAAAAATCGAGAGGAACATCCAGGCCATGAACGCCAGGAACAAAAACGTCCAGCGTTGTCGTTCGCGCGGACGCGACACGATACGAGAAACAACAACGATGGCAGCAACGAACACCAGCACCTCGACCGCAAACAACGAGAGCGTCAGCGCTTCGACGGGTTGGCCATCCACGCGGCCCGTGAAAAAGATGAAGCGTGCACCCCAAGGAATCAAAAAGACCAGCGCAGGAATACCCCAGACGAGCGTCCAACGCGAGACGCGTGCCGCAGAAAATTGGCCGGGGGTGGTTGTCTCAGGCGACGTCGAGAGGGATGGCATAGCGACGCAGACGATCATACCAGACACGGCGCATCTCTTCCCGATTGTCGCGCTCGTGAAACTTGAGTACATCGTCGGAAATGACCACATCCGTACCGCCGCGACGCGACCGGCTCTGGAGATTCGCCGCGAAACGCCGTTCTTGATACGTGCGTGCCCAATGTTCGACGCGCTCCCCGAGTCCTCCCCTCAACAGACGTTCAAGAATGTCGCGTACGAAACCGAGCAGTGCAGGCGCAACCACCAGCGGCACGGCGCGCCGGAGCCGGGCGTTCGGGAGCGGCGCGAGGAATGCCGCGTTGGCCTCCCAAAAACGATCGAACACACGCTCGCGTTCGGTGATGACGTGAATATTGGCGCTCCAAAACCGCAACAACGGATCATCCGGCCGCTTGGTGAGCGGCATCAGATCCAGCGATCGTTCCGTCAGGGAAAAAGACAAGCACAGGTGATCAGCGACGTGCGCGCCGTGGCGGTAATAACCGGTGAGACGCATCAACATCACGGCAAGGAGACGCATCGTGTAGAGCCGACCCGTGCGCGCCACGAGCAGCACGTCGATATCCGACTCGGGCCGCGACGCGCCAATCGGCAAGGTATTCACGGCGGCAATGCCGAGGAGGAACGGCACGGCCGCGAGCAGCCGCGCGCCGAACCGCAAGCGCCGCCATTTGCGCAGCGCATCGGCCTCGCGCATCAGACGCACGGATGCAGGCACGCCGCCCGGGAGCGAGACATAGCCTTCCTGTGAAACGAGCGTACCCGCGGCAACAAGCCGTGCGATCGCCGCTTCAACGTCGCCGAGGCCGGGAGCTGGTCCCTCGACTCGCTGCCGCTCGCTCGGGACAGGCCAAAACAGGTTCCGCCAGACCTCGAGGGCCGTGAGCGGAACCTGGAATAGATCGAAGTAAACGACAGTGGTGAGTACGGCGCGCGCAACGGGATCCATAGTCATGTCCCGCTGAGCGGGGCGGTTACACGGCCGGTCCTACGGCGGCGTGTCCGGAGGGCGGCAGCCCAGCTGAGCTGGGCGGCGTCGGCGGCGCGGGCAGGGTCGGCAGGTCCGGCTTCTTGGGGTCGCGTTGGAAAAACAGCCACTGCTGCGCAACCGTGAGCAAGTTCATGACGAGCCAGTACAACGCCAGACCGCCCGGAAACTGCAAGCCGAAAATGAAGGTCATGACCGGCATCATGTAGGTCATCTGCCGATTGACCGCGGCCATGGTGTCCTCGTCCTTGGAACCCGGAACCTTCGCCGCCGGATTCGGCTTTGGAGACAACATCAAAGTCTGCCACAGCTGGGTGAGGCCGGCCAAAAGCGCCAGCGGCCAGGAACGCGCAGCGAGGTCGACGACGCCCAGAAACATGACGTCGATCGTCCCCGGGTTGGCCACAAACGGGTAGAGCTGGTCGAACCCGCCGTTCGTCAGTCCCTTCTGGAGCGCGTGATACAGGGCGAACAGGAACGGCAGCTGGATCAGGAGCGGCAAGCAGGAGGAGAACGGGCTGACTTTCTCCGAGGCGTACAACTCCATCACGGCCTTCGCCTGCTTTTCCTTGTCGTTCTTGAACTCCGCCTGCAACGCTTTCAGCTTGGGCTGCAGCGCGTTCATGGCCCGCTGACTCTTCAACGACTGGA
>JBBUJK010000028.1:0-11525 GCA_038054875.1 Patescibacteria group bacterium
GCTGGAGGCCACGACCGGCCACCCTCCCCCCTCCCCCGGAAAGATACCGAAGGCGACGCCGGCGTCGTCCGCGCGGATGCGTGCGCTATTCGTGAGGATAATGTAGGCAGCTTCGCGTTCACGAATAGACACCTGCAGTTGATCGGGAAAACTTTTTGAGACGTCTGCTGCGGCAATATCCGGATGGCGCAGGAGCGCATCACGGATGTGTTCCGTGCGCACCAAGAAGTAATTGCGGCGTGAAAAAATGCCAAGTACGTACCCGTCGAGTTCCTGTGCCATGATCGCGTCTACGTCCTGTCGCGTTAGCCGCGCATGTCCTTCGACGGAGATGCCGGAGACGCGAAATTGTGGCAGCGTGAGAAGCAATACCCAGACGATGGCGGCGAGCACGGGAACAGCCACCATGCCGATGAGCGGCGCCAGACGAACAGCACGGCGCTGCATGCGTTTGTTAAAATAGGGATTTTCGGTGGCGGAACGGACCTGGCGCGGGGCGCGGTAGACACGACGGCCTGCGGGAACACCGGACCGTTTTTGGAAGAACGGCAAGCGCATCACGATGTCGGTGCGGGCAGCCACCAGGTACTGATGTCGCCGGATCGCTCCAGCTTGGTACGTCCTGCGTGTCGCTCGATGGCCAGACGCACAAGTTCGGTCAGGAGCGCAGTGCTGTTGAGTCCGCTGGCCTTCCAGAGCGACGGATACATGCTGATGTCGGTGAATCCCGGAATGGTATTGACCTCGTTGAGGACCAGCGCGCCGGTCGTCCGCGACAGCAGGAAATCGACGCGGGCCATGCCGGAGAGGTCGAGCGCGCGGAATGCGAGCAGAGTCATGGCGCGGATGCGCGCCGCCGTCTCGTCCGGCAGATCTGCGGGAATGACGCTGCGTGAATCACCGTCCACGTACTTCGCCTTGTAGTCGTAGAATTCGCCGGACGGCAAAATCTCACCGATACAGGAAACACGCGGATCATCATTACCAAGCACGGCGATTTCCAATTCCCGCGCTTCCGGCACGGCGGCTTCGGCCAGGATACGGCGGTCAATCTTGAGTGCGGCTTCAATGGCCGGACGCAGTTCTTTGTCGCGTTTTACTTTGCTGACGCCGACCGATGATCCGGCATTGGCCGGTTTCACGAACAGCGGCAGACCGAGTTCGAGAATCTTCCGCTCCACGACCTCGCGTCGCGTGGCAACGTCGTGCGCCGTGAATGAGACGGCATCAGCCACGGGGATGCCCGCGTCCATGAACAGCGCCTTTTGCACGATCTTATCCATGCCGACCGCTGATCCGAGTACGCCGCAGCCGACATACGGCACATCCGCGAGTTCAAGCAGCCCCTGCAGTGTGCCGTCCTCGCCGTTTGTGCCGTGTACGAGCGGGAAAAGCACGTCATAGGCCTTCTTTGTGGTTGGAACGGGTTCCAGGGCGTTTCCTGGCTCCAGGAGGCCGTTCGGAAGCTGTCCGTACTGCAGGTAGTGCTCTGCCTGCGCGTCATAATGCCAGGATCCGTTCTTGGCAATCAGCACGGGGTGAACCTCAAAACGGTCGCGATCAAGCGCCGCCAACACATTCCTGGCCGAGGCGCAGCTCACCTCATGTTCGCCGCTGCGACCGCCGAAGATGACGCCGATGCGGACCTTTTTCATACCAGGATGCGCGGCAACGTCGGATTGATGCGCGTGAGCACTTCGTAGTTGATGGTGCTGATCTTCCCCGCAAGTTCTTCGGCAGTTATCTCTCCCCTCCCCTGCCCTGAGCCGGGTCGAAGGGCCTGCTGTCCAAGCAACACTACCTCGTCGCCGGCGCGTACTCCGGGAATGCCACTCACATCAACCATGCACATGTTCATGCAGATGCGTCCCATGATTTTGGCGCGTCGTCCGCGGACCAGTACTTCACCGACTGAGGAAAGACCGCGGTCATATCCGTCCCAATACCCGACCGGCAACACCGCGATTTTTCCAGCACGGCGCATGCGCTCCGTGAGTCCGTAGCTGATCGGCGTTCCGGCTTTCACGGACTTCACCTGTGCCACCGTCGTTTTCCAGGTTAGTGCGGGACGCAATGCAAGGACACGCTTCGCGCCTCGTGCCGAAACGAGTGTTTCTTTGCTTGGCCAATGTCCATAGAGCGAAATACCGACGCGCGCCAATGCAAAATGTGTTTCTGGAAACAGCAGTGCCGCGGCCGAACACGCGGTATGCGGAAATTTCACCGGTGCGCCAAGGACGCGTTCGGCGATCTGCAATGACCGGAGAAAACGAGTCAGCTGGCCACGCGCGTACGCATGGTCAGTGGTGTCTTCGATGTTGGCGTAGTGCGTGAACATGCCTTCGACGCGTGCGCCGCGTTTTTTGAGCAGGCGCAACGTCGTCGGGAGATCACGCTCCCCCACTCCCTGGCGCGTCAGTCCGGTTTCCACTTCGAGATGGATGATTGCACCGCGCGGAACAGTCCGTGCCGCTTCCGGACTTGAAACAGATATGCGGACGCCACGTCGCACGGCCGTCGACATCCACGTCGGCAATGTCATGCCAAGAACGAGGATCTTGCTGCGCGGCGCCACTTTAAGCACTTCTAATGCCTCCTGGAGCGCATCGACACCGAACCAGGATGCCTGACCGCGCACGGCGCGCACCGTCTGTGCAATGCCGTGGCCATAGGCATTGCTCTTCACGACGGCCATGAGCACCATCTTCGGCCCAAGAGCCTGCCGAATCTGTAGGGCGTTATGGCGAAGCGCCGCCCGGGACACTTCCACCCAGGTTTTCGGCAGGAGGGGGGACATTTATGACGCTCGCGGAGCAATGCGTTCCATGCCGCGCAGGTACGGTTTCAAGACATCCGGCACACGAATGCTGCCGTTCTGTTCCTGATAATTTTCCATGATGGCGATGAGCATCCGGCCCATGGCAACGGCAGTGGCGTCGTTCATATGCACGAATTGCATGCTGCTGTCGGCGCGTTTCACCCGCGTGTCGAGCCGACGGGCTTGGAAATCCGTCATGTAGTCCGAGGTGTGCGTTTCGCGGTAGGTGTTTTGGCCGGGCATCCAGCACTCGATGTCAATCTGGCGGGCATCTGGCGTGCCCATATCGCCGGTGCAGATTTGCATGACGCGGTATGGAATGCCGAGCGCGGAGACAACGTGTTCCTGTACAGCGACGAACAGTTCTTGCTCCAACAAACCCTGCTCCGGTAAAGCAAACGATTCCATCTCCATTTTGTCGAATTGATGGAGTCGCAGAATGCCGCGCGTGTCCTTGCCGTAGCTGCCGGCTTCGCGACGGAACGCCGGGGTCAGCGCCACGTAACGCAGCGGCAGGTCTGCTTCGGCCAGGATTTCATCCATATGCAGCGGGCCGAGCGTATGTTCGGCGCTGCCGATCAAGTAGAGGTCGTCGCCGGTGATGTGGTAGCGCTCGTCGCGCGGTTCGAGACGACCCATGCGAGCGAACACCTCCGGCGTAATCATGAGCGGAGGAACAACGGGTACAAACGGCGTGTCTGGAATGTCCAAACCTGTTTTTTTGATCAGTGCGCCCAGCGCAACGCGGTCGGTCAGCAGATCAAACACGAACTGTCCGAGCGCGTTCTGCACACGAACCAGGTCGCCCAGGAGATAGGCAAAACGTGCTCCGGCGACACGCACGGCGTGTTCCTGATCAATGACGCCGAGCGCGTTTCCGAGGGCGATGTGGTCCTTCACCGGAAAATTGAACGTGGTCGGTTCGCCGACGCGGCGGGCTTCGACGTTGCCGCTTTCGTCCGGTCCCACAGGAACATCTGCAAGCGGAATGTTCGGAAGTTGAATCAATAGTGCATCAATTTCCGTATCAAGATCGGACAGCCGTTTCTCCAGCTTGTCCGCATCACGATCAAAATCCTTCATCTCCGCGATCAGCCACTGTTTTTCATCCGCCGGCGCCTGAGCGATCTTGTCCGAGGCGCGCCGCTTCATGGCGCGAAAATCCTCCACTTTACGAAGCACATCGAGCCGTTCCTCTTCCAAACGCACCAGCGCATCGACGTCCACTTTGAGACGGCGGTCGGCCACGGCTTTGCGCACCACGGCAGTCTGTTCACGGATGAATTTGCGGTCGATCATATAGGCGAGCCTTGAGCTGTGAAGAGGCGTGATGACGAGGACCGATGCGCGGCAGCGGAACGATGCGTGGACGAATACGCAGCCTGGCAATCTGGCGAATGATTTCCGGACGGGCGATGGTCTGGTCGTGACCGAGCGCGATGACCGCGGGTTTCAACCGCGCCAGGATCGTCCAACGACCAACGGATTCACCAAGGACGGCCTTGTCCACCCAGCGCATGGCCGAAACAAGCGCCAGCCGTTCCCGCTCCCGAAACAGGGGCGCACTCCCCTTCTCCCGTTTCACCCGCGCATCCTTTGCCACGACAACGACCAGTTCGTCACCGAGTGCGCGCGCCCGTTTGAGGAACGCAGCGTGTCCGGGATGGATCAGATCAAAGACCCCGAATACCACAACGCGTTTTTTCATACCGGATGTTCCGGACGCAGCGTCGGGAACAGGATCGTTTCTTTGATGTTGTGCGCCCCTGTCAAGAGCATCACCAGCCGGTCGATGCCGATGCCAACTCCGGCCGCGGGCGGCATGCCATGGGCGATGGCGCGCAGAAACGGTTCGTCCATGGGTTGCGCTTCCGTGCTCCCCTGCTCACGCAACGCTTGCTGCTCCTCGAAGCGTTTGCGCTGGTCTTCCGGATCGTTGAGCTCGTGATAGAACGCGTTGATAATCTCCGCGCCGCGAACCACGAGCTGGGCGGATGCGCTCTTTGTCGGATCATCGGGGTGAATGCGCGTCAGCGGTTTCATCTCGATCGGGTAGTCGAGAATCCATGTCGGTCGGATGATCTGCGAACGCGCGACGCGCTTGTACAACTCGTCATAGCACGCGCCCAGCCCCACGCAGTCGGAAAAGTTGATGTCGAGCTTTTTTGCTTTGGCTGCCTTGGCAAGCGCGTCCGGCGTGCGCAACACGTCGATATCAAGCCCGCAGGCGTTCATCACGGCGTCGCGGAACGTCATCCGCGGCCAGGGCGAGGCAAAATCGAGCGTCTCCCCCTCGTGCGTAACGGTCGTGCTGCCGATGGTTTCTGTAAGGACACGGCCCAGAAGCTCCTCGAGGAAAGACAGGAACTCTTCTTTGCGTGCGTAGGCCCAATAGAGCTCCATGATTGTGAACTCCGGATTGTGCGCGTAGTCGATGCCCTCGTTGCGGAAGCAACGACCAATTTCAAAAATCTTTTCAAACCCACCGACAAGCAGCCGCTTCAAATACAGTTCCGGCGCAATACGCAGATACAGGTCGACGCCGAGCGCATTGTGCCGCGTCACAAACGGTCGCGCACTCGCACCGCCTGCGATGGACTGCAATATCGGCGTTTCCACTTCCATGAAGCCCTGTTCGTGCAGGAACGTCCGCATGGCATGAATGGCACGTGAGCGCAGCAGGAATCGCTCGCGGACTTCTGCGTTGGTGAGCAGATCAAGTTCGCGCTCGCGGAAGCGGATTTCCACGTCAGAGAGGCCATGCCATTTTTCAGGCAGCGGCAGAAGCGCTTTGGCCAGCGGCCGCCACGTACGGACGAGCATCGTCTGCTCGCCGCGTTTGGTTGTAAACAGCGTTCCCGTGATCTCCACGATGTCGGCCGGATCGATACGATCTCGCATCCGAGCAAATCCCGCTCCGTCAATATCTTCTTTGAACGCGATTTGGATGCGGCCCGTGGCATCGCACACATCAGCAAACAGAAGGCCGCCATGCACCCGAATGGTCATCACGCGACCGGCCAAGGTTACTTCACGTGCTTCTTCGACCCAGGACGCAAAATGCGCCAGCGTTTCAACGATGGTGGCGGTGCGTTCTGCGCCTGGCGGATACGGTTCCATACCCTCCGCCCGGAGGGTGTTCAGCTTTTCGTGACGGGCGATGATTTCATCTGCCATAGGAGGGAGAGCGTATCCAGTATACCGTCGGCGCGGACGCTAGGAAATGCGTTTGATGGTGTAGGTCACTTTGCCGGATGGCAATCGAACTTCGATCGCGTCCCCCACTTTCTTTCCAAGCAGCGCATGCGCCAGCGGCGTTTCGTTGGAAATGCGCCCCGAGGCCGGATCGGCTTCGCTCGACCCCATGATGGTGTAGGTCTTTTTCTGGCCGCCGGTTTCGATCTCCACCGTACAGCCGATATTCACGACGTCGGTGCCGCCGGCTTCGATCATCTTGGCGCGGTTGATGGTATCTTCCAGTTCGATGATGCGGCCATCAACGAAAGACATCTCATCTTTCGCATCGGCGTATTCGGCATTCTCGGCCAGATCACCGAGATCCTTGGCCTTTTCGATACGATTGGCCACCTCGCGCTTACGAACGGTTTTTAACTCATGCAGCTCCACCTTGAGCTTGGCGAGTCCTTCATGAGTGACGTAGACGTATTCAGACATAGGGATTGAAGAAAACTGACCCCCGGGCGGGGTCAGTGCTGTGACAGTATTGTTATGAGAACGATAACGGCGGCATCAGGGTCCGTCAAGCGCTTCTGTGGATGGTTCGCGCCGTTCAGGGCCGAAATACCAACTCAGAAATTCGCGTGCGACGGGCACTGCCACAGACGAGCCTTCACCACCTTCTTCAATCAGCACGGTAATGACGATTTCCGGACGGTCGTATGGCGCGAAACCCGTGAACCAGGCGTGCGTTGGACGATCCGACCGTCCCTGCGCCGTGCCGGTTTTTCCGGCCACCGCAACTGGAACGGTTTGAAGCGACGGCGCGCTTCCCGCGGTTACGGTTTGTCGCATGCCCTGTCGTACAACATCGAGCGTTTGCGGAGAGAGGAAATCGTATGCAAGCTTCTTCGGTTCGGTGAGTGACTCGCCATCCCGTCCGGTCTTTGCCGCCAGGAGGTGCGGCGCATATATCGTGCCGCCGTTCGCGAAGGCCTGCGTCACAACGGCCATCTGCAGCGGCGTCACCAGCACGTCGCCCTGGCCGATGGCGGCGTGATACGTGTCGCCGATCACCCAGGCTTCTCCTTTGACGCGTTCCTTCCATTCCGGCGTTGGAACAAGACCTGCCGCTTCACCGGGTAACTCGATGCCAGTCGTCGTGCCCAAACCGAAACGTTTCAGCCATACGGACAAGCGATCAATGCCGAGTCCGGGGAATGTCTCTGTTCCGCCGCCGATCATGTAGAAAAACGTGTTCACGGATTCGGCGAGTGCTTTGCGCACGTCGGTTCGTCCGTGGCCGCCGGCTTTCCAGTCAGGGAAAAACCAGGCGCCATAGTGGATGCCGCCGGTGGAAAGCACCGTGGTCTGCGCGGTGATGACACCGGCTTCAAGCGCCGCCGCAGCAACGAGCGGTTTGATGGTCGAACCGGACGGGTACAATCCCGAGATGGCGCGGGCAAACAACGGTCGATCGTTGTCCGTGTTCAACGCACGGTAGGTGCTTGAAGAGACGCCACCGGCGAACAGATTTTGGTCATACCCGGGCATGCTCACCAGCGCGATGACGCCGCCGTCGCGTGGATCCAGGGCCACTGCTGCGGCGCGGGTGCGACCTGTGCGCCGAATGACCGCCGCAAGTATCTGTTCCAGTTTTTCCTGCGCTGCGAGGTCCAATGATAAGCGGATACTCGCGCCATCCACGGGCACCTGTTCGGAAATGATGCGTTGTTCGCGGCCCAGAGCGTCGACTTCCACCTGGCGTGTGCCAAAACGTCCGCGAAGAAGCGTCTCAAAAGCCGCTTCGATGCCGCTACGACCGATGCGATCGTTCAACAGATAGGTACCGGGAACAGCGGCTGCGTAGGCGTCCTCGGTGATCTTTCCGACGTAGCCGAACAGGTGTCCGAGTGAAACAAGACCTGGTGATCCCGCGTAGTTCCGGACCGTATCCACAGCAACGCCGATGCCCGGCAATCGCTCGGCCTCCACTGCAAGACGTATGGCGTCGTCGTAAACAACCTCACTCTTCACCGTGACCGGTACATAGGGCGTGCGCCGTGCTTCGACAACTGCTGCAGTGAGGTCTGCCGCATCCATGTGCGCCAGACCCGCGGCTTCTGTGAGCAGCTGTTCGCGTTCGGTGGCGTCTTCCGGAAGATCGGCTGCGGTGACGGTCAGTGCAAACGACGGAACATTGGATACGAGCGGCGTGCCGGTGCGATCGAAAAATACGCCGCGCACGGCCGGCGTCGGCAACATGCGAATACGGTTCCGTTCGGCGCGTGTCCGATGTTCCTCCCCGGAGAACACCTGAAGTTGCGCGGCGCGGGCGGTAAGAATGCCGAACGCACACAGCAGGAGCAGGAACAACACCGATAATCTGCGTCGGCTGATCGCCACGCCCAGATATTGCGGGCGCTCTGCCGCGGCCGCAGGGTCCTGCGCTGCGGCGTCCGTCACGTCAAAACGGTCACCAGTGCGGTGGACCACGAGACGTATCGGCGAGGAGCGTTCGTCGGGCATGGGCAATTATATCCACGACGCGGGTCGGTGCAGGTGTGCCTCCCGCGAACGCCGCATCAGTAAAAATGGAAGAGAGAGGAGAGCTGCAGCAACGGATTGAAACAGGGATGCTGCAAGCGCGGCGCCAAGTTCCATGCCAGCGCTGCCACGAACGGTATCGGCGGCGGCAACAGCCACCGGCGGCATCCAGAACGCCATGGCGCACAGGAACGATGTTGCCGCGGCGGATAAGAGCGAACCGCGACTGACATAGGCGTGCGCCAGCCAGGCAGTGATCGCGCCTGCCGCTGTGCCGGCCACAACCTGGGACCAGGCAGGTTCTGCGCTGGCTATGCCGATCACCAGACCTAACATACCGCCAAGAAGTCCACCTACGATGGGCGACGACCCGCGCGCCGCAAACGATAATGCGACGACGGAAATCCAAAAACCGGCGGAGACGCCGAGCGATGGAAAAAGGAACAGATCGGCCCAGGCAGAGACCACGAGTACGGCGCACCAGGCGAGCACACGCCAGATCATAGCTCCACCACGGCATCAGGAATGACAACGGCTACTGTAGCGTTTCGTTCGGCAGCAAAAATCTGACTGATGACGGCCGTCTGAAACGGTTCCTGCGGTTCGCGGCTGACGCGTTCAACACGACCGATAATCAGTCCTCGAGGCACTGCGGGATCAAGACCAGAGGTGACAACGAGCTGACCGGACTCAACTTGTTCGTCTTGCGGGATGAGGCGCAGTGCCATGCCTAATCCCCTGCCGCCCTCGACATAGCCGATCGTACGCGTCCCATTTTGGATTGCCGCCGCAGTGCGGCTTCGTCCGTCAAGCGCGAGCAACACCACGGCCGTGCGCGGTGCTGTTTTGCGGATGGTGCCGATGTAGAAACCGTCGCCAACGATGACCGCCATGCCCGGTGCAATACCATCGTCACTGCCGCGGTCGATCATGATCGCTTGGATGGCCAGGTCGCCGCTTCGTCCAATAATGCGCGCCGACTCCAACCGCTGCCGACTGCGGTCGCGGTACGACAACATGCCACGCAACTCTTCGGCCTCGTGGGCCTGAATACGCAATCGTGCGTTTTCAACAACAAGCGTGTCTCGCTCGGTACGGATGGCGGCAATTTCCTCCGGTGCCGCGCGTGTCCATAGCGCTGCAATGCGCACTCCTGTAGACGACAGTGCGTCGCCCGGGGCCATTGCCAGACGGGACACGGCATTTCGTACAGGTGCGAATATGGGAAGCAGGACGAACACAGCGCCGCCGGCAAGAAAGCCGGCGGCGGCGATGAGGTATACGGTGCGTCGACGGGCAGTCATGGTCAGGCGGTGGCTGGACCGCGGTCATCACGGGCGGACGGTACGGCAATGATCTTCAAGAGCGCCTGATTTTCCAGGAGCACGCCGGTTCCACGGACAACGCAGGTGAGCGGATCGTCGGCGATGCGCACCGGGATTTGCGCGGCGCGGGAAATGGCCTTGTCGATCCCCTTCAAAAGCGCGCCACCACCGGTCAGGACGATGCCGCGTTCATAAATGTCCGCTACAAGTTCGGGCGGCGTATTTTCGAGCGTTGCTTTGACGTTTTCAACGATCGTCTTCACCGACCGTGCCAATGCTTCGCGCACCTGGCTGTCGGTGACGATGATTTCCTTCGGGAGCCCGGAGATGAGGTCACGACCGCGCATTGCCATCTCGAGCGGTTCCTCCAGTTCAGACGCCGAACCGATGCGGATTTTGACCTGCTCCGCGTTGCGCTCGCCGAGCAGGATGGAAAACACGTCGCGGGCGTACTGCACGATGTTGCGCGTGAGTTCATCTCCTGCCACGTGGATCGACTTCCAGGTCACGACACCACCCAGCGAGATGACGGCGATTTCCGTGGTACCGCCGCCGATGTCGATGATCATGTTGCCGATGGCATCTTCAATCGGCAGGCGCGCGCCAATAGCCGCAGCCATCGGTTCCTCGACCAGATAGACTTCACGCGCACCGGCAGAAAGCACGGCGTCTTCCACGGCCTTGCGTTCCACTTCGGTGATTTCAAGCGGCACGCCGACGACGACACGCGGCGCAGGCGCCATCATGGAGCGGTCTGCGTGCACCTTTTGAATGAAGTGCTTGAGCATTTTTTCGGTCACTTCAAAATCCGAAATGACCCCCTTCAAGAGCGGTCGAACCACGGTGATATGCGCTGGAGTTTTGCCGGCCATCTCCTTCGCCTCATGACCGACTGCCAAAATCTGCCCGGTGCGGGAGTTGATGGCGACAACAGAGGGCTCGTTAATGACGAGTCCTTTATCTTTGACAAAGACCAGAGTATTGGCTGTACCCAGGTCAATGCCGATATCGCGTGAAAATGCGCCAAAAAACCGCTTGAGCATACGTTCCGAAAAAGTGTACTGGCGTAGCCAGACACTGGCAAGACCGCCGAAACCCTGCAAAATCAGCCGCGCGGTCGGTAGGACAGGAAGAAAAACTCGGTCAGGACAAGCACGGCAAGCAGCAGGGTTGTATTGAGGATGCTGAGCAACCCCCGGCTTTGCAAAATCAGCGCTGCAACGAGCAGTAACGACACCAGAAAGCCCTCCCGAAAAGAGTGCGTGACCTGTTTGGAGAGAACGTCCTGCGTGCGTACCACCATGGTCCGAACGAACAGGCCGATCAGCGCCAACGTGCCGGACGTGGCAACGACGAGCGCGACGTAAAAGAAAATCATGCCGAGTATTCCGGCCGACAATGGATCCACAAGCGCAACAATGAGCAGGAATGCCGCCCACGCAATAAGCGTGCCGAGTCCCATGACCAGAATGTACTGGCGGAATGTCATGTCGCTATTTTACGTTTTTATAAGCGGACCCGCAACGCACGCACCACACCCGGACCAATATCTTCCCGCAACGCGGCCATGATCTGCGTCTCGCGCAGACGCGTTTCCGCGGCTGCGGCGCCGCTCGCCGCTTTCCACGTCAACACGCCGTCGCGGTACGAGACGACGG
>JBBUJK010000029.1:0-72881 GCA_038054875.1 Patescibacteria group bacterium
TCTTCGAGCGTGATGATCTTCATCTCCGGTGATTTCAATTGCTTCAGCATGGAGTACAGCGTCGTCGTTTTGCCGGAGCCGGTCGGACCGGTGGTCACGATCATGCCGTTCGGCCGCTCGATCTGTTTGGCGAGTTCGGTGAGGGCGCGGCCGCGGATGCCGAGGTTCTTGAAGTCGGCAGTTTTTCCGGAGCCGGAAGCGCGCAAAATACGCATGACGACCGACTCGCCCCAGGTGGTGGGGAGCATGGAGACGCGGACGTCGATCTTGTCGTTCGTGAGGAGGATCGTGAAGCGGCCGTCCTGCGGGCGGTCGGTGATGTTGATTTTGAGGCCGGACAGCAGCTTGATGCGGCTTGCGACTTTGACCCAGAGTTCCGCCGGGAGTTTGGCCACCTCGTGCAGAATGCCGTCGAGGCGGAAGCGAATCATGATGATCTTCTCTTCCGCTTCCACGTGGATGTCGGAGGCGTTCGCGTTGAGCGCCGTTGCCACGAGGATAGTGACGATGTCCGTGACGTTGGTCTTTTTCAGTTCTCCCTCGAGCGCGGAAAAGTCGGTCAATCCTTCGTGCTTCTTTAAGTCTGCCTCGGAAATTTCCACACCCCGCGTGATTTTGCGGATCGTGGGCAGGGCGTCGTAGAGCTTCACCGCTATTTCGAAGCTGTGTGCGGAGATGAGGTAGACGGCACCTTTCGCGCCGGTGCGCTCCTCCACCTGGTAGAGCACTTCTTTTATCTCCGGAAGTGCCGGGTTCGCGGCGGCGATGCGGACTTCCTCTCCGGCGGAGAGGAAGCACAGCACCTTGAGTTCAAGCGCCTGAGGTTTCGGGATCAGCATGATGGCTTCCGGGCTGATGGGGAAACCAACAAGATTGATATACGGGAATCCGCCGATCGCGGCCTGTTGTTCGATTTCCTGCTCCTTGGCCTTGAGATCAATCTCGCGCATTTTCTCCGTAAGCTTGTCGGCTCCGGAGGGCGCGGAAAGGGAAGAAAGTTTCTGATCGGCCATGGGGGCGGGGTCAGGGACGCGTCAGGCGCGATGTTTTGCCGCTTCGCGGAAGACGTCGGGAATGGCGCGCAGCACGCGGACGATCTTGGCGGAAACGGATCCGCTTTGCACCCGCTCGTAGAGAAGCGTCCAGATCGCGTAACGCAGCGTCGTGGCGAACGAGGCGAGACCGACGACCCAAGCCACGAGGAGCGCGCCGAAGAGCGTCAGAAACAGCCAGGAGCCCGCGACCGTGCCGATGACCTGCATCATGAGCAGGAACAGCGTAGTCGGCACGAGCAGGAGCACGAAGCCGATCAGGAGCGCGAGGCCCACCAGCACGTCGATGCCGAAAACCACGAGTGCCGCCTCGTAGGAGACAATCCAGTGTTTGAAGAAGGTATGGGTCGCGTTTTTCACGGCGTTTACGAGCGACGAGCCGGAAACGGTGACGTCGATCGCGGCGTAGAGCGCAATGATGAAGACGGCGGTCGAGATCAGCACGAACGCCACGTACGTGATGACGTAGAGTAGTATCGTTCCTGGGTTGCCGCCGGCGAGCGCCGCGCCAAAGGGGACGGCCGCCGCAAAGGTCACGACGCCGATAAGCAGGCGGTCCACGAGTGCGATGGCAAACAGCGGCCAGAACATGGCAATGCCCCTTCCCAGCACGACTTTCGGGGAAGCGTGCCGGTCGGCGACAGTGATGCCGGTGATGAGCGCGCCCTGGGAAACAACCGCGACCCAGAGAAGCGCCGCCACCATGATGAAACCGATCACCGCGGCCACAATAAGCCAGACCGGTGGGTTCGCCGCCGTTCCAGGACCGGCGATGCGCAGCAATTCCCCGAGCGAGGGAACGACGCGGCCGGAGAGCCGGGAGACTTCCGCGTCAAAGATGTTGCCGCTCCCGCGTATCAGGACGTCTACAATGCCGCCCGTCGTGACCAGCGCCGCAAAAAATCCGAACGGCCAAAGGGACCGCCGCCGCCAGGCAAGTTTCCAGGCGTCGGTGACGACATGACGATAGACTGCTTGGTCGTTGGTACGCATACCTCCTCCAGGTGGTTAGATCGTTGCTTCTTTGGGTTTGAGCTGCGTGATGCGCTTGGGGTCCGGTCGGATCGGGGTGATTTCGAGCCGGGGCGTGTTCAGGTGCGGGTGCTCATCGAACAGCGCTTCGAATTGTTCCTGCTCGATCGTTTCTTTTTCGATGAGCAGATTGGCGAGCTCATCGAGTTTGGCGCGTTTCTTCTTGAGGATGCCTTCGGCGGCTTTGAGCGCGTCATCGATGATGCGGTTGATCTCGGCGTCCACCATTTCCGCCGTCTTCTCCGAGTAGTCGCGCGTTTCCGAAATGTGCTTGCCCAGGAAGACCATCTCTTCCTGTTCGCCGAAGGTGCGTGGACCCATGGCGTCGCTCATGCCGTATTTCGTGACGAGCGCGCGAGCCAGACGCGTGGCGGTCCGGAGATCGCTGGACGAACCGGTCGTGAGATCGCCGAACACGAACCGCTCCGCTGCGTAGCCGCCCAAGGATACCGCGATGTCGTCCAGGAATTCGGCGCGTGTGCGCATCTGACGGTCTTCGGTCGGCAGTTTCAGCGTGTAACCGGCGGCCATGCCGCGGGAGATGATGGAGATTTTACGAATCGGGTCGGTGTGGGAGAGCTCGTGGGCGACGAGCGCATGACCGCCTTCGTGGTAGGCGGTGAGGACGCGCTCGCGGTCGGAAAGGATGTGGCTCTTGCGTTCCGGGCCGAGCAACACCTTTTCAATGGACGGCAGAATGTCCTCCATGGTCACGGTGCGCTTGTTTTGGCGCGCCGCGAAGATGGCCGCTTCGTTCAGGAGATTCTGGAGGTCGGCGCCGGTGAACCCGGGCGTGCGTTCCGCGATTTTCCGCATGTCGACATTCTCCGCGAGCGGTTTGCCGCGGGCGTGGATCTTGAGGATTGCCGCGCGCGCCTCGATGTCCGGGGGGTCCAGCGTCACGCGGCGGTCAAAGCGGCCGGGGCGCAGCAGTGCCGGGTCGAGGACGTCCGGACGGTTCGTCGCGGCCATGACGATCACGCCCAGGTTAGGTTCAAAGCCATCCATCTCGACGAGGATTTGGTTCAAGGTCTGTTCGCGTTCGTCGTGCGAGCCTCCCAGGCCCGTGCCGCGCTGGCGGCCGACGGCGTCGATTTCGTCGATGAAGACGATACAGGGCGCATGCTTCTTGGCGCGGGTGAACAAATCGCGGACGCGCGACGCGCCCACGCCGACGAACATTTCGACGAACTCGGAGCCGGACATGTGGAAGAACGGCACGTTTGCTTCGCCGGCCACGGCGCGGGCCAAAAGCGTTTTGCCGGTGCCGGGGGACCCCATCAAGAGCACGCCCTTCGGAATCTTGGCGCCCAGCACCGTGAACTTTTTGGGCGACTTCAGGAATTCGACAATTTCCGACAGTTCTTCTTTGGCCTCTTTGACGCCGGCGACGTCCTTAAAGGTGACGCGGTCCTTGGCATCTTTGAGAATTTCACGCGCGCCGCTCTGTCCGAACGTCATGGCGCGGGTGTTCGCTCCCTGGACCTGCTTCATCATAAAGAAGATGAAGGCGCCGATGAGGAGAAGCGGCAGGACGATGGGGAGCAGCGTGCCGAGCCAGAGGGTGAGCGCGCTGATCTCCTTCACTTCCACGGACACGGTGTTGAGTTTCTCCGGCGTGACGCCGAAGGCCTCCATCTGCTGGGAGAAGCTGTCTTCCGACTGTTTGATGCTCCGTTCCTTGCGGCCGTCGGTCAATTCCAAGAGGAGCGTGTCACCGTCGATTTCGATCTTCTTCACCTTTCCTTCGTCGATGTGGCGGGCAACCGTGGGTAGGTCCACCTTCGCGACCTCGCCGAGGTCGAGGTTCATGGTGGACAACAGCGCGGCAAAGGCCACGAGCAGAACGAGGAAGATGACGAGTTGGCGGGGGATTTTCATAGCGGGTGCATCAAGTATAGGGGGTTTCCTGTGCCGCGGGCAACCCTTGATATACCTGGTCGGTCGTGGCGGGTACGATGGGTGTATGCGATTCAACCCGGACATTCATCGCCGCCGTTCAATCCGATTGCCTGATTTCGATTACGCTTCCGCCGGCGCGTATTTCGTGACGGTCGTGACGCTGGATCGGGAATGCCTATTCGGAGACGTGGTCGATGGAGTAATGATCGAAAACGACGTAGGACGGATGGTTTGGAAATGGATTCGCGAATTGCCACGGAAATTCCGGTCCGTCGTTATCGACGCCTGCGTGATAATGCCAAATCACCTACACGTGGTGATTTGGATCGTAGGGGCAGACCTATGCGTCTGCCCCGATCGACCGACCGGCAACGGACCGAGGCGCACGCATAGGTGCGCCCCTACGTTGGGATCTATCGTCCAATGGTTCAAAACCATGACCACGAACGAATCCATCCGCACCGTCGGCATGTTCCGTCCCGGAAAATTGTGGCAACGCAATTATTGGGAACGGATCATCCGTGACGAGGCCGAATTGAACCGCATCCGACAGTACATCGTCGACAATCCGGCGAACTGGGACATTGACCCAGAACGGCTGACATGAACGCAAAGGGCGGCCGCAGCGGGTCGCCCAAAACGCAAAGGCGACCGGTGAGGCCGCCTTTGTTGCTCGGGCGTTACGCCGCGGGCGCGTCTTCCTTTTTTTCCTCGCTCTTTTCTTCGCTCTTCTCCTCGCCCTTGGCCGCTTCGTCTTTGGTCGGGGCAGGCGTTTCTTCAAGCGCTTTCAGCGACAGGCCGAGCCGGTGGCTGTCCGGTTCGATGGACACGATCTTGAAGGTCTTGTCCTCGCCGACTTTGGCCACGTCGGTCGGATCCTTGATGGGCGTGTTCGAGAGTTCGCTGACGTGGGCCAGCCCGTGGATGTCCGGATCGAGTTCCACGAAGAAACCGAACGGGTTGGCCTTGATGATCTTGCCGCGGACGATCTGGCCGATGTGGTACTTGTCGCCCACGTTCTTCCACGGATCTTCGATGAGCTTCTTCATGGAGAGGAAGATCTTGGAACCCTGGATGCCGATCACTTGGCATTTCACCTGTTGGCCGACCGTGAGCACGTCGCGCGGATGGTCGATGCGCTGCCAGGCGATTTCCGAGATGTGGACCAGACCCTCGAGCGCTTCGAATTTCACGAATGCGCCGAAGTCGGTGAGCGCGGTGACCGCGCCCTCCACGGTGTCGCCGATTTGGTACTTGGCGATGACCGCGGCCTGCTCGTCTTCCCAGATGGCTTTCTCGGAGACGATCAACTTTTCGCTTCCTTCGTTCGCGTCGAGCACCTTCACCTTCAGGCTCTGACCGACGAACGACTTCAGCTTCTCGAGAATTTTGGATTTGTCGCCGCCTGCCACGCGCGGATAATGTTCCGGCGCGAGCTGGGAGACCGGGAGGAAGCCGAGCATGTGGTTGACTCGGACCATGAGGCCGCCCTTGTTGGCCTCGACAATGACCACCTCGATCGACGTGCCCGCGGTCTGCGCCGTGGCGATGGCGTCCCAGGCCTTGCGGTGGCCGGCCGAGCGGAACGAAAGCTCGACGTCGCCGTTTTCGTTTTCGAGCGCCACGACCGTGGCTTCGACTTCGTCGCCGGGTTTGAGCCCGGAGACTTCCGCGGATTCGGAAAAGATTTCGCGGCCGCGCACCACGCCGGTCTTGTAGGCGGGGATGTCGATGCGCACTTCGTTCTTCGCGAAGGAGATGACCGCGCCTTTGATGACGTCGCCAACCTTGGGGATGGCGAGCATCCCGGACATCTCGAGCAGCTTCTCGAATTCGGAGGTCACGTCCTTCTCCTTAGTAAGATCTTGCATGGAAATCGTCGATTACCCCGCGGAAGAGGGCGGGTCCCGGCCGTGCCGGGTATAAGTGAATGTGGCGGGAGCGTAGACTTTTCCACGGGAATTGGCAAGAGGAGGGGGACGGTGCGCAGGAAGACGTATATAATAGGTGCGTATGGCAAATGTCTCGCGTGGGGCGATCAAAAAGGCAGTGGAACAGAGCCTTCCGTCATCCAAGAAGTGGATGGCTGGTTCGCTCATGAAGAAAGCGGGCATGGATCCGCATCACAGCGCCAGCGTGAAAGGATACGAAGCACAACGGCTCATGAAGAAGTTGCAGCCGCAGTTCAAAGCAGGGGCGCAGCATCTGACGGAGCGGGAACTTGGCGCACAGATCAAGAAGGCCGATGCGCCGACCGGTCCGTCTGCGGCAGTGGTCAAGGCGGGAAAGATGGTCGCTATGCGCGAACGCATGGATGAGGAGGCAAAAAAGAAAGCAGATATCACCGAGGCGATGTCTCGCAAATCAACGGACAAGAAATCATCTGCACCCGCAGCACGACCGCAGACACCGACCGTCGGCGGTGGCGTCATCGGGAAGGCGGCACAGGACGCTTCGCACGGCGGCCGCGCGGGCGGTTCGTTTTCCGGTGCTGACCGCATCGAACGCGGTGGAGCACCATCCGCGCCCGCGCCGTCCAAGGTGGAGACGCCGGAAGCGATCGATCCGTTCGGTGAAGATTGACCTATGGCACATCCCTACTCCTACACCCTCGACCTGTTGAAGCATTCGGTGGACAAAGCACCGCAGTTTTTTCCCGCGGAGCGTCGTCTTGCCATGCATGCCGAGGTGGAGAAGCTCGCTGCCAATCCCAAAACGCCGGTCACGGAGATTGAGCGCATGATCGTTGCGTTCGGCCGCGAGATTTGGCCGTACCGTCGGGCCTTTGCCAAGATCCACGACGCCGAAGGCCGGGTGCGCGAGGACCGTTACCTGCAGGAAGAATTGGAGAAGCGCGGCATGAAGGAGAAGTACCTGAACTTTCTCGCCAAAGGCGCCCGCGTCGAGGATATTCGCCAGGGCGGCAATGAGTTTGAGATATTTTTCTCGTCGGATGAACGCGCCCTGATCGTAGAAGCCAAGCTCGCCGTGCATGACCGCGTCTCCAAAGAAATTCAGGAGTTGTGTCTGGGATCAAAAAACAGCGACTGTCTGACGTTCATCGAACAATTCAAGAAAGAACAGGTGGATATCGAGCGGCGCATCACCGCGTTCGCCGGCCTCGCCGAGCGCTCCGAAAAGTGGGGTCCGGAAATCCGCGGTAAGGTCAAAATGTTCGAAGAGGGCTGGTCCGGTGTTGAGCATGACGTCACCAAAGAGGGGGTGGATGGGGAAATTGAGTATTACCGGGGCGTGATCGAACTGTTTGAATAGCCGTTGATTTTCCCGTCCCCGCGGGATACAGTATCCCCGTTCCGAACGCCTTTTTTCTATGGCCACCCTCACTTTCACCTGGCACGGATTGTCCTGCTTCCGCATCGTCGCCAAGACGGATACGGATGAAGTGGCGATCGTCACCGATCCTTTCGCGTCGGACATCGGCGTGAAGCTGCCGCGCGGTCTTTCCGCGAACATCGTGACGCTCTCCCACGAACATCTTTCGCACGCCGCGGCCGAACTCGTTGGTGGCGAACCGTTCGTCATCCGCGGGCCTGGGGAGTACGAAGTGAAGGATGTCTTCGTGTATGGCATTCCGTCCGGTCATGGCGTTCCCAAGGGAAAGAAGGAAGGACCGAACACCATCTATCGTTTTGAGATCGGCGACTTGTCCGTTGCGCATCTGGGCGACATCGGGCATCCGCTCACGGATACGGAGCTCGAGCAGCTGGAGGACATCGACGTGCTGCTTGTGCCGGTCGGCGGGCAAGGACCGACTATTGGTGCCGATGAGGCCGTGAAGATCGTGAATCGTCTGGCACCGCGCATCGTCATCCCCATGCACTACGCCGACCCGGACATCAATATGAAACTGGATTCCGCTGACAAATTTTTCCGCGAAGTCGGCGGCACCGCCGAGAAGGTCGAGAAGTTGAAGATTTCCCGCAAAGACCTGCCGCAGGACAGCACGACGTTTTACCAGTTCATCCGCAGCTGATATGGCATCTCCCCGCAGCACAAAAGCCGCCGCGGACCGGGACCTTTCCGCCTTCGTGGGGGAGCAGGTTTCCGGAGACGAGCGCGCCCGCCACGAACGCGAGCCGCTGGGTTTTGAGGACCAGATGCCGAGTCCGATCGGTTCGGTGCCGGAAGAGCATATGGGATACGGCGGCCTGCCCACGCATGAAGGGTATGATGTTGATCCGGACACGCACTTCCGTCGCGTGCGCAACATCATCGTCGCTTCCATTGTTCTCACTGTATTCGTGGGTGGGGCATGGGTGTTTGCCGTCGGATCACACATTGTGCCGAGCGGCGACCCGGGCCAGACGTCCGTTGCCGCCGATGAAGCGCGCGCCCTGTTCGACTCGCAGTTCCGCGACATTTCGGCGCGGCTGAGCGCGCTGACCGGCGCCACCTCAACGCCGAACGCAGCCGCGACCGCCTCACTCAACACCGCACTGAACGCCATGCGCGACCGTTTGACCACCGCCGTGACCGCGACAAGCTCCGTTACTTCCACCCCCCGCTGATCCTGCTATGGCAAAGAAGCTGTCCCCGAAAGAAATTCCCATTCCCGCCGGTACCGACATCGGCAAGATCGAAGCGCGCGCCATCGTCGACGAAATGCAGACGAGCTATCTCGATTACGCCATGAGCGTAATCGTGCAGCGTGCGTTGCCGGACATCCGCGACGGTCTGAAGCCGGTGCAGCGCCGCATTCTGTACGCGATGTGGACGATGGGGTTGCGCGCCAACGCCAAGTTCCGCAAGTCCGCGACCGTGGTCGGTGAAGTGCTCGGCAAATACCACCCGCACGGCGACCAGTCGGTGTACGACGCCATGGTGCGCATGGCGCAGGATTTCTCCGAGCGCTATCCGCGCATCCGCGGCCAGGGCAACTTCGGTTCCATGGACGGCGACAGCGCCGCGGCCATGCGGTATACCGAAGTCAAACTCGCCGGCGTTGCCGAAGAACTGCTCTTCGACATTGACAAGGACACTGTTGAATTCGCGCCCAACTACGACGCCTCCCACAAGGAACCGGTGGTGCTGCCCGCGAAAATTCCCGGTCTGCTGTTGAACGGCACGGTCGGCATCGCGGTCGGCATGGCCACGAACATCCCGCCGCACAACCTGCGCGAGATCTGCGACGGCGTCATGCTGCTCTTGGACAACCCGGACGCCTCCATTTCCGATCTCTGCAAAATCGTGAAGGGTCCGGACTTTCCGACGGGCGGCATCATCTACGGCACCAAGGACATCGCCGCCGCCTACGCCACCGGCCGCGGTTCCATTGTCATGCGCGGCAAGACGGAAATCGTCGAGGACGACAATACCGCCAAAATTTTCATCACCGAGGTGCCGTTCCAGGTGAACAAGGCGACCCTGATCGAGCGGATTGCTGACTTGGTGCGCGACAAGGAGTTGGAAGGCATCAAGGACCTGCGCGACGAATCCAACAAGGATGGCGTGCGCATCGTGATCGAACTCAAACGCGACGCCTATCCGAAGAAGGTGTTGAACAAGCTGTTCCTGTCCACGGATTTGCAGACCAGCTTTCACGTAAACATGCTGGCGCTTATCGATGGACTCCAGCCACGCGTGCTCAATTTGAAGAGCATGCTCGAGGAGTTCGTGAAGCATCGCGAAACAGTGATCCGCCGTCGCGCCACGTTCGAGCTGGCTCGAGCCCGCGACCGCGCCCACATCCTCGAAGGGTTGAAGATGGCGCTCCTGCACATCGACAAGATCATCGAGACTATCCGGAAGTCGGCGGACAAGGACGAGGCCAAGGTGAACCTCATCAAGAAATTCAAACTGACCGAACCGCAGACCTTGGCTATTCTCGAGATGAAGCTCTCCGCGCTCGCCAACCTCGAGCGTCTGCGCGTCGAGACCGAACTCAAGGAGAAGCTCGCCATCGTCAAAGAACTCGAAGCGCTCTTGTCCTCTGCAAAGAAGATTCGCGCCGTTATCAAACAGGAGACCGCCGAGATCCGGGTAAAATACGGCGACGACCGCAAGACGGACATCGTCGTCCACGGCGTGAAGGAATTCTCGGTCGAGGATATCATCCCGAATGAACCGACCATCGTCATGATCACGCATGACGGGTATGTGAAGCGCGTGCCGCCGGACACCTTCAAGACGCAGGCGCGCGGCGGCAAGGGCGTGATCGGCGTCACCACGAAGGAAGAAGACGTGGTCCAGCACCTCTTCACCACGAACACGCATGCGGACATGTTGTTCTTCACCTCGCGCGGCCGCGTCTTTGGGATGAAGGCCTATGACGTGCCGCCAGGGTCGCGCACCTCGAAAGGCCAGGCGCTCGTGAACTTCCTCCAACTCTCTGCCGGGGAAAAAGTTTCGGCCGTCTTGAGCATCCCCGACATTGCCGAACAGAAGCACCTCGTCATGGTCACGAAGAACGGCAACATCAAAAAGACGGCCATCGAGGAATTCAAGAATCTGCGCGCGAACGGGTTGATCGCCATCAAGCTCAGGGACGAGGACATTCTGGAATGGGTGCGTCCCTCGACCGGTGCGGATGATGTGATCCTTGTCACTGCGCAGGGGCAAAGCATCCGCTTCGCCGAAAAGAGCGTGCGCCCGATGGGCCGCGCCGCCGCCGGAGTGCGTGGCATCAAACTTAAGAAGAAGGGCGATCGCGTCATCGGCATGGACATCGTGGACCCCGAAATGGTCAAGAAAAATATGCTGGAGCTCTTCGTCATCGCCGAAAACGGCATGGGCAAGCGCACCAACCTCAAGGAGTACAAGCTTCAAGGTCGCGGCGGCTCTGGCATCAAGACCATGCACATCAGCGCCAAGACCGGCGAAGCAGTCGGCGCCTACGTTTCCGCTTCCTCGGACGAACGCGATCTGATCGTCGTCTCCAAGAACGGCCAGGTCATCCGCCTGCCGTTCGGCTCGGTCTCCAAACTCGGCCGTGACACGCAGGGCGTGCGCCTCATGCGCTTCAAAGAACAGAGCGACGTGGTGGCCACAGTCACCTTCATCTAGTAAAAGAACGACGCCGCTCCCTCGGGGGCGGCGTTCTGCGTTCAGGGAGGGGGACTTGCCAGTTCCGTCACACCCGGCTATAATGGCCGGGAACTGATACCTATGGGTCTTCCTGGACATCGCCGCACATCCTCCCACAAACGCCGTCGCGCCGCGCATTTCGCGTTGAAAAAAATGATGATCGACACCTGCCCGAAGTGCAAGAAGCCGGTTCTTCCGCACATCGCCTGCCGATTCTGCGGCACGTACGCCGGCCGCCAAGTGCTTCCGGCCAAACTCGTTGAAGCCGGCAAGGCCCTGAAAAAGGCCGAGAAGGCCGCGGCCGCCAAGCACGATCACGCCGACCACAAAGGTCACGACCATCCGCCCCAGAAAGACGAGTAACCCTCGTCTTTCGGTTTTTTCGCTCTTTCGTTCCTTTCGTCCAGCTGAGCTGGACACCAACAATGTATGAGCAATCGGCACCTCGCGCGAACGATCGCCATGCAGGTCCTCTACCAATGGGACTTCAACGGGCAGAAGCCCGATGACGTCCCGGGCGTTTTGTCGTATCAGATCAAAGAGTTCGCGCCGGAGTTCAATGACAAGGGCTTTATCCAAGAACTCCTGGACGGCGTCCTTCAGCACCAAAAGGAAATCGACGAGACCATCATCACGTACGCGCCGGAGTGGCCGCTCGAAGCCATTACCCTCGTCGACAAGAACATCTTACGACTCGGTATTTCGGAGCTTCTGTATTCGGAGACCATCCCTTCCAAGGTGGCCATCAACGAGGCCATTGAGCTGGCCAAAACCTTCGGCGGCGAATCGTCCGGTCGATTCGTGAACGGCGTGCTCGGCGCGATATATCGGGATCGTGTCTCTGCCGGCCAATTGAAGAAGGTGGATCTCGAGCCGTCTAAGCCTCCAACCCATGAGTGACCTTTCCGTGCTGGAAGCGCGCCTCGGCGTGCATTTCAAGAATCAGGAGAACTTGCGCCAGGCATTGGTGCATCGCTCCTATCTGAATGAACATCCGGAGTTTCCGCTTGGTCACAACGAGCGGCTGGAGTTTTTGGGTGACGCCGTGCTCGAGCTTGTTGTCACGGAATTTTTATATCGGACCTACCCGAACCCGGAAGGCGAACTCACCAACTGGCGCGCGGCGCTCGTAAATGCGGTGATGCTTGCTGAGGTGACCGGTGAACTCGAGGTCGAAGAACATCTCTATCTTTCGCGCGGTGAATCCAAAGATGCCGGCAGCAAGGCGCGCCAGTACATTTTGGCAAACGCGTTTGAAGCGATCGTTGGCGCGTTGTATCTCGATCAGGGCATGGAAGCCTGCCGCGGGTTCATCGACGCCAAGCTTCTCACGCGTCTGCCCTACATTTTGGAACATCAACTCTATCTCGATCCCAAGAGTCGTTTTCAGGAGGCGGCGCAGGAGCAACTCGGCATTACCCCGAATTACAAAGTGCTCGAAGAGTCAGGCCCGGATCATGCGAGACACTTTATCGTCGGCATTTTTCTAGGCGATCAACTTGTGGCCAAGGGTGAAGGCACAAGCAAGCAGGAAGCGCAGGTCGCTGCTGCAGAAAAGGCCATCGGCGTGAAGGGTTGGTAAACGTGATAGAATAAGGAGGATATGTCTGCACCTGCCGTCAACAAAGTCATGGACGCGTTGTTTTCCGCGGCCGTGGCTGCCAAAGCCTCGGACTTGCATCTTGTTGTCGGTCGGCCGCCGACGTTGCGCATCGATGGCGCGCTCGTGCCGGTCAAAGGCGGGCTGCCGCTCACGACAAAGCAGGTGAGTGAACTCGTGTATAGCGTGCTCACCAAGGAGCAGATCGCGCGGTTCGAAAAAGACTTAGAACTCGACGCTGCCTATACCACGGGCGGAGCGCGCTTCCGCATCAACGTCCATCAGGAAAAGAACAACGTCGGCTTGGCCGCGCGTCTCGTGCCGGTCAAAATTCCGAGCATCGCCGACCTGGCGCTGCCGCAAGCCGTCGCCGATCTCACCACGCTGCCCCACGGGCTCATTCTTGTGACCGGCCCCACGGGCTGCGGAAAATCAACGACGCTCGCCACCCTCTTGAACCTCATCAATGATCGCACCGCGGCGAACATCATCACGCTGGAGGATCCCATCGAGTTCCTCTTCCCGCAAGGCAAGGCGCTCATCCGCCAGCGCCAGCTCGGCGAGGACATGCGCACCTTCGCCGATGGTTTGAAGCATCTGCTGCGCCAGGACCCGGACATCATCATGGTCGGTGAAATGCGGGACCTGGAGACGATCGCGACGACGCTCACCCTCGCCGAAACCGGCCACCTCGTCTTCGCCACGCTGCACACCTACAGCGCATCGACGACGATCGAGCGCATCATCGACGCATTTCCGCCATACCAGCAGAACCAAATTCGCGTGCAGCTCGCCTCGGTGCTGCGTGCCGTCGTCACCCAGCAGCTTCTGCCCAAGCGCGGCAGCGGTCGCATTGCGGTGCGCGAAGTGATGTTTAATGTCTCCGCCGTTTCAAACTTGATTCGTGAAGGAAAATCCGCGCAGATGGAGACGGTGCTCCAGACTTCCAGCAAGTACGGGATGTACACGTTGGCGCAGGATGCCAAGCGCCTCGTGGCCGAAGGACTCATCGACGCCAAAGACGCGCAGACACTCGTCATCCGCCCCCGCGAGCGCATCGTGTAAACAAAAACCGCTCCGCCGATGGCGGGGCGGTTTTTGTTTGTTTAGGATTTCAGCCGGTAGTACTTGAGGCCGACGCCGGAAATCGAGGCCGAAACCTTTTCGAACTTCAGCGTGGAGTCGGTGATCTTGGCGTATGCGCCTTCCGTCAGCAGCACTTCGCCCTTTTCCGCGATGTCCTCGCCGAGCTTCGATGCCAGGTTCAGTTCGTTGCCGAAGAAATCCTCGTTCGGCATGAGCAGGATGTCGCCGTAGCCGATGCCGATCGACACGTAGATGTCCTTCTCGTCCGGCAGCACGGTGTTCAGCGCGTTCAAGCCGCGCACCACGTCCTGGGCGGCGTGCACCGCGTCCGTCGGGTCGGCGAAGACCGCAAAGATGTTGTCGGCTTCCTGTTTCACGAGCTCGCCGCGGTTGTCCTTGATCGCCGGCATGGCGACGTTCACCATGCGGCGGATCATGGCCAGGTAGTGGACGATGCCGTACTTGATGACGGTCCGCGAAAAGCCGGACATGTCCAGGATGAACGGCGCGCGTTCGCACTCGAACGTCTCACGGATCTTGCGGTCGATTTCCGCTTCGCGCTCGGGATGTTCGTTGCGCAGGTCGAGGAGTTCCATGAGGAACTCGTGCGGATGGCGCACCACTTTGCAGGCAAGGGCTTTTTCGAGCTTGGCGGTTTTCTTGGGAGGCATATAAAAAAGTTTCTTTCTGGTGCGCCCTGAGAGAATCGAACTCCCATCACTGGTTCCGAAGACCAGTGCTCTATCCGTTGAGCTAAGGGCGCATACTGGGGACATATTGTGCGATTTTCGCTGCTCTGGCAAGCCGGTGCGCATCTTGACGGTCATGCTCACAACAGCCTATAATGGCGGCCGTATTGCTTTCATTCGCAGCGGTAGCTCAGCTGGTAGAGCAGAGGCCTCTTAAGCCTAAGGTCCTGGGTTCGAGCCCCAGCCGCTGCACCAAGAACGCGTTTCCTTCGGGAGGCGCGTTCTTTTGTTGGTCACCTTTGACAGTCGGGCTGTTTTCATGTATTTTGTTTTCTTCCTCATTGGCCTGAGGAAGAACCTGCCGACCACGGCCCGGATGAAGCAATCATGCCGAACCGGAGCACGAGCGGCGGAGACGAAAGGAAGGTGGCCAATGGTGCGCATCTACATCAATGAGGCAGGACGGTCGAAGATCGCGGACGGGAAGCTCGAGGGCTTCAAGGTGCGGTTTGACAACGACGGATTTCCGTTCGTCGAATCCGGCGGAGGGATGATGATCAAGACGCCGGAGAAGCTTCAGGGCTTCATCGAGCAGATCTCTTCCGTGCACCACTTCCCGGCGGCGCCCCACCGCACGCTCGGCGAGTACCGGAAGGGCGAAGTCCGCGTGTTCCTCGACAAGAAGGATCCGGACGGCCCCATCAGCTGCACGATGATGGGCGACTCGATCGAGGCGATGTTCGAGCTCTACACCGCGATCCGCGCGGGGTCGATCGCCCCGACGGTCAGCTGGGAGAGCGAGCAGAAGCCGGCCGCGTAGCGGCACACGGGTTTGTCAGGTGTCCCTCAACACCTGGCGCGTTTTTTTATTGCGTGAGCCTTGACATCTCCGCGCATCTCTGCCGGGCGTACGCTAGAAGCATGCCGTTCAACCCGGACACTCATCGCCGGCGGTCCGACTACCTGCTCAGTTGGCTGTGGATACCAATCTCGACATGCTCGTCCGGACGCGGTATGCTCTTGGCCGCAGTTTCCAGGTGTCCGGTATCGCGAATCTGGAGGATTTCGCGGGGCAGCAGGCCCCGTTTTTCTATGGCCCGCATCATCTTCGACTACCAGGAATTCGTTCTCCCCGGCGGGGTGGCAGGGTTGACAAAACCCTCCAATTATGATAGGGTCTCGCGTTTGCTGCCTCAACCGGCCGCATCCGACCTTATGCCCCATACCTGGAAATACAATTCCATGCCTGCCGGAAAAGCAGGTATGCAGCTTCTGGCCTGCCTTGTGCTGGCCGGACTCATGGCTGATGCCACCACCAAAGCCGGAAAGGCTGAGATGACGCTTGCCGGCGACGTCCTGGTGCGCCAGGCCTTTGCGGCTGAGGTCGCTCCGGCTCCGGCCGAGGACGTTTTGATCCCCGCGGCTGACATGGCCGGAAAGAAGATTTATAAGAACGTGCCGGTGACGGCCTACTCGTCCACGCCGGATCAGACGGACGACACCCCGTTTACGACCGCCTCGGGCACCCATGTTAGGGACGGCGTGTTCGCCGCCAACTTCCTTCCGATCGGCACGCGCGTGAAGATCCCGGAAGTGTACGGCGACAAGATCTTCATCGTTGAAGATCGCATGAACGCCCGCTATCACATCCATGGCGACATTTGGATGGAAACGCGCCAGGAGGCCAAGACCTGGGGCATCAAGTACGTGACTCTCGAGGTCTACCCCCGCTAATTTCAAAGGAACTCGTGTAGGGGTGCGGCAACGCACCCCTACACTTGTTTATTCCGGCATACCGGGATATAGTCGCACGGCTTTTATATGGAACGCCGCAACGTCGCCATCATCGCCCACGTCGACCACGGCAAAACAACGCTGGTGGACGCGCTCTTGAAGCAGTCGCATACCTTTCGGAATGCCGATGCCATGGGCACCACGATCATGGACTCGAACCCCCTCGAACGCGAGCGGGGTATTACGATTTTTGCGAAGAACGCATCCATCGTCTGGAAGGACGTGAAGATCAACATTGTCGACACGCCGGGCCACGCCGACTTCGGCGGCGAGGTGGAGCGCATCATGAATATCGTGGACGGCTGTTTGCTTCTTGTGGACGCCAAAGAAGGGCCGATGCCGCAAACCAAGTTTGTGCTCAAAAAGGCCATCGAGGCAGGTCACAAAATTATCGTGGTCATCAACAAGGTCGACAAGAAGGACGCCCGCCCGGAATGGGTGCTCGGCAAGACCTTTGATTTGTTCGTCGATCTCGGCGCTTCGGACGACCAGGCCGACTTTCCGGTGATCTACGCCTCGGCCGTGAACGGCATCGCCGGCGAGACGCCGGATATGGCCGCCATGAAGGACATCAGCCCGGTCCTCGATTTGATCGTCGCCAAGATGCCGTCGTCGAAAGGCGATCCGAATGCACCGTTGCAGATGTCGGTCGTGAACGTGGCCTACGACAACTACAAAGGGAAACTCGCCATCGGCCGCATCATTGCCGGCCGCATCGCCATGGGTCAGGGCGTCATGCACATCGCGCGCGATGGCAAGCGCACCCCGGCCAAAGTGACGTCGCTCATGGCGTTCAGCGGCCTGGAGCGCCAGGAGATTCCCGCCGCCGATGCCGGGGAGATTGTCTCCGTGGCCGGCATTGCCGACGTGCAAATCGGGGAGACGATTGCTGATCCGATTGACTCCCAGGCACTGCCGATCATCACCATCGAAGAGCCGACCGTGAAAATGAACTTCTCGGTCAACACGTCGCCTTTTGCCGGCAAGGAAGGGCAGTATTCGACTTCCCGCAACATCAAAGAGCGTCTGGAGCGCGAACTCATGACCGACGTGGCGTTGCGTATGGGGCCTGGTCAGAGCGCCGAGACGTTCGTTGTTTCCGGCCGCGGTGAATTGCATTTGGAAATTCTGATCGAGAAGATGCGCCGCGAAGGATATGAGTTTCAAGTCTCGCGTCCGCAGGTGATTTTCCACGAGGATGGTGGAAAAAAGTCGGAGCCGTTTGAACAGGTGTTCATCGAGTGCCCGGAGAACACCGCGGGTTCGGTCATCGAAAAAATGGGCAAGCGCAAGGGCGAGATGAAGGACATGAAGATCGATTCCGGTACGGCCATGCTCGAATTCGACGTTCCCACGCGCGGACTCATCGGCTACCGCGCGGAATTCCTGACGGACACCAAGGGGCTTGGCATCATCAACTCGCTGTTTTTGGGCTATCGGCCCTGGATCCCCGGATTCGAGTCGCTGCCGCATGGTTCCTTGATCGCCTTCGAAGACGGCACTGCCATGGGCTATGGTCTCGCCGCCGCGCAGGAACGCGGACAGATGTTCATTGGTCCTGGTGTTCATGTCTACCATGGCATGGTCGTCGGCCAGAACGCGAAACCTGAGGATCTGGAAGTGAACGTGGCCCGCGAGAAGCGCTTGTCGAACATGCGCTCCAAGGGCGACGGCGCCGGCATCCGCCTCGACACGCCGCGCGATATGTCGCTTGAAGATGCCCTCGAATATCTCGGTGACGATGAGCTTCTGGAAGTGACCCCGCTTTCCCTGCGGATCCGCAAAGCAACGCTCGATCCCATCGAACGCAAGCGCACCGCGCGCATTGCAGAATAAGAGACCCACTCAGAGTCTTGGCCGGGTTGACAAAGCCCGGCTTTTCTGATAGTTTATAGCGTTTCGTACCACGCCTGCACATGGCTCGCAGGGGTGGCGATTCTGCGATAGGGGACGGTCATTTGGACCGTTCGTCTCTCCCGAATTTTTACGAACGGCATCCACTAGGGATGGCGGGCGTAAGGCATTCGTTCGAGACAACATGACCGGCCAGGCGGAAACCTGGAACAACGAGGCTAAATGCGACATGGGATTCTGCTCTTCGCACTGCTCTGTGCGGCGTGCTCCACCGAGCGCGTCGAGGTCATCCACGAGATGACCGGCTGCACGGCCGACGCCATGTGCGACGACCGCGACGACGAGACCAGCGACTGGTGCGAGGCCGATTCCGGCTTCTGCAGCCACGAGCGCACCGTCGTCGGCGGGCTGTGCGCAAGCGCGGCCGACTGCGACGACGGCGACGCGGCGACGGTCGATGCCTGCGAAGGCGGCGACTGCCACCACACGCGCGACGTCACCGCGCCCTTCGATCCGGCCGCGCCGGAGCGGCAGGACGCGTACCTGATCTGCGAGACGCCCAGCATGCGTGACGTGGCTCCCGTGGGTGCGCTCACCGCAGAGCTCATCCTCGAGGGCTGCTACGAGCCGGCGTTCTGGAACGAGACGGGGTACCGCATGACTGCGGTGATCCGCGGTCTCGAGCCCGATGAGAGCCTTCCGGTTCGCATCGCGCCGCAGCTGCGGGTCGGTGATCCGAGCGATCGGTATCACGTCACGGTCAGCACCCTCTACAGTTCCGGACTGACCACTCTGGAGCGCGTGTCTCTCGCCGGAGACTTCTCCGTTGCGGAGATCGAGGCGGGTCTCGAGGTGACGGTTCCGGGATCGCCTTCCGGTCCGGTCGTGGGCGGCGCGCAGGTCATCTTGCGCTTCCAGCCGATCGGAGAGGTGCGATCGCGCACCATCCAGTGGGCGCTCCCACCGGACGGAGTGACGCGGCTCGACGGAGGGACGCCCATCCATACGTGGCCGGCGTCTTCCTCCTTCATGCGCGTGCCGCGCCACGGATTCCTCCGCATCAACGAAGGGTCCGGCGGCGAGGCGCAGTGTACGGGAGAGCTGCGCACGCTCGACGTACCGCCGTCTGGCTACATCCTCGGCGGCCTGGTGCGTGAGGAGTCCGATCCGGAGATCTTCTATCTCACGGATTTCGATTCGCCGCGGCGCCTCTACGAGTTCCAGGGCCTGCGGGGGGCGATCGACTGGTTCGGTTGGTGGGAGACCACCTGCGCCCAGGTCAGCGTCGTCCCCGACGGCAGCTTGGATGATCCGGGATTCGTTCGCGCGACGGTCGGTCTCCGTCCCGGCACCAGCGTGACGTGGTACGACCCGACGAGCGGCGTGCGGCGCTTCGGCTACACGGATCGCAATTTCGTGATTCGGGATACCGACGGAGTGGTCTCGGGGGTCGCCTGTTCCCGGTATCCTTCCTGGAGCGGAGATCTCCGCGGCTGCGAGCTCGACATCACGAGCATGCTCGCGGAGTACACCGTGATGCTGGCGACCGAGCCGTATCCCGACCTCGACCAGCTTCGGGCCTGGTCGATCCAAACGTACGACGGCGGCAGTCCGTAGCAAGCGCCCCGCGTGGGTCGCAAAGGGGAGGGCAGTGCTCTTCGTGAGCACACCCTCCCATCCTTTTTCCAGCCCATCTCCGTGAAACGAGGTGCCCTGGAAGAGAGGATCCCTCTCTTGGTTCTTACAACGAGGTCAATGATGCGTGCGCCACTACTCGCACTCCTGCTTACCGGCTGCTACCTGTCGCACGAGCGTGCGGCACCCGTCGCGCCCGTGCCAGTCGCGGGTACCGCCATGGTGCGGTTGATCCGCGAAGCGCCCACACCGCTCGGATCGGATGAGAGTCGCCTGATCGGTGTTCATGTCTGGTCGACGGGCAATCCCATCGGCGTCATGAAGATGCTCTTCGTCCTGCATACCTTCCGAGGTGATCTCGTGGGCGATCCTGGATGGGGCATGGGCGATTTCCATCTCGAGATGAACGGCGAGGACGTGACGTCGGCTCTCGCCGAGATCTACGCTTGGGAGGGCCTCGTGGGCGTTGCTCCCAGGGACCTCGAGCAGGTGGTCTACGTCCGCTTCCATCACGAGCTTCTCGTGGATGGTGTCGGGTCGGACTTCATCCTGCATGGTCGCGTGACGCGCGGGTCGCTTATGCCGGGTGACGAGCTGGAGCCCCGTTTCGTCTTCGGCGAATTTCCGGAGTGGTCCTGTCCGAATCGGGGGATGCTGACGCCCACCTATCCGGTCACGGAGCGTCGCGTCTTCGGACCCGACATCTACAACGACCTTGCAGTCGTGCCGTGCGTTGTGCCGGTCGAGGCGGGTACCTCGGAGAGCCCGTGCGCCGACACGACCTACGCGCGATTCCTCTGGTCGCCGCGAACGTCGCCGAGACATTCGGATCTCGACTGCGCAAGTGGCGGGTCGGATGACTGGGTGAGTGGCGCCTCGACGGACGACCCGGCTGCCATGGGTTCGGATCTCGTCGGCGAGACGCATCGTCCGTAGGCGAGTCACCCGCAGGGGAGGGGCAGTCGAGTCCAGCTCGACACCCTCCCATCCTTTTTCCAGCCCATCTCCGTGAAACGAGGTGCCCTGGAAGAGAGGATCCCCCTCTTGGTTCTTACAACGAGGTCAATGATGCGTTCCTTGTTTCTCGCACTCGCGTTCTGCGCGAGCGGTTGCGGTGCACGGAGCGGACTCGAGTGTCCCGAGGTGCCCGTGCGGATTGCGGACGCCGGAATTCCGGACGCGCCGCTTCCCGTCGACGGCGGGACGGATGCCGGCAGCGACGCGGGAGTCGATGCCGGACCGCCCGCGCCGACCTGCGTGGAGCCGGAGCCCGGTCGGCCTGTGGACTGCTCCTTCTACCTGAGCACGGGGCCTGGTGGCGGCTGCTTCTGTCGAACCTGCCCGCCGCGTTCCGACGACCGGGACCTCGCGCCCGGCAGCCTGGTACGGGGTACGAGTTCGTTCGCCAGTCATGTGGTGTACGTCATCGGGCGTGACGGCAGGCGGCATGTCTTCCCGTCGCCGCTCGAGCTCGCCTCCTGGCTCGGTGATGCTTCAAGCGCGGGTCCGACGCACCGCTGGGGCGACGGCGAGGACCGCAACCACATCTGCGCCCACATCGTGCAGGTGCCGGACGACGTCCTGAGCGCTTACCCGCTCAGCGATCGGAACGTGACGGTCCGACCCGGCACGTACATCGTCACCATCGATACCGTGCCGACGGAATGGGCGATCGACCGCGGGGGAGTGCTCCGCGAAATGACCCCCGAGATCTCCGAGGAGATCTGGCCGTTCTCCGCCCGCCGTCGCGTACGGATCGTCGACGATGCGCTCTTCGGCAGCTACGTGCTCGGTTCGCCGGTCACGTCGGCCGCCGACTACGATCTCGATGCGCTCGCCCGCGTCACGCTGCTCGACGATCTCGAGGCACGGCCGTAACGCACGGTCAATCGGGAGTGGAGCTCACACGAGCTCCGTTCCCGTCCTTTTTCCAGCGCACCTCGCAACACGCGAAGCGTCCTGGAAGTGAGGAGAACCAGATGCGTCAGGGCTTGTTCGTTGTCATTCTGTTCCTTGCGGCGGCCTGCGCCGGACCGATGCGGGAGGCGGAGCTGCTTTCCGTGCCGGAGTGGCGCGGCACGCGGCCCGCATTCCTCTCCGAACAGGAGACGGACTGCGACGCGGAGTTCGCGCGCACCTGGCTCTTGCAGCCGCCCCCGTGCGATCCTTCAGTGCTGGATCCCTGGCGGAGCATGAGCAGCCGCCGAGCGCCGCTTCGGCCGGAGCGGTCGTTCCGGCAATCCCGTCTGCGCGAGTCGGACACGACGATCGAGGAGGAGCTCGCGGCCCCCGCGCCCTGAGCGCGGCGCCCCCTGGGAGCGTTATCCCAGTCCTTTTTCAAGACCATCACCGCGCGGTGCGGTGGCGGTCTGGAAGTGAGGATACAAACGTCGGTGTATCACCCGGCGGCAACGCTCGTAGAAGTGGGTACGGACTTCCTGCAGAAGTGCAGGAAGAAGGAGAAAACATAGTGAGATTCATTCTGACGGCTGTCTGCGCATTCGCCCTCAGCGGCTGCGCAGCGCTCGACCAGTACAGCGCGCGGCGCTCGGCCGAGTACGCGCGCGCCCGGCATGCGGAGCACGCCGAGGTCGAGCATCACGCCCTGCGTGACGGCACGACGATCCGACGGATCGACGCGTGCCGGGAGGAGCGGTGCATCGGCCACGGCCGCATCTGCACCATGAACATCCTCGATGCGGACGGGGACGGCAGTGCAGCCGCATCCTGCGGCGGCGAGGACTGCCGGGACGACGACCCGACGGTCTCCCCGAACATGTCCGAGATCCGGGACGGCATCGACAACGACTGCGACGGCATGGTCGACGAGACCTGCGCCCCGGGCGAATCCCTTCATCTCTGATGAGGAGGTCCGCCCGTTCTTTTTTATGGAAGGCCTTCGACGCGTCGAGGGGCTTCCACTGTCAGGCTGTGCCGTGTTAGATTGCTCGCGATATGCGCTACTCCCAGCTGTTCGCCAAGACCTCGAAGACCGTGCCGCACGACGCCGACTCCGCCAACGCGCGCTTCTTGGTGCAGGGCGGCTTTGTGAGTCAGCTCGCCGCTGGCATCTACACGTATTTGCCGTTCGGTTTGCGCGTCCTCGATAAGATCAAGAACATCATTCGCGAGGAGATGAACGCGCTCGGTGCACAGGAAGTGCTCATGCCTGCACTCACCCCGAAGGAGCCCTGGACCGTGACCGGGCGCTGGAATGAGATCGACGTGTTGTTCAAGCTCGAGGGTCACGGCGACAAGGAGTACGCGCTCGGCTCGACGCACGAGGAGATTGTGACGCCGCTCGTGCAGCAGTTCGTGAAGTCGTACAAGGATTTGCCGACGAGCGTCTATCAGATCCAGGACAAATTCCGGAACGAACCGCGCGCGAAGTCCGGCTTGTTGCGTGGCCGCGAGTTTTCGATGAAGGACATGTACAGCTTTCACCTCACGGAAGCGGACTTCGAACAGTATTACGAGCGTGCCAAGGAAGCGTATTTCAACGTCTACCGCCGCTGCGGGCTTGAAGCGCTCATCGTCGAAGCATCGGGCGGCGCGTTCTCCAAGTTCAGTCATGAGTTTCAAGTGCTGACAGACTCCGGCGAAGACCTGGTGTTCCACTGCGCCTGCGGCTTTGCGCAGAACAAGGAAATCGCCGAGGTGAAAGAAGGCGACACTTGCCCGAAATGCGGAGAAGGGAAGATTGCAGCGGACAAAGCCATCGAGGTCGGCAATATCTTTCCGCTCAAGAGCCGCTTCACCGACGCATTCAACTTTAAGGTCGCAAGTCAGGATGGCAAGCCGCAGCCAGTTCTCATGGGCTGCTACGGCATCGGTCCTTCGCGCGTCATGGGCACGATCGTCGAGGTCCACCATGACGACAAGGGGATTGTCTGGCCGCGCGGCGTGGCGCCGTTCGATATCCACGTCGTCTCGATCGGCGGCAAGGATTCGGAGAAGGTGATGGCTGCGGCGGAAGCACTCGTCAAAGACATCGAGGCTACGGGACTTGAGGTGCTTTGGGATGACCGCGACGCGCCGCCGGGCGAGAAGTTCGCCGACGCCGACCTGATCGGCATCCCGTTGCGGCTTGTCGTGTCCGAAAAGTCGCTCGCGAAAGACGTCGTCGAGTGGAAGGAGCGCGGCAGTGAGAAAGCCGATCTCATCCCGAAGAACGATTTGATCGAGGCCGTGCGCGCTTGGGTGGGGCTGCGCGTCGCATAAATAAAAAAAGCCCGGCGAGGTGCCGGGCTTTTTTTATTTGCCTTTGAGTGCGTCCTTGAGATTCTTGCCGGCCTTGAATTTCGGCACGACGACGTCGGCGATCTGGATTTTTTCGGTGGGGTTGCGCGGGTTCACGCCGGTGCGGCCCTTGCGGACGCGGGCCTGGAAGGCGCCGAAGCCGGCGATGTTCACTTCGCCTCCGGCCTTGAGCGTCTGGGTGATGACCTCGGTCATCTCCTCGATCATGCGCTCGGTCTGCGTCTTGGGGAGCTGTAATTTTTCCGCCAATGTTGCTGCGAGTTCTGCTTTGTTCATATCCTGTGATTACACCGTGACGTATTCTTGCAAACGTTCGATGTGCGTGGCATGTCCGGTCGCGGGATCAACGGTGATGTGCAAGCCGTTCACGACGGCGTACCCGCTCTCCGGCATCTCGGCGCCGTGAAGTTGTTCTCCTGCGCGGAATGCCGCGAGCGGTGCTGCTTTCTCGATGCCGATCACCCCGTCTGCGAAGCCGGTCATGCCGACGTCGGTCTGGTAGGCAGTGCCTGGCGGCAGAATGCGCGTGTCCGCGGTCGACACGTGGGTGTGCGTTCCCCAGACGGCGCTGGCCCGGCCCGCAACGTACCAGCCGAAGCCGACGCGTTCCGAAGTGATTTCTCCGTGCAGGTCGACGAGCACGATCTTCGCCTCAGGATGTTCCGCGACGATGCGGTCAAAGGCAGTGAAGGGGTTTGCGACCAGTTCCCCATCGCGCATCTTCACCTGGCAGAGCAAGTTTACCACAAGCACTGGCGTGCCGCCGACATCGACGACAACAATGCCTTTACCCGGCCGATCATCCGAAAAGTTGGCGGGTCGGAGCACGCGGTCGCGCCAGAGCGGATGCGCGAGCATCATCACGCCGTGTCCTTCGAACGTGTGGTTGCCGCCGGTCAGGAGCTGAACGCCAGCATCAAAGAGTTCCTGAGCTGTTGACTCCGTAATGCCTTTGCCGTGTGCTAGGTTCTCGCCGTTGGCGATGATGAGGTCCGGCGCGTACTTTTTTTTCCAGGCGGGGAGTACGACCGCGAGCGCGCGTCGTCCGACGCGGCCCATGACGTCCCCGAAGACGAGGATCTCCACCTGTGGTGAGCGGAGTCGAACCATGCGTTTAGCGCGCTGTTTCGATGACGCGCGTTTCGCGGATCACGGTGACGCGGATTTCTCCGGGATATTTCAGCTCAGCTTCGATCTTGCTCGCGATCTCCTTGGCGAGCTTGTACGCGGCGAAGTCATCGACCGCCTTGGGCGACACGAAGACGCGCAAGTCGCGGCCGGCCTGGATGGCGTAGGCCTTCTCGACGCCCGGGAACGACGTTGCCACGTTCTCGAGTTCCTCGAGGCGGCGGACGTATTCAGCGAGCGTGTCCTTGCGCGCGCCCGGGCGGGCGCCGCTGATCGCGTCGGCGGCCTTCACAATCACGGCTTCCAACGTCTTCGGTTTATCCTCATGATGGCCGATCGACTGGTAGCAGAGCTCTTCCGGGAAACCGAACTTCTTCATGATGTTGTAGCCGATCTCCGGGTGAGAACCCTGGATGTCGTGGTCCACGGCTTTGCCGATGTCGTGGAACAGGCCGCCTTTTTTACAGACAGTGATGTCAGCGCCGAGCTCTTCGGCCATGAGGGTCGAAAGCTGCGCCACTTCCATGGAGTGCTGGAGCGCATTCTGTCCGTAGCTGGTGCGGAACTTGAGACGACCGAGGATCTGGATGAGCTTCGGATCAACGCCGGTGATGCCGAGTTCGTACAGCGCTTCTTCGCCGGCCTTCCGCATGTCGTTGTTCAACTCTTTCTTTGCTTCGTCGACCGCTTCCTCGATGCGGCCCGGGTGGATGCGCCCGTCCGCCAAAAGCTTGTCGAGCGCGCGTTTGGCAATCTGACGGCGCACCGGAGAGAAGCCGGAGATAGTGATGATGCCCGGCGTGTCGTCAACGATGAGTTCGCAGCCCGTGAGGTTTTCAATGGCCTTGATGTTGCGGCCTTCCTTGCCGATGATGCGGCCCTTCATGTCGTCGGCGGGCAGCTGCACCGAGGTCGTCGTGGTGTCGACGGCGTGCGAGGAAGCCAGGCGCTGGATGGTCGTGGCCAGAATGTTCTTGGCTTTGACTTCAAGCTCCTCGGCCGTGACCTGCTCGAGTTTGCGGATGCGTGAGACGATTTCTTCCTTCTGCGATTCTTCGACGAGCGCCGTGATGCGCTCGATAGCTTGCTCGCGGGTCAACCCCGCGATGGCCTGGAGTTTCTCAATCTGTTCTTCTTTCAGTTTATCGATGGAGGAGCGATCGGCTTCAACGGCCGCGGCTTTTTCCTGGAGCTTCGTGATTTTATCCTGGAACTCCATGAACTTCTGATCGAACAGCGTTTCGCGCTTCTCAAGCCGCTGTTGCGTCTCGGTCACTTCGTTGCGGCGGGTGGCGGCTTCGCGTTTTCCTTCTTCAACAATTTTTAGCGCCTTGTCGTTGGCATCGATCGCAAGCTGCTGCGCCTTCTTCGTGGCTTCGTTCACGATGTGACCGGCTTTGGCTTCGGCCGAGCCGATCTTTCCTGCGGCCAGTTTCTGCCGCAGGACATAACCAACAGCCCCACCGGCCAGAAGGCCGCCGAGGAGGAAAAGAATGGTGAACGGGGACATAGGGGGTCAGGGCAGACCGCGCCTGAACCCGCTGCCGAAAACGCCGGGAGACTTAACGCAAAACCTGGTGGCGTTCTGCCACCTTCGGGTCGGAAAAAGCGGACGATGCGTAAGCGTTCCTCATGGCGAGATTGTCGGCAACAAGCACAACCAGCACGGAATACTGCCGTTACGTCGAGTCAAGACTTCTGGTGCGACTCTAGCACGGGGGTTGACCCCGGGCAAGAATTGTGGTAGGTTGCGCGGTCTTTCCGGGATCGTATTCCCCCCGGAAAGTGGAGGTTACGTGGCTGTAAAGAAGACCGAGATTGTGATCCCGCGGACCGGGATCATGGGCTGGGTCGCGGCCGAAGTGCTCACGACCCATCCGGATCTTGCCGCGCAGGTCGCGGCGGATGCCCGGATTCGACGAGCAGCGGTGGGCCCTGAGTGGCGCCGGGATGTGCCCGAAGCCGGGGACCTCCCGGCGGACGAGTACGAGGTTCGGGCGCGCGCCATCCTGGTGAGCGTCTGCCCCGAGGAAGGCTGCATTGGCCAACGGGAGATCCTGACCTCGCCGGACTACGGACTGGCTGGGCTGTCGGAGCTTTTGGTCGGAGACCCGACGGCGCGCGACCCGCAGTTCGGTACGTTCCCCGGGACGCTCTCGGAGACTGCGCAGGCGCTGTGGGATTTGGCCGAGGGTGGGACGATTCCTGCTGCTGAGGCCGAAGCAACCTGTCGCTTCCTGGCTCGCGCCGCGTTGGCGCGATTCCGGGCAGGGAATGCGGTGGCAGCCGACATGAACGCGCTGCCGCTCAGGGCATTCATTCGTGCGCCGGGCACGCCCTGGCTCCACGAGCGGACCTTCGCCCGCGCCGGCGTGCATCTGCATCAGATGCGCAAGGCAGCGGCCCGCGACTGGCGTGTGGGTCGCGGACGGATCATTCCGGTGGCAACGCCGCAGGGGACGATCAAAGTCGCGGTCTGCCGGAGCAGTGCTCCGCATCTCGCGCAGTGGCTGTTCGAGAACGAAGCGCCGAACGTGGTGCTCCGGCTCGAGGACGGCGGCTTCTTCTGCCGCGCCGACAAGAACAGCGGTATCACCCTGCACCGCGCCGTCGCCGCTTGGCGTCGCGCCGCGCTCGATCGGCCGCTGACCGAGGACGAGGAAGACGCGCTCGAGGAGTACGGCCGGCCCTTCGGGACCCCCATCGACTTCTGGTGCGACGACCTCACGGCGGGCAACAAGATGCTCGCCAACCCCCATCTCCCGGCGGTCGCTATCGACCCCGAGAAGATCGTGGAGATGCTCATCACTTCGTTCGCCGTCGTGGCGGAGGAGTGGTGAGCCTCTTTTTTTATCCTGAGCGGCAGTCGAAGGATGGCTCCCTCGACTCACTCCGTTCGCTCGGGACAGGGTTGACAAAACCGTTCTTTTCAGGTATAAAGATATGTCTTCTCAATGGCCAGTCGTGCCACCTGGAGAAGGCTTTGAACCTTGAAAATTCAAGGAAAAAGCAGACGGGTCGCCGACCGTGGGAATCTGTATGGTTTCCAGGGTTGGTGGCCCGTCCATGGTGGAATGGGGCCTGTGTTCGAGTGAGTGAATATTTGGCCGAAAGGCCGTGCGCTCCGTAAGGAGCAAAGAGGAGTGCCATGAAAGCACTTGTCGATCGTCTCGCGAACCAGAACCTCAAGTCCGCAGCCCTGCCCGTGTCGGTCACGCCTCCCAAGGCGGAGCCGGTGAAGGTGCAGGCGGCGGTCGCCCTCACCACGAAGTCGGCCAAGGCGCCGCGCCAGCCGCTCGAGCGAGCGGAGCGTATCGCCCACACACTGATCACCGCGCTCTTCGGAGCCAGCATGGCCAAGGCCGTTCGTTCGAAGGAGCTCAAGGCCGAGCGCGAGGATCCGCTCCGTGAGGAGCGGGCCCTGCTGCGCACGGCCCACATCCACGACGAGACCAACCAGGAAATGATCATCGCGATGGCGAAGGTCTTCCGAGTCGAGCTCAAGTGGATGGTCGATGAGCACGCGGGGTTCAAGCGCCCCGTGCGCCCGGTGACGGTCATCCACCCGCACACCAACATCGATGCGGAAGCCGCGTGCATGACGTGGCTGCTCGTGCGCAAGCCCGAGCTGCGCAGCCGCTTCAACATCGCGCCGGACGTTCACGTCGAGTGCGTGAAGTCCGGCGAGCTGACCGAGGAGGCGGCAACGCCGTCGCTCGAGGACATGCCGAAGGCGTTCCTGACGTCGAAGCACCTCGAGGAGTACGGCCACCTCTTCGTCGATTGCGGCGGTGGAGGCGGTCGGCTCGACCAGCACGGGCGCGTGGAGAACAAGGGACGCAACACCGTCTCCTCCCTGCACCTGCTGATCACCGGCGCGCTCGACCACATCCCGTCCCTCGTCCACCTGGTCCCGCTCTTCGAGCAGGTCATCGACAACGACCTGACCGGAGAGCGGATCGCGCAGGGCTACAACCTGCGCGAGTTCCTGAACGGCCTCATTGAGCTCGGCCTGAGTTCTGAGGAAATTCTCGATTACCTCTTCGTCGCGTTCGACGCGGCAGAGGCCTTCCTGCTCGCCAAGCAGGAGGAGATCGAGGAGGACGATGCCACGGCGATCGACCGCTTCCGCGAGGTGCGCAAGCAGGTCCTCTCGATGGAGACCATCCTCGGGAACCTGCGCGTGCCGACCGACGCCGACCTCCAGCAGGAGGCCGACGCCGAGGTGCGCTACCTCCTCAAGGAGGCCGAGCGCAGCGGCATGCCGATGCCGGCCGACGAGCGCGAGCAGTTGCTCGCCGTCAGCCTGCAGAACGGCCGCGAGCGCGCGCAGCACATCGGCGTCTTCCACGATCGCTTCCGGGCGGTCGAGCAGGAGGCCAAGGCGGCGCGCCAGGCGGCCTGGGAACAGGCCAACACCGACTGGGGGCAGGCGGAGGTCCGGCTGCTGAACGGCGGCAATGCCTTCGTCTTCTCGAAGCAGGAGATGAGCATCCCCGGGCGGCCGTTCCACGGCTACGAGGGGCGCGTCGGCCTCGTCATCGGCGAGAGCGGCACCGCGAGCTTCGGCCCGTGCTGCCGCTACCGCTACGGCAAGGAGACGCGCAACAAGCTGGCTCGCGAGCACCTGATGGGGCGGACGGTGTCGTTCGACACCGCACGCAAGGCGGCGCATCTGTACGCGCCCGCGCTCATCTCGGTCCAGCTGCGCGACGTGACGCGCGGCGCGGATGGCAAGGTCGTGAGCTATCGCTTCACGATCGCGGGTTCCGGCATCGACCTCACCCAGGTCGCCGTTGCGATCCGCGACAGCCACGCCCACTGGCTCGCCAAGGAGCAGGGCGCCACGCAGATCAACAACGTCGGCGTCCAGGCGCGCTCCATGACCGCGCGGCTCAAGGGCAGCGCGGACACGGTCGCCGTCGACTATCTCCCGGAGTTCCGTACTGTGTACGGAAACTGGTTCAAGACGAACCAGGAGATGCCACTGTGGACCATGCCGGTCCGCATCCTCCTCGAGGCAATCGAGGTCGGCATGGAGGCCAGCGCCGAGGTGACGGAGCGTCGCCTGCGCGAGCGGCACTTGCACCCGAAGCGCCTCATCGCACCGGTCTACGAGCGGATCGATGAACTCAAGAGCGCCACGCGCGCCCCGAAGCAGGGATCGTCTTCCCCGGCTCCGGAGACCAAGCACGAAGACAACGACTGATCGCCGGTTCGCCGGAGGTCGCGTCGGACCCGCCTGTGAGCGTCGCACTTGTGCGATGCTCCGGGCGGTTCTTTTTTATCCTGAGCGAGCGGTAGCGAGTCGAAGGATTGGCCCTTCGACTACCGCTTAGGGCAAGATCGAAGGATTACGCCGTCGCGTACCAGACCCAGACGCCGGCCATGACAAACAGGGCGAAGACGACCCAGGCGATGTTTATTTCCATAGGAATGTTTTCCAGGTTTCCGGTGTTAGACGTTCAATCGGCATGGCATCGCTCACTGACCTGTTTCCACTTTTTGTTCGACGCAGAGCCGTGAGATAGCCGCCGGTGCCGAGGCGTTCACCGACGTCGCGTGCCACGGCACGCACGTATGTGCCGGTCGAGCAGGTGAGCGTGAAGTCGACGTCCGGCCAGGCGATGCGCGTCACCTCGATTACGCGAATGGTGATTTCCGTTGGTTTGGCTTCGACCGGCGTTCCGGCGCGCGCGAGATCGTACATTTTTTTCCCGCCGATTTTTTTGGCCGAGTAGGCGGGCGGTACTTGCTGCCGTGTGCCGACTTCGGCGGCGAATGCGGTGCGAATATTCTCAGTTTTTGGTTGCCCCTCGACGCGGCTCGGGGAAATTTTTCCGGTGACGTCGTCGGTGTCGCTCATGCCGTCAAAACGCGCGGTTGCCACATATTCTTTTTCTTGTTTTTGAAACTCGCTCAGCCGCTTCGTGGCTTCGCGCCCGATGCCGACGATGAGCAGTCCGGTGGCAAACGGGTCGAGCGTACCGGCATGGCCGATCGTTTTCACGCCGGTGATGCGCCGGAGCTTGGCCACGACGTCATGCGACGTCCAGTCAACCGGCTTGTCGATGGCGAGAAACCCCGACGGAACAGCATCCATAGGTCGCGCATGATAGCACTCGTGTTGGACTCCCTCCAGCTCCCTCTTCGCAAGAGGGAGAGTATGCGCGGGCAACCCCCTCTTGTGAAGAGGGGGAAGGGGGAGTGCATTGCCGATTGACTACGGGCCTTTGCGCGGGTAGAGTGGCCCACGCATGAACGTCACCGAACTGGCCCGCAAATTGCGCGTCACACCTGAAGACTTGCGCGGCATTTTGCCGGACGCCGGCTTCGACGTGGGGCGGCGCGCCATCAAGATCGACGACCGCACCGCCAAGAAGGTCATGGAGTCCTGGCCGCAGATTGCGCAGCTGTTGGAAAAGAAGCGCATCGCCGCAAAGGAAGCCGCCGCCGCCGAGCTGAAAAAACTGGCCACGGAGCGCGGGCCGGTGCAGTTGCCGCCCGTCATCACGGTGCGCGATTTTGCCGCGCGCCTGGGTCTGCCGGTGACCCGCGTCATCCAGGAATTCATGAAGAACGGCATCCTTGCCCCGTTGAACGAGCGCGTCGACTACGACACGGCCTCGATCATTGCCGCGGACCTCGGCTTTGAAGTGAGTCCGCTCGCAGAAGGAGACGCGCCTGTTGAAGTGCTTTCGACCGGCGACATCATCAAGGAAGCGCTCGGCGCCGAAGCCAAGGGCACGCTCGTGGCGCGCCCGCCGGTCATCGTGGTCATGGGCCACGTTGACCACGGCAAAACAAAACTGCTCGACACCATCCGTTCGGCCGACGTTGCCGCCGGCGAAGCAGGCGGCATCACGCAGCACATCGGCGCCTACCAGACGCAGAAGAACGGGCGCCTCATCACCTTCATCGACACGCCGGGTCACGAGGCCTTCACGGCCATGCGTTCGCGCGGCGCCAAAATCGCCGACATCGCGATTCTCGTCGTCGCCGCCGACGACGGCGTGCAGCCGCAGACCAAGGAAGCCATCAAGATCATCGAGGCGGCTCACCTGCCGTTTGTTGTCGCCATCAACAAGGTCGACAAACCGGACGCCGATCCGGAGCGCGTGAAGCGCGAGCTCTCTGAATTGAACGTCCTGCCCGAAGAGTGGGGCGGCAAAATTCCGATGCAGCCGATTTCCGCGAAGACGGGTTTGAACATCGACAAACTTTTGGAACTTATTTTGCTCGTCGCCGACGTCAAAGCCGATGAGATCATGGCCAACCCGAATCGTCACGCGCAGGGCACGGTCATTGAATCGCACGTGTCGCCCGGCGAAGGCGTCGTCGCCACGCTCCTCGTCCAGAACGGCACGTTGAAGCGCAACGAAGAGTTGGCCATCGGGAGCAACTCGTACGGTCGGGTGCGCGCCATGAAGAACTACCGCAACGAGAATGTGGACACCGCGACGCCTGGGACGCCGGTCCGCATTTTGGGTTTCCGCGTAGCGCCGCAGGTCGGCGACGTCGTAGAAGTGCCGGCAGCGGGGATGAAGCTGGAGCGGGTGCGCGAGCTGCGCGCCACCGGCGAGAAGATCGCCACGGTCGAAAAGACCTCTGCGGAAGATGTGGAAGAGAAGAAGTTCATGCCGCTCATCATCAAGGCCGACGTGCTCGGTTCGCTCGAAGCCATTCTCGTGTCCTTCGAAAAGTTTTCGCACCCGGAAGTGGGTTTGAACGTCGTCTCGAAGGGCCTCGGCAACATCACGGAAGCGGACGTGCTGCGCGCGGAAGCAACGGGCGCCCATGTCATCGGCTTCAACGTCCTCGTGCCGCCGCCGGTGGCTGAGTTGGCCCGCGAGAAGAACGTTTCCGTGAAGACCTACAAGATCATTTACGACCTGTTCGACGACCTGACCGCTCAGCTCGAAGGCATGCTCACTCTGGAAGTCGTGCGCACCGACTTCGGCCGTCTCCTGATCCTGAAAATTTTCCGCACGGAGCGCGACGAACAGATCGTCGGCGGCCGCGTCGAAGACGGACGCATCGTGAAGGGACTCTCTTTTGAAGCACGCCGCGGCGGCGAGGCGTTTGCGAAGGGCGAGGTCAAGACGGTGCAAAGCGGCAAACAGGAAGTGCCGGAACTGCGCATGGGTTCTGAAGGCGGCATGAAAGTGAAAACGTCCGCGCCCCTCGCAGAAGGGGACTCGATGCTCTTCTATAAGGAGGAAAAGAAGACGCGTAAAATCGTCTTCGATAAACCGAAATAGACGTATGTCCGAAGTGATTCTCACGGACGCGACGTTCGAGAAGGAAGTGCTGCAGGCGTCGGAACCCGTGCTCGTGGATTTTTGGGCGCCGTGGTGCGGCCCGTGCCGCATCATTGGTCCGATCGTTGAGAAATTGGCCGGGGAGTTCGCGGGTAAGGTAAAGATCGGCAAACTGAATGTCGACGAGAATCCGGCTTCCGCGCAAACATACGGCGTGATGTCGATTCCCACACTCATCATCTATAAGGGCGGTCAGGTGGCCGAGCAGTTGGTCGGCGTGCAACAGGAATCCGCGCTGCGCGAGAAATTGAAATCATTGATGTAGAAGCATGTCCGTCCTGAACGTCATCATCATCGGTTCCGGTCCGGCCGGATATACCGCAGCAATCTACGCCGCGCGCGCCAACTTGGCGCCGTTGCTGTTTTCGGGGCTTGAGGCCGGCGGCCAGCTGACGACGACGACTTACGTTGAAAATTTTCCGGGATTCCCGAACGGCATCCAGGGCCCCGAACTCGTCCTCGCCATGCGCACCCAGGCCGAACGCTTCGGGACGCGCATTGTGGACGAGGCGGTCACGGCCGTCGATTTTTCCTCGCGTCCGTTTCGTATCACCGCGCCCTCCGGAAATTTTGAAGCGAAAACGGTCATCATCGCGACCGGCGCCTCGGCCAGGCGTCTCGGACTCGAAAGTGAAAAGGCACTCTATGGCAAAGGCGTCTCGGCCTGCGCCACCTGCGACGGCTTCTTCTTCAAAGGGAAGGACGTCATCGTCGTGGGCGGCGGCGATGCGGCCATGGAGGAAGCGAACTTTTTGACGCGGTTCGCGACGAAGGTCACGGTCGCCGTGCGCAAGGATACCTTGCGTGCCTCAAAGATCATGCAGGATCGCGCCAGGAAGAACGCGAAGATCGAATTCCTCTGGAACACGGAGGTCGCGGAGATCCTGGGCGTCGACGTCGGTCATGTCACCGGCGTGAAGCTCAAGGACACCGTTACCGGAGCATTCTCCGAGATGAACATCGGCGGCGTGTTCGCCGCGATCGGCCACGAGCCGACCACGAAGCTGTTCACCGGCCAGCTCGAGCTCGACGCCAAGGGTTACGTGGTCACGAAGAACGGGACGAGCGCCACGTCGATCCCGGGCGTGTTCGCGGGCGGCGACGTCGCCGACTTCCGTTACCGCCAGGCCGTGACCGCTGCAGGCACCGGTTGCATGGCCGCGATCGATGCAGAGAAGTTTTTGGAGAGCGGGACGCACTGATTAGTCTTGACAAAACCGTTCTTTTCTGCTATATTAGGCCGTTGTTCTTTATCATGGTGGTATGTTGAAAGCGGCGTTTTGGGGCTTTTTTGAAGGCCCGAGAATGCCGTTTTTAACAGGTTGGTCCGAACTCGCGCTGGTGCGCGGGAGAGGGCTTGTCTGGCGGCGGTCGGAAGGTAGGTCAGCAATGGCTCATCTCATCGCGGAAGTCTCACTCGGTCAGGTCTCGGAGCTCATCGCCCGCCTCGGGCGCGCGGGAATGGATCCCGCGCTCCTCAAGAAGGCGCTCGGTGACGACGAGTTGGTCGAGCGGATGGTCACTGCGGCCCGCACGGAGTCGCAGGACACCCCCACCCCGACGTCCTTCCCCATCTGGAAGACCATCCAGATCGGCGGGAAGACGAAGGACCAGCTCATCGCCGAGATCGAGGCGAAGGGCATGAAGATCGGCGACTACGCGCAGAGCATGCTGGCGAAGGAGGCGTTCACGACGCTTCCTAAGCCGTGCGAGCTCACCCTCGTCCGTCCCACGGTCGCGGAGCTCGGCTTCAAGAAGGGCGCGGTCACGAAGAACATCTGGAAGCGCGCCCAGGACCTGGGCCTCTCGCTCTGCCCAGCCGAAGTCGGTCCGCACCTGCGGCTCGTCGACGCCGACCAGGCGAGCGGCGACTACTACTGGATCGGCATGGAGCCGATCACTGGCGCCGGCGTCTACCCGGACGTGTTCATGGTCGGGCGCGGCGACTGCGGGCGCTGGCTGTTCAGCAGCGGTGCCTGGCCGGGCGATCACTGGTTTCCCGAGTTTCGGCTGGTGTTCGTCGCTCCGGGCAAGTAGTGGTCCTTGGCACGTGGTCCCTTGGTCGATGAGACCTTGGAACCCTTGCCCTTGGACCGATCGGCGTCACCTCCATCACTCGTTCGCGAGTGGTGTCGAGGTGGCGCCGCACTTTTTTTATCCTGATATACTGGTGTCGGTAGTAGGCGAATACGCGGGAGATCACGGTTTCCCGCTGCCGAATCCGTTTCGCACGCGTCCAGAGTCCGTCGGATCACGGTTCGCCGGAGCGTGGCTCGTGATGAATCAAAAAATGAAGATACTTGGTGTGCGCGCCTAGGCCATTCTGATGGCGAATACGATTCAGCCCGGAGAGTACTCAATGGGCAGTGTTCCGGACGGACGCGCGCACGTCACCGACGCCGACGACTACCCGAACGTGTTCAAGGTCGAGCACGACGACAACGGGCGCTGGCTGAACAGCAACGATGCCAAGCCGGACGATCACTGGAATCCCGAGAATCAGCTGGTGTTCGTCGCTCCGGGCAACTCTCTTCATTTCTCCCCGTTTGCCCTGCGCGAAGCGCTGGGTGTCGGGGAGTTTTGTTTGACGAGCTGACCATGCCAACCGCCGAGCATCCTGCCGACCTCGTCGACGCGCTGCGAAATGGCGATATACTTCTTGTTGTCGAGCGATTTCGTTTCCCAGAGCACGAGAAGCAAGATTTTCACCGTGTCGAGTTTCCGGACGGCGTCGCGGACCGCCGGAATCTTTTCCTGCCGTGGCGTGAAGACGGCGGCAACGATCGCCTCGATCGTCTCGATGAAGAGAAGATCAACGCGTTGACCGAGCGTATGTCTATGGATTTTCGGAATCGTTTCGTAGTAAGCGAACCAGATCAGATACGCGCTTTTCGTTTTCTGGAGGATCGGCAACAGCGTCGGGGGGGGGGCTTGATGAATCCGTCGGATGCGCAGCATATTCCGTCATACCTACGAAGAGATTACTTCTGTCGAGAACCTGCTTGAAGCATGGCTGGAGTTCGTGTGCGGCAAGCGAGGACGGGCCGACGTCCAGGCGTATGAGCTGGACCTGATGGGCAACCTGTTCGCGCTTCATGAACGGCTTGCCGCGATCACCTACACGCACGGACCATACGAGGCGTTCACCGTCTCGGATCCGAAAACAAGGAACATCCACAAAGCCACCGTCACGGACCGCGTCCTCCACCGGGCAGTGTACCGGAAGCTGTACCCCTTCTTCGACCGCACGTTCATCGCCGACTCCTTCTCCTGCCGGAACGGCAAAGGGACGCACAAGGCGCTCGACCGCTTCCGCACCTTCGCCCGTCGCGTTTCCAGAAATCATACGCGGACCGTCTGGGTGCTGAAATGCGACATCCGCAAGTTCTTCGCTTCCATTGATCACGTCGTACTGCTCAGGCTGCTCGACGAACGCATTGAAGACAAACGCATCACGTGGTTGCTCGGGCGAATCGTCGGTAGCTTCTCATCGACGCGTTCCGGAGTCGGCCTGCCGCTCGGCAATCTCACCTCGCAACTGTTCGCCAACATCTACATGAATTCGCTCGACCAATTCGCCAAACATTTTCTCAAAGCAACGCAGTACATCCGCTACGCCGATGACTTTGTCATCCTCTCGCATGACCGACCGTATCTTCTCGCGGTGCTCAACCTGACCCGACAGTTCCTTCGCGAACGCCTGCATCTCGAACTTCATCCCCAGAAGGTCACGATCACCACTGTCGCATCCGGCGTGGATTTTCTGGGATGGGTGCACTTCCCGGATCATCGCGTGCTGCGGAACGCGACAAAGAAACGGCTGATGAGAGCAATCTCTCAACACGCAGATCGTGCGACGCATGCCTCCTATCTGGGATTGCTTCGCCACGGAAACGCGCATACTCTTCATCAATGCATCACACGCGCGATTGGGAATTGACTTTTTCACTTCGCGTGCTAACGTCGCCGCGGAGGACAACATGAACGACGTGACCGCGCAATTCGGCACGACGGACGGCAGGTTCGCCGCCCGCTTACCGGACATACTCCGGGAGGTCTGCGCCGCGACCGGTTTTGAGCCGGGGGAGGAGATCTGGCGGGGACGGGTCGTGGCTGCAGAGAAGGTGGCCACGCAGATCGTCTCTGGGACATGGCAGGGGAAGCCCGCGGCGTTGAAGCTGCAAGGAATCCCGTTGCAGTTTGAAGAGGCGGAGTTGATCCGTCGCTTCACCATCATGAACGCGTCGGAGCGCATCCGCGCGCCACAGGTCTACCAACACGAACCGTGGGACGCCTCCCGCGGGTACGGTTGGACGATCATGGAGCTCGTCCAGATGCGACTCCCAATCTACAGCCCGCCGGACGCGCCGGAGCGGGCCCGTCGTCGGTTCGCGGATTTCTACGTGGAATTCCACGGCAAGACGGCCCAGCATCCATTCTTCCCGAACGAGGAGCCGATGCTCGACACGCCGGCGTTCCTGGAGAAGCGCCTCCTGACCTGGCTCGACATCAACGCGACGGCGCCGGAGCACAACCGCATGCTCGTCGGCGAACAGCGGGCGCTCGTTGCCGCATACAAGTTGCAGATTGCTGCGCGCGGTCCCGAGCTGCCGATGATTTTCACGCATGGCCATCTTGGCCCGCGCGACATCGTCTGCGAGGGTATTGGAAAGTACGTTCTGTTCGGCCATGCCTTCTGGGGTTGGCGGCCGCTGTGGTATGACCTGGCGTTCAATGTCTGGATCAACCTGATGGCTGCGGGCGAGCATGCAGTGCCCTCGGATGTCGGGCTCCGACAGATCGTCGAAGACTGGGCGGCGACCTACGCGCAGCTGCCCATGGCGATGTCAGACCACCACTTCATCCGGAACTTCCGGTTCATGATGATCGAGCGGTGCATCGGTGCGCTGCTCGTGGACATTCCCGCCGGCGTACGCAGCGCAGAAGGGGAGCAGGCGCGTTCCGGACACCGCGAGGCAGTGTATGTGCTGGCACGGCGCATGCTCAAAGAACTCGGGGGATGAGACCGCTTTGACAAGCGGCTCTTTTTTTGCTATACTACAAACATCCTCAAGAAGGTTCCGGGCAAAACTCGGCCGTAGGTCCGGCGGAAACGGATCAAAAACAAACATTGAAGGGAGGTGACGATATGGAAACAAAAACACAAACGTGGCTTACTTCGCTATGGTTCGGCAAGAATGGGAATACCATGGAATCACTGCTCTTCGCAGTCTTCCTCTTCTTATTCTCCTTTGCCCTGGCGATGGCGCCAGACGCGATGCGCCCCGGCGCACAAGTCGTTGTTGGCACGGCCAATGGCATCGGCCACGGCTATGAAATGACGATTCGCCGTCTCGATCGCAACGTCGCGGTGCTTCCGGAAATCACTGCCGGCATGCAGCGCGAGATCGGAACGCGTTTCGAAGCAATGCAGGCGCCGAACTCGATCAGCAGGACGGTCGCCTTGCTCCAAATGCCTTCGACGAAACTTATTCGTTGGCAGGGAACGAGCGTAAATCGTCCCTACCGCTAAAGAGGTTGTCGCTTGCGGGTCTTCGCCGCGCGCACCTCTTCCCGCCCGCGGCGAGTCTCCAGCAAGGGACTCCGCGCCCGGAACAACCCATCCGCGGGAAGCGCCTCATGGGGGGCCAGCGGATAGGCAGTTCCAGACCGCGCGCAGCGCGTTCCTTAACAATTGAGGAGGAAACAAAAACAAAATATCCCGCACCGCGGGATTTTTTGTTGTGCTATACTTTCCCTATATGCCGCGCCTCCTTGATCCCGCCCCGCACGTCCCCGCACGCCGCTTTTCGGACGGCGCGCGCGGGCTCGTCGTCGCGATCGCGCTCGTGCTCGCCGTCGCGTGGTACGTGGTGATCGGTGAGCAGGCCCGTGCCGTCCACGTCGAAATGCGGAACCTTACGGCGCGTCTCGACCGGTTCACCGTGCGTGCCGAGGCCTTCGAGCGCGATCTGGCGCGGCCGTGATACGTTGCGCCCCCCGCAGTTCATCGTTACACTCGGGGGACGCTATGAGATACGACCACGTCTCACTCGAAAAGAAATGGCAGGAGCGCTGGAAGGCGGAGCAATCTTTTGTCGCGCCAGAGCGTCCGTCCGGAAAGAAGACCTACATCTTGGACATGTTTCCCTACCCCTCGGCGCAGGGGTTGCATGTCGGCCATCCCGAGGGCTACACCGCGACCGACATCATTGCACGCAAGCGCCGCATGGAAGGTTTTTCGGTGCTGCACCCCATGGGGTGGGACGCCTTTGGTCTTCCCACGGAAAATTACGCGATCAAGGTCCAGAAGAACCCCAAGGAGATTGCCGCCGCCAACATCGAAAATTTCCGGCGGCAGATTCAGTCGCTCGGGTTTTCGTATGATTGGGCGCGCGAGGTGAACACCGCGGACCCTTCTTACTATAAGTGGACGCAATGGTTGTTCCTGAAACTCTTTGAGCGCGGTTTGGCATACAAGGCCACAGCGCCAGTCAATTGGTGTCCCAAGGACCAGACCGTGCTTGCGAACGAGCAGGTCGTGAATGGGTGTTGTGAGCGTTGCGGAACGTCGGTGGAACAGAAGGAATTGTCGCAGTGGTTTTTTCGCATCACGGCCTATGCCGATCGGCTTTTGGCCGGCCTCGAGAACCTTGACTGGCCGGAGCGCATTGTGGCCATGCAGCGCAACTGGATCGGCAAGAGCGAAGGTGCCGAGATTGTTTTCTCTGGCATCACAGAATCGGGCCGACAATTTTCTTTGCCGGTGTTCACAACGCGGCCGGACACGTTGTATGGCGTCGTTGCCATCGTGCTCGCGCCGGAGCATCCGCTCGTTGCGGAGATCGTCGCATCGGATTTTAAAGAGAAGGCTGAACTCTTCACCGCCGCGGTCACCGCGCGCGCCGAACGCGAACGCATCGAAGCCGAGACCAAGGAAGGTGTTCCGCTCGGCGTGCATGTTCGTCATCCGCTGACCGGTGCATTGGTTCCGGTTTGGATCGCCGACTACGTGCTGCCGCAGTACGGCACAGGCGCAGTCATGGTCGTTCCGGCGCACGACGACCGGGATTGGGCTTTCGCGAAGACGTATGGATTTGATCCGTTGTTTGTCATCGCTCCACCGTCAGGCATGAATCCGTACGTTGCGGATAAGAAGGAAGGTGCCTACACCGCCGAGGGCATCATGGTGCACTCCGGTCCCTATGACGGACTCATCAATCGTCAGGCGGCCACGGACATCACGGATGCGCTTGTTGCGGCCGGTGTCGGGAAGCCCGCCGTGCATTGGCACCTGCGCGACTGGCTTGTTTCGCGTCAGCGGTATTGGGGTGCGCCGATTCCGATCATCTTGTGCGATGACTGCGGCGAAGTGCCCGTCCCGGAAAAGGATTTGCCCGTGGAATTGCCCGACGATGTCGACTTCCGGCCAACCGGCGAATCGCCGCTCGTGCGATCAAAGACGTTTCATGCGGTATCGTGTCCGACATGCGGCAATCCGGCGCGACGCGAGTCCGACACCATGGATACGTTCGTTGATTCGTCCTGGTACTTCCTGCGCTACGTCTCTCCGCACAATGACACACAGCCGTTCGACAAAAAGGACATCGCGGCCTGGTGCCCGATCGATCTTTACGTCGGCGGTGCCGAGCACGCCGTGTTGCACTTGCTGTATGCGCGGTTCATCACCGCCGTTCTCTCCGATCTCGGGCTTGTGCCATTCACTGAACCGTTCACGACCTTAAAGAACCAGGGGCTCATCCTTGGTGAAGACGGGCAGAAAATGTCCAAGTCGCGCGGCAATGTCGTGAGTCCGGATGAGGTCGTGGCAATGCACGGCGCGGATACGCTTCGGCTCTACGAGATGTTCATGGGGCCGTTCGAGGATGCGAAGCCGTGGAGCACGCAGGGGATCGTCGGCGTGCGGCGTTTCTTGGAGCGCGCACACGGGATTGCCGAGCAGGTTGCTCCGGGATCGGACGACGCGCTGCATCGTCTTACTCACAAGACGCTTGCCAAAGTGTCTGCCGACATCGACGGCTTCCGTTTTAACACTGCCATCTCCGCGATGATGGTGCTCGTGAATACATTCGGAAAGGCCGCGCACATCCCACAAGAAGATTGGGAGTTATTTGTGAAGATGCTTTCTCCGTTCGCCCCGCACTTGGCAGAAGAGCTCTGGGAGCGGCTCGGATACGATGAGAGCGTGGCACGCCAGAGCTGGCCCATCGCCGACGCCGTACTACTTGTTGAGGATGAAGTGAAGATTATCGTTCAGATCGACGGCAAAATGCGTGACGCGCTCATCGTGCCCGCGGACATCGACGAGGAGACGCTCAAAGGTCTTGTTTTGGCGTCGAAGAAGGTGCAGACCTGGATTCACGGTCACCCCATTGAAAAGATCGTCGTCGTCCCCGGACGACTGGTGAGTATCGTGTTACAAAAGGCCGCCTAGCGCGGCCTTTCTTGTATGCGCGCCATACTGCTCGTCATTGCCGTTCTGCTTGCAGGGGCGGGATGCGTGCCATTGCAAACTCCCCCTTCCCCCTCTTCGCAAGAGGGGGTTGCCGGAGCATCACTCCCCCTTGTGAAGGGGGAGACGGAGGGAGTCCCTGAACTGCGCGTCCCCGTCCTCATGTACCACCACGTCGGCACTGTACCCGCGCGTGATCCGTACGGGCTGTTCGTTTCGACTTCGACCTTCCGCGCCCAGATGCAGGCGCTCAAGGACGACGGCTGGAGCGTCGTGACCATGCCGGCGCTTGCGGACGCGCTCGAGGGAAAACAAACGCTGCCGAAAAAATCCGTTGTCATCAGTTTCGACGACGGCAACCGCGACACGTCCACGGGTGCATTCCCCATACTCCAGGAATTCAGATATGACGCAACGGTCTTCGTCATGACCGGTCCGTCCGGCAACAAGGCCGCGTCTTATCTGCCGCCGGATCTGCTGCGCGAGTTGATGGACGCGGGATGGACGATTGCGCCGCATACCCGCTGGCATGAGACGCTGACGCGTGTACCAGAAGCGCTTGCCCGCGAAGAGGTCGTTTCGTCGGTCGAGTTTCTTGCGCGCGAGGTCGGCGTGCGCGAGCCGTATTTTGCGTATCCAAACGGCGAAGAAAACGAAACGGTGCGCGGTTTCCTGCGCGAGGCCGGTATCCGCTATGCCTTCACCATTCACGAGGGTGTGGTGACGACGTCGAGCGATCCGTTGGCTTTGCCGCGGCTGCGCATGGGAGAAGATTACGGCGTCCAGAAATTTCTGGAACGGTTGCGTGCCGCTGCGGTACGTGGCTAGATAGATGCACTATGTGCGGCATCATCGGCTACATCGGCAATCGCCCGGCCACGCCCTTCCTCATCGAAGGACTGCATCGTTTGGAATACCGCGGGTATGACTCCGCCGGCGTGGCGCGTCTGACGCCGACAGGGCTTGTGCTTTCCAAGGCGGCCGGGAAAGTCGCCGAGCTTGCCGCGCTCCTGCCGGCTGATGCGACGGAGACGCTGGGCATTGCCCACACCCGCTGGGCGACCCACGGCGCGCCGTCCGAAGTGAACGCCCACCCGCACCTCGACTGCACCGGGAAAATCGCCGTCGTGCACAACGGCATCATTGAGAACTATCAGCACTTGAAACGCCGGCTCGAAGACGAAGGTCACCGCTTCCTGTCGGAAACCGATACCGAAGTGTTGCCCCATCTGATTGAAAAGCATTACCGCGAGAATTTGGGCGAGGCAGTGCGCCTGGCGCTGCAGGAAGTGCGGGGCGCCTATGCCGTGGCCGTTGTCGCCGCCGACCAGCCGAATTTGATCGTCGCGGCACGTCGCGGCAGCCCGCTCGTGCTCGGCGTCGGCACGAACGAACACTTCATCGCCTCCGACGTCGGTGCAATCCTGCAGTTCACCAAGGATATCGTATATTTGAACGATGGCGAGCTGGTGCGTATTTCCCGCGAAAGATTCCGTGCCATGACGCTCGACAATATCTGGGTTGAAAAGGAAGTCGAACACCTGACGCACGAAGCCGACAAATACGAGAAAGGCCAGTGGCCGCACTACATGCTCAAAGAAATGCATGAGCAGCCGGAAGTCATCCGGCGCGCAGCCATGGGGCGCGTGCTCGTGGATGACGCCATGGTGCGTTTCAGCGGGTTGAACCTGACGCTCAGCGAGCTGCGCGCCAAGCGGCGCGTCGTCATCATCGGTTGCGGCAGCGCGTCCTACGCCGGCATGGTCGGCAAGTACCTCTTTGAAGAGTTCGCGGGCATTCCCACGGACGTGGTTGTTGCCAGCGAGTTCCGCTACAAGCGCATCCAGGTGGAAGACGATGCGCTCGTGCTTGTCGTGAGCCAGTCCGGCGAGACCGCCGACACCCTGGCCGCGTTGCGCGAGCTCAAACGGAAAGGGTTGAAGGTCTACGGCATCTCGAACGTGCTGGGCTCCTCCATCGCACGGGAAACAGACGGCGGCATTTTCATCAATGCGGGTCCCGAGATCGGCGTGGCATCGACCAAAGCATTTTTGGGTCAGCTCACCGTGCTCACCCTGCTCGCATTCTTGATGGGCCGGTTGCGGGAGATGTCCGTTGCCGACGGCCGCGAGGTGTTGCGCCAGCTCGGCCAGGTTCCCGGCATCATCGGCGACCTGTTGGCCCGGCGCGCCGAACTCGCTCCGGCGGTGGCGCTCCTCAAAGACGCGCCGTCGGCGTTTTACCTTGGCCGCAAGATGACCTACCCGATCGCGCTCGAGGGCGCGTTGAAGTTGAAGGAGATCGCCTACGTCCACGCCGAAGCGTATCCGGCCGGGGAGATGAAGCACGGACCGATCGCGCTTCTGACCGACACCTTCCCGTGCGTGGTGCTGGCACCCAAGGACAGCGTCCGTGAAAAGACGATTTCGAACATCCAGGAGATCCGCGCCCGTTCGGCGAAGATCATCGCGATCGGCACGGCGGGCGACGAGGAACTCGCGGCGCTCGCCGACGTCTTCTTCCCCATCCCCGAGATCCACGAAATGCTCCTGCCGCTCGTGACGCTCATCCCGATGCAGATGTTGGCCTACGAAACCGCCGTGGCCAAAGGATACGACGTCGACAAGCCGCGCAATTTGGCGAAGAGCGTGACCGTTGAGTGACGGACTCCCTCCGTCTCCCTCTTCGCAAGAGGGAGGGAAACCCGGGTAACCCACCTCGGCAGCCCCCTCTTTGTGAAGAGGGGGGAAGGGGGAGTATGGACCTTGACAATTCGGGCTTTTTCTGTTATATTTGGCCGTTGTGGAATGCGGCGTTTTTGGGCTTTTGGAAGGCCTTAGGACGCCGCTTTTCACAGGTGAGCCGATTCCGGGGCGTTTCCCGGAGGAGGTCAGCCGAGGCGGTGACAGGAGGGTGAGCCACATGGCCAGCCTTTTCGATCTGGGTCTGGGTGAGTTCGACGAGTTCAAGCGCATCGCCCACAAGGCGGGATTCAGCGCCGAGCTGATCCGCAAGGTGAACGGCGACCCCGAGCTCGCCGTCGTCGCGCGCGCGGCCATCGAGGCCAAGCTCGCGGAGATGGCGAAGCCCCGCTTCGTCCTCTCGGTCTACGAGCAGTTCCGTCGCTTCAGTGCCGCGAACAAGGCACAGGGCTGGGGCTTCGACGCAGAGGTCTTCGAGAGGCTCGCGGCGACGGTGCCCGAGTGGCCCGAGGGCAAGCTCTGTGTGCGGTCGCTGCGGATCCGCATCGGCGAGGGAGCCGCGGGGGCCGCCACGACCTTCGAGGCCCACGCCGCGGAGATCCAGCGCGTCTTCTCCAGCGAGAAGTACTGGCGCTGGGAGCATCTGCGCTCCGCACCCCACCCCTACGAGGGGGCGGACCCCAAGCTCCAGAAGCGCTTCGGGGACAAGCCGGTGGAGCGCCTCCGGCTCCTCGCGGGCAACGACACACACAAGCCCGTGGTCGAGTGGGTCGTGATCGACCTCGACGCCCACCGGAGCCGCAGGAGCATCACGGCGGTCCGCGACAAGAAGTCGTCGCTGGCCGACGAGCTGCTCGTCGTCGCCTGGATGTTCCCGGAACTGATCCGGGCCATCGACTACGACGAGGTCCCCGGGCTGTTCGCCGGCGGCTACGAGCTCAACGTTCCCGAGGAGGACGGCGAGGGGTGGCGGGACGTGCCGTGCGTCGTCTTCAGCGGCAGTCAGGTGGAGCTGGGCGCCGGCTGGCACTGCGACGACGGCTCGTACGACTCAGTTCCCGCCCTGCGGGAGTGAAGGGACTTGATACTGGGTCCCTCGGGGCTTTCACACGACTTGGTCTTCGGACCTCGGCGTGCGGGAGCCCCATTCTTTTTGATATGATGTGCATGGAGAGTAGGTTCATGAACCGCCGTTTACGGATGTCGGTCACCGAAATCTCTTGTCGCCGCACGTAAGAACTCGTAGGATTCTTCGCTCCGCTCAGAATGACAACAGCGCTTGGACTTGACATCTGATGCGATTCGTGGCGCGGCATACTAGAGAGGTATGCCGCTTTTGTTTTTGGCGCAGAGCGCCGGATCGCCGTCCAAGACGTTTCGTATTTGCGGCCTGGCGCTCCTGCTCGGATTGGCTTTTGCGCCGTATCACGCCGTTCTCGCAGTCGGTGTCGGCGTGCTCGTCGTTGCCGCATGCCGCATGCCGCGTGCACGTCGCGTTCTTGCCGTCGCCGCAATCGTGTTTCTGATCGGCGCAATCCGACCGCGGGGGCCGACGATTGTGTTGCCGACGGAGTCGTTTGCTTCCCTCCGCGCCGCGTCGGTACGCGCCGTGCGCCGGGCAGCGCCCGGGCCGGAAGGAACGCTCTTGCTTGGCATGAGCGTCGGCGACACCACCGACATGCCGCGCTGGTTGACGTTGCGATTCCGGCGCACCGGCACGTCGCATCTTCTTGCTGTCTCCGGCGCGAACGTTACGATCGCTGCAGGTACTCTTGTTTCGATGTTGTTTGCCCTGCGATTGCGGCGCCGTGCGGTCGCGCTTGGTGCGGCGGTAGCAGTGTGCGCCTTCGCGCTTTTCGCCGGTGCGGAACCGCCGGTCACGCGCGCCGCGTTCATGGCGCTGCTTGTTCTCACTGCGCGCGAACTCGGTCGCACACCGGACAGCGCCAACCTGCTCATCGCCGCAGCCTGCATCATGCTCGCCTTGGATCCTCGCGCAATCACGAGCGTCAGCTTCGCGCTGTCGTTCACGGCAACGGGCGGCTTGCTCTGGCTGACACCGCCGATCGCGGCCCGGTTCGAAACGATGCGCCTCGTCCGACGCGCGCCGGAGTTCTTACGCGGGACTGCTGCGGACGGACTCGCGGCGCAGCTCGCGACGCTTCCCATTGCGTTGGGCACTTTTGGCACGTTCTCGGCCGTCTCGCCGCTTGCGAACATTCTGGCTGCGCCGTTTGTGCCGCTTTTGACCATCGGCGGGGGAGTGCTTCTTGCCGCCGCAGGCATCCAGCCAGACCTTGGGCGCGTCGTTGGTGTGTTTTTGGCTATCCCTGTCCGCGTGCTTCTCGTGCTTCTTGCGTGGTGTGACGCCGTACCAGGCGCGTTTCTCGCCGGCGGAAGCATCCCGCTTCCCCTCGCCGTTGCCTGGTATATTTTTCTCGCCGCGATCGTTGTCCGGGCCAGGGGCTTGGCGGATGACGGAAAAGCGCGTATGATTGGCGAAACCATTCCTCCCTTTGTATATGCCAAACACGATTGAACGGACCTGTATCATTCTTAAACCGGACGCATTGCAGCGCAATCTGCTCGGCGATATCGTCCGTCGCTTCGAACTCAAGGGATTGAAGATCATCGGCATGAAGATGATCGCGCTCTCCGATGTACACCTGGACGAGCACTACGCCCATCACAAGGACAAGCCGTTCTTCGGCGATCTCAAGAAGTTCATGATGTCCTCGCCGGTCGTCGTCATGGCACTTGAGGGCGTGGACTGTGTGAACGCGGTGCGTATCCTCGTCGGCAAGACGCGCGGCAACGAGGCGGATGCCGGATCCATTCGCGGCGACCTCTCCATGGGCACGATGAACCTGGTGCACGCCTCCGATTCTGCGGAGAACGGAGCTGCCGAGATTTCCCGTTTCTTTGCTCCAGAGGAAGTCTTCGCCTACAAGAAAATTGACGCCGACTTCATCTACGGATAGATGCCTTGCCGCCGTTTTCTTTTGCTGGTAGGTTCATTTCTTCCGTCGCGCGGTGCGATGGGAGCATGCCATGCTGCATGAGAAGGAGACGACGTGGATGATGTGACAAAACAGGTGTTGCCGCGCTTCGACGAACCGCGGACGTTCGCGAAAAAAAAGGAACGGCCGCAGTTGCGGGCCGTGGACCCGCCCGGATACGAGGAGCTGCATCCCATCTGGCCGGTGACGGCGCAGGGGTTGCGCACCTACATGCGGCTTCTCGCGGACCGCGGCGAGTGCGTGTCCTACCCGTACCTCCATAAGCAGCGTGTCTACGCCAAGCTGCTGGAGCGGCTCCAAGCGCTTTCATCAGGAGAGCGGCCGAAGTTCCTGGCGCAGCGTGTTCGGGAGACGTACCGCGTCGATGGCGGGCTCGACGATGACGGCGTCTACGACCTGATGCGGGAATGCCTGCAGACGGCACGTGACGCGGTCACGGAGTACAACGAGAAGTTCATCCCGGAACTCTTCCGCGCGCCCTTCACTTCGGAAGGGACGCTCGAGACGAAGGTCGATCCCGTTGAGATGATGTTGGAGATCGTGGACACGCCCTGGCTGCATCTTGATCCCGGCAACGCGCGCGACTACAAGCAGCGCATTCGCCTGTTCTCGATGCGACGCGATCTGGTACTGGGCGAGCGGCTGTTCGCCATCTGGCACAAGCTGCAGGACATGACGGCCGGGCGGCCGTTCGAGAAGTACATCACCGATGTGCTGGAAGAACGGTTCTTCACCCCAGGCGTGGAACGCCAATTCCAAGTCCGCGTCCTGATCGATCGCGAGACGGGCGATCCGCTCCGCGTACTCGGTCCGCAGGAATCAGCAGACGGCGGGGAGTTCATTCCCGTGCCCATGCCATGCCGCTACTTCAAGGATCGCTTCGGTCGCGAACTGCCGGTCTTCTTCGATCCCGGACAGAAGAAGCCGGACGAAGTGCTGTTCAAGATGATGGAGCGCGGCATCACGGATCCGCTCAAGCTCCACGACTTGTTCCGTTTCCAGCTGGTGTTCCGGGATGAGTGCGAACTCGGCCTCGGCATCCAGGCGCTCGTGGAACGGGTGTTCCCGATGGTCGGCGCCATGAGCGACATCAAGGATACGCGGCGCGACAACGGCGATCGGGGAAATCCGATCTCGGCCAACGACTACCGGGTCATCTACGTGGACTTCACCTACGGCGGATACGTCTTCGAAGGGCAGTTTCATGACTTCGAGAACTACGTTCGTTCGCGGTCCTCGAAGGGTCCGGTCAACCACCGGCAGTACAAGCGGCGGCGCGCAGGCAGGGTGTTGCCACTGCTGAATCCGGCGGAAATCTTCGGGGTGGATTGGGCGGATCCCGACATCGCCGCACAGGTGCTCGCCGGCGGGTAATGCCGCGGCTCGCGGTCCGTATCAGGACCCCGGGCCGCCTTTTTTATTCCGGCCATTTCTGCTAGCATGTCCCGCGTATGAAGAAACGAACTTTTCTCGCCGTCTTTCTCCTCGTGCTCGTCGCAGCTGTCGTGGGCGGACTGAACGCCTGGGCATTGTCGGCGCCCGCGGAGCGCGGCGTGCCGATCGCAACGGTAACGGTCGACGAAGGAGAGGCGTTCCTGCGGCACGGTGCCGGATCCTGGGAACCGGTCGCGGCCGATGCGGCGCTGGCCGAAGGAGATCAGGTGAAAACCAACATCAAGAGCCAGGCGACGATCAATTTCTTTGACGGCGCCACGGCACGGCTCGATGAGGACAGCGAAGTTGTCATACGCGAGCTCACGATGGATGCGGATAATCATGCGAGTTCCCGCGTAACGCTCGCGGTGACTGCCGGGCGCGTCTGGTCGCGCGTCGTGAAAATTCTCGACCGCGATGCAACCTACAGCGTGCAATCCTCGACTGTTGTTGCCACGGTGCGCGGCACGACCTTTGTGGCTGATGTTTCGAGTCCTGACGGTGACGCCATGCAAGTCGCCGATGGTCTTGTCCGTGTTGCCCGCGCGCCGAACACACCCACGGAACCGGCTTGGGAAGACGTCCGCTCCGGCGAGGAAGCATGGATGCCAAAGAAGGGCGGGGTCGCCGCCGCAGACAAGCTGGTTCGTCGCGCCATGGCCGAGCGTTTTCGTAGCTCGGCGTGGTTCCGCAAGAACCAAGCCGCGGACGAAGTGTTTTTGAATTATGTGAAGCAGCAGCGTGAGCGGATTCTTTCCGGCGCTGCGCGGACCCTGCCGGGAACACCGCACCACGCGCTTCAGGGATTTGGTGAGCGGCTTCGCCTGGCGCTCACGACCGATTCCGATGCGCGGCGCAATTTGCGCATGGCATACGAGGACCGCCGTTTTGCGGAAACTGTGCTTTTGGCGCGCGCCGGCAAGACAGATGCGGCCATGCGTTCCTGGTCCCGCTACCTCGACGGGTTCCGCGCCATGCAGCGCGAGATCGGCGTCGGAAAGATGGAACAAAAGAAGACGCGCACGATTATTAAGCAGATGGTCGGCCGCATGGCTGAACACCGCATGCTCATCGCCGCCTTGAACGGCGAAGGGGTGCAGGTGCCGGACACGTTGCGCGACCGCATCATGGGCGAGCGTTCCGAGATGGGCGACATGCTGTCCGCGCTCCAGGTGATGGATCCGGATGCCTTCGGCACCGCAGTGCCGGTTCGCTTCCGTCCGCTTGATGCACCGCGCGTCGACACCGCGACCACGACGGAACCGACGGTCATTGATGATACGAAGAATCTTCCGACGACGAACACCAACACGAATACCAACAAACCGGTCAACACGAACACGAACGTTCCGACGAATACGAACACGAATATTCCCGTGACCGGACCTACGGCACAATCGCTTGCCGTCATTGGCACGCGCACGCTCATGAACATTCCGGACTCCCAGCAGTTCCGGGCGATGCTCTCGATGAGCGACGGCTCGACCAGCGACGTAACCGTCGACGCCCAGTGGGAACTTGTCGGCGACGCCATTGGGACGCTCGCGCGCGGCTATCTCACAACCGCGGCGCTTGGCAGCGCCAGCGTGCACGCCACGTATGCCGGCTTCACGGGCAGCTACAACATCCGCACCATCCAACAGGCGCCGACGCAGGCGACGCTCCAGAGCGTGACGGTTTCACCCGCCTCGGCATCGCTCAAGAACGGCCAGCAGCAGGCCTTCAGCGCCACTGCCTCGTACAGCGACGGCTCGACCCGCGATGTCACCGCTCAGGCAGCCTGGTCGCAGTCGAATCCGGCGGCCGGTACGCTCACGGGGAACGTCTTCGTCGTGAGTTATCAGTTCCAGGCGCAAGCGACGACGATCACGGCACGCTACACCGACGGCATCACCGTCTCTGGAACGGCGAACGTGTCCGTTGGTCCGTAATCGTATGGCACGCCTCGGTCCTTTCCGCGCCGTTCTCTTCACCGCCGCCCTCGCGGCGGTGTTGGTTGTGTGCGCGCGTCTCGGATTTTTTCAGTCGGCGCAGAGACTCTTGTCCGACGCGTTGTTCATTGGGTATGCACCGCCGCAGAATATCGTGATCGTGGGTATCGACGACGCCTCGATCCGCGAGATCGGCCGCTTTCCCTGGCGGCGCAGCGTGCATGCCGCGCTCATCCAGAAACTCACCGAGTCCGGCGCCCGCGCCGTCGGCTACGACGTGAATTTTCCGGAACCAACCTGCGCAAAAGGGGAGACTGGCACGGCCTGTGGCGACGACGCCACACTCGCCGCTGCATTGCGCGAGGCGGGCAACGTCGTCCTGCCGCTTGAAGCAACGTTCGTGCAGACATCCGGCGAATCATCGCCCCTTGCCGTGCGGCCGATTGCGCCCATTCCAGAACTCACCGCTGTGGCGCCGCTCGGATTTGTGAATACGCCGCCGGATGCTGATGGCGTCTTCCGCCGCGTGCCGCTGTCCGTGCGCGGCGTGTCTGCGGAGCGCAATCGGCCGATGTTCCGCGCCGTGCTCGAGACCGCCTTTCCCGGGCGGGAATTTTCGCAGACGGAAGGATCGTTCATCGTGAATTTCGCCGGGCCCAAGGGAACGTTCCGGACCGTCTCGTTCGCTGATGTGCTGAACGGCCGCTTCGACGCCACGATGTTTAAGGACGTCATCGTGCTTGTGGGCGCCACGGCACCGGATCTTCACGATGTGCTGACAACGCCCACGGCCAAACGCGACCCGATGTCCGGGATCGAAGTGCACGCCAACGCCATTGCCACGGAACTGTCCGGACACCACCTGCGTGATCTGCCGCCGCTCGTGCGTGATGCACTCATCGTATTGTTTTGCGCCTTGGCCGCGGCAACCATGCTGCGCCTGCGTTTACGCACGGCCTGGCTCATCGTCGGCGGCACGTTCGTCCTCTACATCCTGGCAATGCTCGCACTTTTCGACGCCGGCATTGTCGGCGATCTGTTCTACCCGCCGCTCGCGCTTGTGCTTGCCTCCGGTTTGACCATGGCCGAGCGCACGCTTCGGGAAAAGGCGGAACATCTGCGGACCCGCACCGTACTCGAACGCTACGTCTCCAGCGCCGTGGTGCGCGATCTCATGGCGCATCCGGAAAAGCTGGAACTCGGCGGCGAGCGTCGCGAGATGACCGTGCTCTTTTCCGACCTGCGTGGATTCACCTCCATTTCAGAAAAGCTGTCGCCGGAAGATCTTGTTGCCGTGCTGAACATCTACCTCGATGTGATGACCGAACTCGTCTTCGCGCATGAGGGCGTGCTCGACAAATACATGGGCGACGCCATCATGGCCTTCTGGGGCGCGCCCTACGACGACGTGAAGCACGCCATGCATGCGGTTGAAACAGGACTTGCGATGCGCACGCGCCTGACCGAGATGAACGCGCGAGGCGCATTTCCGGAAGGTGTGATCTTGAAACTTGGCATCGGCGTCAACTCCGGGCAGATGGTCGTCGGCAACATGGGATCGAAGAATCGTTTCGACTACACCGTCATGGGCGACGCCGTAAATCTTGGCGCGCGGCTCGAGGGGTTGAATAAAGATTACGGCACAGAGGTCATTGTTTCCGAGAGCACCAAGAAATTGATCGGTCACGGCTATTTGCTGCGTCCGCTCGACCGCGTGGCGGTCAAAGGCAAGAAAGAGCCGATTGATATTTACGAAGTGGTCTGCGGCGCAAACGAAGCGAGCGACGCCCAGAAGATGTTCGTGAAGCATTTCGCCGACGCGCGCGACCTCTACCTCGCCCGGAAGTTTTCGGACGCCCGTGACGCTTTCCATGTCATAGCCCACGTCCGCACCGACGACCTCTCCCTCCAGAATTACATCGCGCGCTGCGAACAGTTCCTGGAAGTTCCGCCGCCTGCCGACTGGGATGGGACACTGGTGAAGAAGACGAAGTGATCCTGCCGCGCCGCTCTTTAATACTGGACAAAGCGAGATATTCGGGCTATGTTGGGGGTAGCCTCATGTGCTCTCTGGCATTGGTTTCGGGACAATCCTACTTCATTGGGAGTCCCTTTCCGCGGTCTTTCTGACCAGGTCTCCGGGCTCGGCCGGGACGATACGCGCAAGGGATGCGGTCCCCGCACCACGGGGAATCCACCGCGCCTTTTTATCCGTCGTCCGTGGACGTCGGATGCGGGCACCCACGTGGCTTTTAGCCGAAACCAGTATCAGCACGAGTCGTGAGGCCTTTAAGTTCCAAATACCGTAATCGCTTTTCATGAATCCACAATCGTTTTCCGAACTCGGCTTGCCCCCGTTGCTTCTGAGGAACGTCGCCGCTGCAGCGTACGAATCTCCGACGCCGATTCAGGCGCAGGCGATTCCGCCGGGCATTGCCGGCCGTGACGTGGTGGGCATTGCCCAGACCGGCACCGGCAAGACCGCCGCGTTCGCCCTTCCCATGCTCATGCGCCTCGCAGGCAAGAAGGGAACCGTCGGACTGATCCTCGCGCCGACGCGTGAACTTGCGCTCCAGATTGATGAATCGTTCACCAAGCTCGCCAAAGGCGTGCCGCTGCGCCGTGCCGTTGTGATCGGCGGCGCCGGCATGGGGCCGCAGACTGCCGCCCTGCGTTCCGGCGTCAACATTGTCATCGCCACGCCGGGCCGGTTGATCGACCATCTCGACCGCCGCATCGCCGACTTTTCCAAGCTTGAAATGATCGTGCTCGACGAAGCAGACCGCATGCTCGACATGGGATTCTGGCCGCAGATCCGTCGAATTTTTTCGGCGCTCCCCAAGCAACGCCAGACCATGCTTTTTTCGGCGACCATGCTGCCGGAAGTGGTGCAGCTCGCCAACCAGCAGCTGCATGATCCGGTGCGCATTGAGATCGCCCGGTCCGGACAGACCGCCGAAGGCATCACCCAGCGCATCTTCTTCGCCGACGACAAAATGAAAATGCCGCTTCTTCTGTGGTTGCTCGGCGAGGAGCCGGGATCGGTGCTCGTGTTCACGCGCACCAAGCATCGCGCCGACAAAGTGGCGCACCTGATTGCCAATGCCGGGCATAAGGTCGAACGCATCCACTCCAACCGCAGTCTGAACCAGCGTCTGCGCGCGCTTGAGGGTTTTAAGACCGGCAGGCATCGCATACTCGTGGCGACCGATATCGCCGCCCGTGGCATCGACGTCGCGAACATCGCGCATATCGTGAACTTCGATCTGCCGTCCGTTTCCGAGGACTACGTGCACCGTATTGGCCGCACCGCGCGCGCCACGGCGACCGGCCGAGCAACGAGCTTCGTCTCGCCGGATCAGCGGAAATTGCTTGGGCCGATCGAGCGGCTTATCCGCCAACAGATTCCGGTGGCACCGCTGCCCGAAGGTTTGCAGGCATTGGCCGGCTCTTCCGCCATGCCCGTCGACAGACAGCAGCGCGGATTTCAGCGGCGCCCGCTGGCACCAACCCACCGTTCGGACATGGGCGGTGCGCAGCGCATGGCGTCGCCAGGATTCCGTCGTGGGGGAACGCCATCTGGTCCGCCGGATGAGAGCTGGGGCTTCATGCCCGGCACGTTGCGCGGCAAGCGCCGAGCTCAGCTCGGCTCCGGCCGCCCCGGCGGCCCGCCCCCGCGCCGCTACGGCGCCGACCAGCGTCCACGTCCGAGCGGCGGGCAACAGTCGAGCTCAGCTCGACAACAGCAACCACCCCAGATCGACATGACCATTCCCGGCACCGGCGCATTTTGGGAAACGCGTCGCCCCATTGGTCCGGCGCCCGGCGCCCGTCCAGGTGGCCGCGGCGGTCGCGGCGGACAGAACAACCGCGGCGGACGTAGCGGAAGTGGCGGCGGACGCGGTCATCGTCGCTAACACGTGCCTATGGCACACCCTATTTCGGTCGGTTCGGCGTTTTCCCGCGGCTGGGAGGCTTTTGCCAAACGGCCGCTGTTCTTCGTCGGCGTGCTGCTTCTTGTTTTTGTCATCGGCGCAGCCCTGCAGATTCCGTCGGTCGTGATCGACGTGCTCACTCCGGACAACGTCAAGAAGATCGATGCTGCTTCGCTACCGTTGTTCCTCATTGGCGGGTGGTTCACGCTGGTGTTCAGTCTGATCGGTTGGAGCGTACAGCACTCTCGACCGGCGTGATGCAGTTGACCCTCGACGCTGCGGTCGGACGTCCGTACACGTTGAAGGCGCTCCTTGTGGAACCGAAAATTTTCTTGAATGCGATCTTAGCGTCGAGCATTGTCGGTATTCTCGTGCTCGTCGGCCTGCTCTTTTTCATCATCCCCGGTATCTATTTCAGCCTGGCATTTGCGCCGGTGATCTACGTCGTTCTGGACCAGAAGCTCGGACCGGTCGATGCAGTGCAGCGCTGCTGGAACCTGACCAAAGGCAACCGCGGTCGGATATTCCTGTTCGGTCTGGCTTCGTTCGGCATCAACCTGCTCGGCATCCTCGCGCTCGGCATCGGCTTGCTCGTCACGGCACCGTTCACCTGGCTGGCCATGGCCGACGTGTACCGGCAACTGGCGGACAAGAAATCCTGAATACAAAATCCCCCTCCGGAAAGGAGGGGGATTTTGGTCGGGCTAGCGGGACTCGAACCCGCGGCCTCTTGCACCCCATGCAAGCGCGCTACCAGCTGCGCCATAGCCCGAAGATGATGCGTGGGGAGTATAATGAAGGCAGAAGCATTCGTACATCCCCCACCCCATGCTTATTTTGCGCATCCTTGGTTATATCTTCGCCAGCATCGCTCTATTGGCCCTGCTGCTCTATGTGTTTTTAAATGTGCATCCGGCTGCCTGGGAGTACGCGCGGCAATTTTCCGCCGGTCGCGCGCCGGATTCACTCGTGGGCGTCTATGATGGCACGCTTCTTGCACCGCCGCTGTCGACAACCTGGAAAGGCAAAGTGTTTCGCGCCGATGGCACGGGCGTGAACCGAATAGGGGATGCGGAACAGTATCCGTTTCATCACGAGGTGCGTAATGGCCGTCTAGTCATCGATTACACGCGCGATGCTAATCCATGGTGGCTGAAGCTGACGGAAGATCAGATTGTGGTGCAGGAGGACGGTGCGTTTCTTGGCCGCATCACGTTGCGCATTGGTGGTTGGCGCATGCCGCTCGGCTGGTTCACCATCGTCCCTGCCGCGCCCTGAGCGCATATCAAAAATCCTCCGCATGTGCGGAGGATTTTTTGCGTGCAGCGTTAGGTCTTCTTCAATGCCTTGGCCTGGGTCTTGAGGCAGCGGGTGCAGACCCTGATGGTCTTGCCAACGAAGTGCCTCACCTGCAGGTTCACAAACCGGCGGTGCTTGGTCTTGACGTTGGAGTGGCTGCGGGTCGCGCTCATGATCGGGCCGCGGCCACAGGTGTCGCAAATACGCGCCATAGGAGGAGGATTGAATGCCGGCATATGCTATCATTGCGGAAACGCTTTGGCAACCCCCTATGGAGACCATCATCCTGCGCGTGCCTTACTATCTGGATTTCGCGGCTCCGCTCGCCATCCTTCTCTGGTTGGCGGCGATTGTCCTCGCGCTGTCGCTCCACGAGTTCTGCCACGCGCTCGCGGCAACGTTGCTCGGAGACCAGACGGCGCGTTTGGCCGGGCGACTTTCGCTGAATCCGCTGGTCCACGTCGACCCGCTCGGCATGGTCATGGCCGTCGTTGCCGGTTTTGGGTGGGCACGACCAGTCCCGTTCAATCCCTACAATCTTCGGGTCCAGCAGTGGGGACCGACTCTCGTTGCCGTGGCCGGACCGGTCTCGAACTTCCTTCAAGCTACCGTTGCAGGCATCGCCATTCGGTTGGCCACAGGTGCCGGGGTTCCGGAATCGAACCTGCTGATGATATTCCTCGGCTACTACTTCCTGATCAACGTCGGCCTGTTCTTCTTCAACCTCCTGCCCATTCCGCCGCTCGACGGCTCCAAGTTCCTGCTCGACCTGCTCGCCGGCCCCCAGTACGCCCGAGCCCGGTTTTTCCTTGAAACCAAGGGTCCGCTCATTCTCCTCTTGATCCTTTCCCTCCAGTATTTGATTGGAATTTCGGTCTTCGGGATCCTCTTCTCCCTGGTCTACCGGTACATCTTTTTCCCGCTATTCGGGATCGTGGTGCAGGTGCTATAACGTCATATATATCTTGAATGCGTATGAGCTCAGAAATGCCCTCAGGTGAATATCTGATTCCCGTTGAACAGCGTCCGTACGGCGATCGCCTGGCCTCCATCAATAAACAGCTTGAACAACGGGTGCGGGCGCATGATTTTGAGATCATAAACCTGTCGTACCGGCAGGAACTCGACAATCTTCTGCTTGCATTACAAACGGGAAAGGAATGGGCGACAGATCGTCTGTCCGCGCTCGAGACGGCGGTGCAGGAATACGTCTCTGCAAATAACGCCCACAGAATGGATGCGTTCACGACGCTGAAGGAGCAAATCACCGGCATTCGTACGGAGTTTCAAGGACGGGGGAAAAAGGCGGCGTAAGAGATGAGTGATCGTGTAGGTGTTGTAGGACTTGACAGGGAGATGCGGTCGTGAAGGGGAGGAATTGTTCGTGTACGATAACTGCATATGGATACAGAAACACGTGACTTTTTGGAGAAGAAATTCGATGGAATCGACAAAAAGTTCGAGGTGCTCGACAACAAATTCGACAGAATCGACCAACGGTTTGATGAAACTGACAAAAAGTTCGATCAAAAGATCGATGCTCTGGCCAATGCCGTTGCAGAGGGTTTTTCGGCTGTTGATAAGCGGTTCGACCGTCTTGAAAACCGCGTTGGAGCTGTCGAAAACCGCGTCGGCGGCGTCGAAGGCGGTCTGGCTCGACTGGAGATCAACATGCTCACTATGCATTTCGACAAAAAAGAAACCCAGGAGCGCCTCGCCCGGCTTGAAGCGCATCATGAGCGTACTTTTAAACGTGTCGACGAGTTTTTGACAGTCGTAAATCGCCACGAGTCCGAGATCGCCGCACTCCGCGGTGGGCAACAGCGGATCGAGGAACGGCTCCCATAAGTGTCATCCTGAACGGCAGTGAAGGATCCTACCTGTTCATGCACGGGCTCTGACAAGACCCGGAGAGATTCTTCCCCCGCCATCGGCGGGGGCTTTTTATTGATCGAAAGGTCATTTGTGCGTAAAGTAGCCGCATTATGCCCTTGAGTTTGAATGAAATCCGGACCCGCGCCCAGCAGTTTTCCCGCGAATGGGAGGGGGAGACCCGCGAAACAGGAGAGTATCAGTCGTTTTGGAACGACTTTTTCGATGTCTTCGGCATCAAACGGCGGTCGGTCGCTTTGTACCAGAAAAAGGTGGAAATGCTCGGGCAGCATCGCGGGTTCATTGACCTGTTCTGGCCGGGGAAGCTGCTTGTCGAACACAAGACTGCAGGTAAGGATTTGGACGCGGCCTTCACGCAGGCGTCCGATTACTTCGAGGGACTGAAGGAAGAAGAAAAACCGCGCTACGTCATCGTGACGGATTACCGCTCCATCCGGCTGTACGACCTGGAAGGCGAGAAGGGCATGACGCAGGAAGCGTTTCCGCTCAAGGACCTGCCGAAACACGTGCGGCAGTTCGCTTTCATCGCCGGATACGAGGCTCGCGTGTACAAGGACGAAGATCCGGTCAACATTAAGGCCGTGCGCTCGGTCGCCAAGCTCTACGAGGCGCTGCGTTTTAATAACTATCCGCTCGAGGCGATCGACAAACTGCTCACGCGGCTGGTGTTCTGCTTCTTCGCGGACGACACGGCCATCTTCAACCAGGGCGTGTTCGGCACGTATCTGGAAACGGTGAGCAAAGAGGACGGCTCCGACATTGGCGCGCACCTCTCGACGATCTTCCAGGTGCTCAACACCCCGATCGACAAGCGGCAGACCTCCGCCGACGAGGATTTGCTCGGCCTGCCCTACGTGGATGGCGAGCTGTTCGCGGAACCGCTGCCTGCGGTGTTTGGCACGAGCGCGATCCGCAAGACGCTGCTCGACTGCGCCGCGTTTAACTGGTCATCCGTGTCGCCGGTGATCTTCGGCTCGATGTTTCAGTCCGTCATGGACGACAAGGCACGGCACGACCTGGGCGCGCACTACACCTCCGAGAAGAACATCCTCAAGGTCATCAGCGGTCTCTTTTTGGACGACCTGCACCAGGAACTCGCGGCCGCCGGCACGAACCATGCAAAGTTGAACGCGCTTTGGAACAAGATCGCGGCAATTACTCTGCTCGACCCGGCCTGCGGCTGCGGGGACTTCCTCGTCGTCGCCTACCGCGAACTCCGGCGTCTGGAGTTTGAGATCTTGAAGCGCCTGTATCGCAAAGAAGTGGCGGCCGGACAGTCCGCTTTGCCGTTCGACGTCTCCCGCGTCTCCAAGCTTTCCGTGGAGCGAATGTATGGGATCGAGATCCTGCCGTTCCCCGCCGAAATCGCGCAACTGTCCTTGTGGCTCGTGGACCATCTCGCCAACATCGAGCTGGGCGATTACTTCGGTGCGCCGTTCGCTAAGCTGCCGCTCACGGAAGCGCCGCATATTGTGAAGGGCAACGCCCTGCGCATCGATTGGGAATCCGTCGTGCCGAAGAACAAGCTTTCGTACATTCTTGGCAATCCGCCATTTCTTGGTAAGAAAGAACAGTCGAAAGAGCAAAAGGAAGACATGGAGTCGGTGTGGGGAGACGAAAAGGGAGCTGGCGTGCTCGATTACGTGAGTTGTTGGTACAAAAAGGCAGCCGTTTTAATTTACGGAACACGTATCGCGGTCGCATTTGTTTCTACGAACAGCATCACGCAGGGCGAACAGGTTGGAATACTTTGGCCGTGGCTGCTGGCGCGCGGAGTCAAGATTCATTTCGCACATCGCACTTTCCGATGGAGTAATGAAGCTGCGGGGAAGGCCGCAGTGCATTGCATAATTGTTGGTTTTGGTGAGTTTGATGTGCCGCGAAAGCAACTGTTTGATTATGCGGATATCAGTGGAGAGCCGCATCGCAGTGAAGCGTTGAATATCAATCCCTACCTGGTTGACGCGCCGGATGTCGTGGTGCAGTCGAACAGAAAACCATTGAGATCAGATGTACCCCAGGCGTCTTACGGGAGCTTCGCACTCGACGATAGCATTTACACTTTTTCTGAAAACGAGCGAGACACGCTTATCGCGCAATGTCCAAAAGCCGCGAGATTCTTGCGTGATTTTATTGGCGGGCAGGAATTGATTCACAACGAAAAACGTTATTGTTTGTGGCTTGCTGATGCGAATCCTGAAGAAATCGGAGAATGCCCTGAAGTCGCTCGGAGAGTAGACGCTGTGCGGCAGTGGCGTTTGTTAAGCAATCGGGAGACGACGAAGAAGTTGGCTCAAACGCCGTACTTGTTTGCGGAGATCAGACAGCCAGAAACTGATTACATCGCATTCCCGACGGTTTCTTCGGAGAACCGAAGTTATATTCCCATCGCGATACTTAACGCGTCAGTGATCGCATCCAATCAAGTGTATGTGATACCGACGGCAGATAAGTACGTATTCGGTATCCTTACCTCGACGATGCACAATACGTGGATACGGGCAGTGTGTGGGCGACTTGAAAGTCGTTATCGCTATTCAATAGCGATCGTATACAACAACTTTCCGTGGCCTGAGGAACCGACGGCTGCGCAGAAGAAGGTCGTTGAAAGCGCGGCGCAGGGAGTGCTGGATGCGCGGGCGCAATTTGCAACCGCCACCCTTGCCGATCTCTACAATCCCGAGACCATGCCCAAGGTACTGTTGGACGCGCATCACGCGCTCGATCGCGCCGTGGACAAGTGCTACGGCAAACGGACGTTCGCGAACGAGCCGGAGCGGCTGGAGTTTTTGTTTGGGCTGTACAAGGAATACACGGAAAAGCAGACGGTGCTGGAGCATTTGGTGGTGAAGAAGGGGGAGGGGAGGAAGCGGGCAAAGTAATGCACGTTTTTAGCTGAATATGGCAACGTTAAAAAATGATAATAGAATGGCTTGGGTCAGAAATGTAGAGAAACTTTCTGCATCACGGGACGGGGCCAACTATTACGAATATGAATTTGCCAGTGAATGTCGTATTCCAGGAGTGTTGGACTATGAGGAAGGAAAAATAACTTGTGGAGGTCTTTCTTTTGAAAAGGATAACAACGGTCTCTATCATTATTTGTTACGCGTTCAGTATCCAAAATTTGAGGGCGGTTGGAATGAGGCGGCTGATAAGAGGGGATATTGTTTCAAGCAGGGCGTAATCGGTGAAATTCTCTCTTTACTTTCGCTTTACTTCCAATGCAGGTTCTATCTTGTTGCAACTTACTTCGGAGAACTAACAAAAAAGAGCCTAAAGATAAAAACGGAAAATGATTTTCTATATCGAAAAGTGAATAAGGAACTTCATCCTAAGATTTTTAGTACGAGTGAACGAAACTTTGCAAAGGGGTTACCCAATTTTTTTAATCTGGCAAGAAAGTTAGATTCAAAGAAACATCAAAATTTCATTCTTTCTTGCTACCACTACGCTCGATCACTCAAAGAGGTTGGCATCGACAGTGAGATGGTGTTCATTCGTCTTGTGTCGGCCATTGAGACGTTGTCGAAGAACCATAAGTTGAATAAGCGAGACAACCCCTTGGATGGTGAAAAGTTTTCTGAGTTATTTGCTGCTGCTTCCCTATCAATGAAACAACGTAAACAATTAATGGAAATCTTAAAAGTGACCAAACAACAAAAGATTCAAATACAAAAATCGAAGCAAAGGTTTATCGGATTCGTTAACTATTTTTCCAGAGGTTGTTTGACGGGCGGGAATTGGAAAGCTAAACATACAAAAATTAAGAGAAAGAACTTTTCAAACGTTTTAGCCGCCATTTACGACGGACGTTCAAGTTATTTGCATGCCGGTGAGCCGATGTACCTCAGTCAATTTTTGCATGGCGCTCGTAAATGGGATACCGATCCGTCTTCGGGAATGATTATTGATAATCGTAAGTTCTCGTCCTCACAAAAATTGCCTTATACATATTGGTTTGAGAATGTTGTGAGACACTGCTTGTTGAAGTATTTAAAGAGCCAAGATGATCTGAGGTCGGGGGGTTAGGTCTTGAAAAATCAGTTTTGCACCTTTGAAATCTTATAATTCAAGACCTGACAGTGTGCCGTCATTGTTTATCGTCCAGGATGTGGTATTCTCGCATGGATATGCATAGCCGCTTCAGGAGAATATAACCCGCGAGAACGTCTTCATTGGGCAGGCGGTCTTTGCGGGTTTTTGATTTGTTCATTTCTCCTGCCCTCGTTGGCTAACGGATAGGCCAACCCTCCTCTAAAGGGTCAGTGTCTGGGTTCAAATCCCGGCGAGGGCACCATGCCCGCGTAGGCTAACTGGATAAACTGCCGCGCTCCTAAGGCGGAGTTCGAGGTTCGAATCCTCGCGCGGGCACCATGCTCCCATCGTCTAACGGTTAGGATGTCTGTCTTATATGCAGAAGGTCAGGGTTCGATTCCCTGTGGGAGTACCATGCACGTCGTAGAGTCCGGTCTTGAAGGATCACTGATAAGCACTTGAAGGATGCTTCGCTCCGCTCAGCATGACATGCGGGGCAGGCGGACACGCGCGGCGTGAACATTTGCTCTGACCGGATACGCCAGATGTGAGCTCGCTGTGTTTTATTGAGGTTTTTATACTCCGAGACTGCCCAGATCCCCCTGTTGACCGCATTTTCGGCTCATGATACGTTAGGCCGGCATTCGGATGACTCTCTGGGGTTAAGGCTGACCTTCGGGGGAAAATCCACGGTTCGATCAGTCTTTTTTATTACCTGCGATGCCGACCATCAACCAACTCATCCGCCACGGACGCCGTCCCAACAGCCGCAAGACAAAGTCTCCGGCCCTGCAGAGCGTGCTCGACACCATTCATCGCAAGCGCACGGACTTGCCGATGGGTTCGCCGTTTAAGCGCGGCGTCTGCGTCAAGGTCACCACCATGACCCCGAAGAAGCCGAACTCGGCGCTCCGCAAAATCGCCCGCGTCCGCCTTTCAAACGGCATGGAAGTCACCGCCTACATTCCGGGTGAAGGCCACAACCTCCAGGAACACTCCATCGTCATGATCCGCGGAGGACGCGTGAAAGATCTTCCGGGCGTGCGCTACCACATCGTTCGCGGTGTCTACGACACCCAGGGTGTGGAAGGTCGCCGCCGCAGCCGCTCGCTCTATGGCGCCAAGCGGCCGAAAGCCAAGTCTTCTTAACCTATGCGTGGCAAACAAGCACCAAAACGGGTCATTGCGCCGGACAGCAAGTACGGTTCGGTGGTCATCGCCAAGCTCGTCAACAGCATCATGAAATCCGGCAAAAAGACGACTGCGCAGAAGGTCGTCTACACCGCGCTCGACATTGTTGCCGAACAGAGCAAAGACGATCCGGCGAACGTTTTTGACGCTGCCATGCGCAACGTCACCCCGCAGATTGAGGTGATCAGCCGCCGCGTCGGCGGGGCCAACTACCAGATTCCGATTCCGGTCCGCGGCGAGCGCCGCACGGCGCTGGCTTTCCGTTGGCTGATTGCCGCGGCCAACTCCCGCAAGGGCAAGCCGATGTCCGAGAAGCTTGCGTCCGAGATTCTTGAAGCCGCCAAGGGCGAGGGAAGCGCCGTGAAAAAGCGCATGGATGTGCAGCGCATGGCCGAGGCCAACCGCGCCTTTGCTCACTTCGCGCGCTAAACGCGTATGCCGCGCGCCTACTCGCTCGAAAAGACCCGCAATTTCGGCATTATCGCCCACATCGACGCCGGCAAGACTACGGTCTCCGAGCGCGTGCTTTTTTATACCGGCAAGAAGCACAAAATCGGTGAAGTGCACGAAGGCGAAGCCACCATGGACTGGATGGAACAGGAGCAAGAGCGCGGCATCACCATCACTGCCGCGGCCACGAGTTGCTTTTGGAAGGGCCATCAGATGAACCTGATCGACACGCCAGGGCACATCGACTTCACGGTCGAAGTGAAACGTTCCTTGCGCGTCCTCGACGGCGCCTGCGTCATTTTCGACGGCGTCGCCGGCGTGGAGCCGCAATCGGAAACGAACTGGCGCTACGCCGACGAGTACAAAGTGCCGCGCCTCTGCTTCATCAACAAACTCGATCGCACCGGGGCTGATTTTTACGCCGACCTCGCAAGCATCCACAATCGGCTCACGAAGAACGCCTACGCCGTGCAGTTGCCGATCGGCATCGAAGACAACTTTAAGGGCGTCGTCGACCTTTTGACCCGCAAGGCCCACATCTTCATGGACGATTTGGGTCAGGATGTTCAGATCGGGGATGTTCCGGCGGACATGAAGGATAAAGTTGAGGAATACCGCGCAAAACTGATTGAAAAGATCGTTGAAATCGACGAAGCATCCACGACCGCCTACCTCGCCGGCCAGGAGGTTCCGCTTGAAAAGCTAAAGGAATTGATGCGCAAGCAGACCATCGCCTTCGAGATTGTTCCGGTCCTCTGTGGCAGCGCGCTCAAAAACAAGGGCGTGCAGCTCATGTTGGATGCCATCGTCGAATACCTACCGAGCCCCTTGGATGTGCCGCCGATCAAAGGAACCGATCCGGAAGATCATGAAAAAATTCTGGAACGCCATGCGTCGGACGAAGAACCCTTTACGGCCCTGGCTTTCAAAGTCGCGGCCGATCCATTCGTCGGCAAATTGTGCTTCTTTCGCGTGTATTCCGGCACGCTGACGTCCGGCTCCTACGTCTTGAACACAACCACGGGCGAGCGCGAGCGCGTCAGCCGCATCGTGCGGCTTCATGCGAACTCCCGCGAGGACGTGGACATGGTCTACGCCGGCGACATCGCCGCGGCGGTCGGTCTCAAGGACACCTTCACCGGCCATACGCTTTCCGACGAAAAGCATCCGATCCTTCTGGAGCGCATTACCTTTCCGGAACCGGTCATCCAGCTCGCCATCGAGCCTAAGACCAAGGCTGACCAGGAAAAAATGGGTGTCGCGTTGCAGAAGCTGGCCGAAGAAGATCCGACCTTCCGCGTGCACACCGACGAAAACACGCTCCAGACCATTATTGCGGGCATGGGTGAATTGCACCTCGACATCATCGTCGACCGCATGAAGCGCGAGTTTAAAGTCGAAGCCAACGTCGGCACGCCGCAGGTTTCCTACAAAGAAGCCATCACCAAGGCTGCGGAAGGCGAAGGCCGGTACATCCGCCAGACCGGCGGCCACGGCCAGTACGGCCACTGCTGGGTTCGTGTTGAACCGCGCACCCGCGGCGCAGGTTGGGAATTCGAGGACGAAACAAAGGGCGGCGTCATTCCCAAGGAATTCATCAGCCCGATTGAAAAGGGCGCCAAAGAAGCATCGCAGCGCGGGGTGACTGCAGGTTATCCGGTGATCGACGTCCTGTGCGCCGTCTTTGACGGTTCCTACCACGATGTTGACTCGTCCGAAGCGGCCTTTAAGTTGGCGGGCAGTTTTGCCTTCCAGGAAGCCGTGAAAAAGGCAGGCCCGATTTTGCTCGAACCGGTCTTCAATGTCGAAGTCATCACGCCGGAGAACTTCATGGGTGAAGTGATCGGCGATCTGAACTCCAAGCGCGGCCAGATCCTGGAAATGACCGATCGCGCGGGTGGCATTAAGGTCATCAAGGCGACGGTTCCTTTGGCGGAACTGTTCGGCTACGCCACGCAGCTGCGTTCGATGTCGCAGGGCCGTGCCAGCTACTCCATGGAGTTCGCGAGCTATGAGCCGATTCCGCCGAACGTCGCGCAAACCATCATCGCGGGCCGCGCAGCCACGGCGAGCGCACGTCGCTAAGCGTCCACTATGCGCAGTGACCTCCTCGAACGGTTGATGAAGATCTCGGCGCGGACGGGGGAGCGTCACGTGCTCGTCGATGCGAGCCTTCCCGAGCCCGTCGTCGTGATGCCGCTTGCGGCCTACGAAGAGCTCGTCACGGGCAGGTCCGCGGTCCAGACGCCGGTCGATGTCCCGATGGCTCCCATGGAACCGTTGGAAACATGGCAGGAGGAACCGGCCGCCTCAGCAATGTCGGATGTCGTTCCCGAAGTCAAAGAATCGCTCAACGAAGAGGAAAAATTCTACTTAGAGCCCATCGACTGACACTCTTGACAGGTGACTCTTGCATCCCTTTGGATGCCGTGCTATATTCTCAACGCATTTTTGGCTTAAACCATCCGTAATTAGCCGCCCGCCACCGGGGTGGCGTCTCTCACGGAAATCTATGGCAGAAAAGTTCGACCGCTCCAAACCGCACGTCAACGTCGGCACCATCGGCCACGTCGACCACGGAAAGACGACGCTGACCGCCGCCATTCTTGCGGTCGCCTCCGCCCACGGCATGACGGCCCAGAAGAAAGGCATCGAGGACCTCGACAAGGCTCCGGAATCGCGTTCCCGCGGCATTACGATCGCCACGGCGCATTGTGAATACGAGTCCGAGAAGCGCCACTACGCGCACGTCGACTGCCCGGGCCACGCCGACTACGTGAAGAACATGATCACCGGCGCCGCGCAGATGGACGGCGCGATCCTGGTCGTGTCCGCCGCCGACGGTCCGATGCCGCAGACCCGCGAGCACATCCTGCTCGCCCGCCAGGTCGGCGTGCCGTCGATCGTGGTCTTCCTGAACAAGGTCGACACGGTGGATGATAAGGAACTCATCGACCTCGTCGAAGAGGAAGTCCGCGACCTCCTCAAGAAGTACGATTTCCCGGGCGACACGACCCCGATCATCCGCGGGTCCGCCTTGAAGGCGCTTCAGAATCCGAGCGATCCCGAGGCCGCAAAGCCGGTGCTCGAGCTCCTGAAGACGCTCGACGAGTACATTCCGGAGCCGATTCGCGAAATCGAAAAGCCGTTCCTGATGCCGGTCGAAGACGTCTTCTCGATTGAAGGCCGCGGCACGGTCGTCACCGGCCGCATCGAGCGCGGTATCATCAAGATCAACGAAGAAGTCGAGATCGTCGGCCTCGGGGAAACCCGCAAGACCGTCGTGACCGGCGTCGAGATGTTCAACAAGCAGCTCGACGAAGGCCGCGCCGGCGACAACGCGGGCCTGCTGCTCCGCGGCACCAAGAAGGAAGAAGTGGAGCGTGGCATGGTCCTCGCCAAGACCGGTACGGTCAAACCGCACACCGAGTTCGAGGCCGAGGTGTACACCCTGACCAAGGAGGAAGGCGGCCGTCACAAGCCGTTCTTCAACGGCTACAAGCCGCAATTCTATATCCGCACCACAGACGTGACCGGCGAGATCACCCTGCCCCAGGGCACGGAAATGGTCATGCCGGGCGACACCGTGAACGTTTCGGTCAAGCTGATCTCCCCGGTCGCGCTTGAAGAGAAGATGCGCTTCGCGGTGCGCGAAGGCGGCCGCACGGTCGGTGCCGGCGTCGTGACGAAGATCACCAAATAACTCTCCCGCCCACCTCTGCCTTGCGGGGGTGGGCATCCGTGGATTGCATGAGCACTGTCGTCAAAAAAACTGCGGAGAAGGGCAAGGATGAGGAGAAGCAGCGGATCCGTATCAAAATCCGGGCCTATGATCACAAGATCATCGACCAATCCGCCCGGACGATCATCGACACGGCACTGCGCTCCGGCGCCACCGTGATCGGGCCGATTCCGCTGCCGACCGAGAAGAAGAAGTTCACGGTCAACCGCTCGACCTTCGTCCACAAGGACGCCCGCGAGCAGTACGAGGTCCGCACTTCGAAGCGGATCGTCGACATCATCGATCCCACGCCCCGCACCATCGACGCCCTCATGAATTTGAATCTTCCTGCAGGCGTCGACGTCGAAATCAAGATGTAAGTCGCAGCCCTCCGGCTGCCCCGTGTGCCTCTTCCGGGGACGCACAGGGGAGCCGGAGCGGCCCCAACCTCAGCTTCCCACCGCGTCGTGCTGGTACGCCTCTGGCGTAGACCCGACGTCGATCGGCGGCCGAGACTCGTGAGGTATCGTCATTGACAGTTATTCCCACGCCACCCGTTGAAGACGGCAGTGCGTGCTAGAAGTGTTCGCATGATGCGCCCGCAACCGCGGATGTTCTCATGGTGCGAAGGCTTCTGGTTTTTGTTTAGCCAGAATCACGGAATATGAAATTCATCGTCGGTCGAAAAATTGAGATGCGCCAGGAGTTTCGGCCGGACGGCACTGTCGTCCCGGTCACTTTGGTTGCAATCGAACCGAATACGGTTACGGCTGTTCGCACGCAGGAGAAGGATGGATACGTCGCCATTCAGGTCGGCGTCGGGTCGTCCAGGAACGTGAAGAAGCCGCAGATCGGTCACACCAAGGCTCTTGGCCGCAGTTTTGCGCATTTCCGTGAGTTCCGCGTTGATGATGTTTCTGATGTCGTGCCGGGGCAGGTGACGGACATTTCTTTGCTCGTGCCTGGAGACATCGTGCACGTTGTCGGTACGTCGAAGGGCAAGGGCTTTCAGGGCGTGGTGAAGCGCCACGGATTCCACGGGCACCCCGCGTCCCACGGTCATAAGGACCAGCTGCGCATGCCGGGTTCGATCGGTTCCAAGCGTCAGGGTCCGGTGGCTCCGGGAAAACGCATGGCAGGCCGCATGGGCGGCGATCGTATCACCGTGCGCGGTCTTGAAGTTGTTTCCGTGGACGCCGCCGCCGGCGTTGTCTCGCTCAAGGGCGCCGTGCCTGGTGCGCGCAACGGATTGTTGCTGCTTTCCGGTTCTGGGACACAGACATACCGTACAACGCAGGCGCCGGTCGGAGAACCCGCCACGGTTCCGACGGAGACGCTTGCCGCTCCGGTCGCCGAACAGTCTTAAACGCATATGGTGAAAGTTCCCCTGTACAACATGGACGGCAAGAAGGTCGGCGAGCAGGAGCTCTCGGCCGCAGTTTTCGGCGTCGACATCAAACCGACCGTTCTTCATGAGGCTGCGGTGGCTCATGCTTCCGCCTCCCGTCAGATTGTCGCTCACACGAAGACCCGCGGCGAAGTCCGCGGCGGCGGCAAGAAGCCTTGGAAACAGAAGGGGACTGGTCGCGCTCGCCACGGTTCCATCCGTTCTCCGATTTGGAAGGGCGGCGGCGTGGTGTTCGGACCGCGCAACACGCGCAACTACGAAAAGAAGATCAACCGCAAGGTGAAGCAGCAGGCGTTGCGCATGGCGCTGACCGACAAGGTCGCGCACGATCGTTTGCTCGTGCTTGAGTCGCTTACCGCGGCCGAATACAAGACCAAGATCATGGTGAAGATGCTGAAGGCGCTCCCGGTGGGTCGCAAGATTCTCGTGGCGCTCCCGACGCGCGACCAAAAGGTCGTGAAGTCGCTCGCCAATCTTCCGCGCGTGACGTCCGTGAATGTCGGCAGCTTGAACATCACGGCGCTGCTCGGTCATGACACGGTGCTGACCACGGCGGAAGGGACGAAAAAGATGGAAGAGATGTTTGGCTAACCGCCGGCTATGTCTACGTTTTTGGACAAATTCAAGTTTGGGAGGAAGCCACCGACCGGGGCCTCCGGCGGTAAAAAGGCACCGATCAAGAAAGCCGCATCCACTGCGGCTGCGGTTGCTGCTCCTTCTGGCGACCAGGACACCGGAATTGCCACCTCGGTGCTGCGCCACCCGCACGTCACGGAAAAGGCAGCCCGCATGTCCGCGCAGCGCCAGTACGTGTTCGTTGTGCCGCTCAAAGCCACCAAGCTCCAAGTTCGCGATGCTGTCATGAAACTCTATGGCGTGCGTCCGATCGGCGTGAACATCGTGCGCGTCAAAGGCAAGCAGGTGCGCTTTGGCCAGCGGAGCGGCGTGCAGAAAGATTGGAAGAAGGCCATGGTGACGCTCGCGCCGGGCGCTGCGCTCTCCATCTACGAAGGCGTGTAAACTTGTATGCCGATCAAATCTTTCAAACCAACAACTCCGGGACGGCGCCTTGCGTCGGTGGACGCGTACGCGGACATCACCAAGTTCGAGCCGGAAAAGTCGCTCATCACGTTTAAGAAGCGGAGCGGCGGCCGCAACAACCAGGGCAAAATCACCGTCCGCCATCGCGGCGGCGGCGCTCGTCGCTTTTTGCGCGACGTCGACAACAAGCGTGAGAAGTACGACGTGCCTGCGCGGGTTGAGGCCATCGAACACGATCCGGCCCGCGGCGCCCGCATCGCGCTCCTGGTGTATCGCGATGGAGAACGCCGCTACATGGTCGCACCGGGCGGCGTCACCGTCGGTCAGACCGTGGTGTCTTCAAAGCATCGCGTCGAGGTAACGCCCGGCAATCGCATGCCGCTGTCCGAAATTCCGGTCGGCATGACCATTCATGACGTGGAATTCCTTCCCGGTGAAGGCGGCCGGATGGTGCGTGGCGCCGGGCTTGGCGCCCAGCTCATGGCCGTCGAAGGCGAGCATGCGCAAGTGAAACTTCCGTCCGGCGAAGTGCGCCGGTTGCCGAAGGGCTGCATGGCGACGATCGGTTCCGTGGGCAACCCGGACCACCGTCTGGTGCGACTCGGCAAAGCCGGTCGCATGCGTCACCGCGGCATTCGTCCAACGGTGCGCGGGAAGGCCATGAACCCGGTCGACCATCCGCACGGTGGTGGTGAAGGCAAGCACCCCATCGGCATGAAGTATGCAAAGACGAAATGGGGTAAGCACGCGCTGGGCGTGAAGACCCGCCGTGCCAAGAAGTGGAGCAACAAAATGATCGTGAAGCACCGGAAGGGTGCCAACCACTAATATGTCGCGTTCCCTGAAGAAGGGCGTTTGGATCGATCCCAAACTGCTCATGAAAATCCAGAAGGCAAAACCAGGCGACAAGTCCATTCGGACGTGGTCGCGTGATTCGACGATCATCGCCGAAATGGTGGGTCTCACCATCAACGTGCATAACGGCAAGGTGCATGTTCCGGTCTACGTCGTTGAAAACATGGTTGGCCACAAGCTCGGCGAGTTCTCGCCGACGCGCAAATTTGTGCGCCACGGCGGCAAGATGCAGAAGGACCTCGAGACGGCCGCCGCGATCACGGCCAAGCCGGCAGCCGCGCCGGCGGCGGGTGGCAAGAAATAATTCTATGGACGTCCACGCTTCCCTCCGCTATCTGCGCATGGCGCCCCGCAAGGTGCGACTGGTTATTGATGTTGTTCGCGGCATGTCGGTCGCTGAGGCCGAGATGCGGTTGACCTTCTTGCCGAAAGCCGCAGCAATGCCGGTCTTGAAGCTTCTGCGTTCCGCGGTTGCCAATGCCGAACACAATTTCAAACTCTCCCGTGAAACGCTTTTCGTGAAAACGATTACCGTTGACGGCGGTCCCATTCTGCATCGTTGGCGCGCACGCGCCATGGGCCGGGCCGCGCCGATCCGCAAGCGCACGTCCCACATCATGCTTATCGTTTCCGATGAAAAACCGGCCGCTAAAGGCAAGAAGGCGGTGAAGAAGGCCGCCGCCGCGGAGACAGCGACCAAGAAACCCGCACGCCGCGCACCTGCCACAAAGGCCGCGGTTTCGGCTACCGCATAATCCTATGGGTCAGAAAGTTCACCCCAAAGCGTTCCGCATCGGCGTCGTCAAGAGCTGGGGTTCGCGTTGGTTCGCGAAGCGTCAGCAAGTACCCGCCCTTCTGAAAGAGGACGTGCAGATGCGCGCCTATTTGACCACGCTCTTGAAGGACGCGGCGGTTGATTGCGTCGAAATCGAACGGACCGCCAACGCCATCACGGTCATCATCAACACGGCCAAACCAGGTCTCATCATCGGCCGCTCCGGCGCCGGCGCAGAAGACCTGAAGAAGAAGTTGCGCGACCGCTTTTATCGCGGACGCCGCGTGACGCTGAACCTGAACATCGTCGAGGTTTCTCGTCCCGGCCTGTCCGCATCCATTGTCATGCAGGGCATGATCGGCGAATTGGAACGCCGCTTGCCGTTCCGCCGCATCCTCAAGGGGACGGCCGAACGCGTGGAGAAGGCGGGCGCCAAGGGCGTGAAGCTCGAGGTGGCCGGCCGCTTGAACGGCGCCGAAATCGCGCGTACGGAGACGTTATCCCGCGGCAGCGTGCCGCTTCAGAATCTGCGCGCCGATATCGACTACGCACAGAGTTTCGCCAACACCATCGCCGGTACGATCGGCGTGAAGGTTTGGATTTATCGCGGCGAAGTATTCGAGAAGAAGGAACGCCCCGCAGTCGGTGCGGTCGCTCCCAAACTGGCCTAAGGTATGTTCGTCCCCAAGAAGGTTAAATTCCGCAAGCAGCACAAGCTGATGAGCGCGATGCACCGGCCCGCGACGCAGAAGACGTTGGTCTCCTACGGATCGGTCGGACTCAAAGCGCTTGAAGGCGCCTGGATCACGTCCCGCCAGATTGAAGCTGCCCGCCGCACCATTACCCGTTCGCTCAAGCGTGGTGGAAAAATGTGGATCCGCATTTTTCCGGACAAGTCCGTCACTTCTCACGGCAACGAAAACACCATGGGCGGCGGCAAAGGCGCGGTCGACTACTACGTCGCCATTGTCCGGCCGGGGACGGTGATGTTTGAGATGGACGGCGTTACGCCGGAGGTCTGTCGTGCGGCGTTGAAGATGGCGGGCTACAAGCTTCCGGTGAAAACCCGAATCGTGACCCGCTAATTGCATCTATGGATACTCCAGAAATCCTCGCCCTGTCGGCTGATGAGCGCGCACGCGAACTGGCGCACGCCCGCGAGCGTTTGCGTCGCATGCGCTTTGAAGTCAACCAGGGCAAGCTCACCAAGGTGCGGGAAATCCGCGCCGTCCGGAATTTGATCGCACGCCTCTCGACGATGACCGCGCAGAAACGCGCAGCCCGTTCATCCCCCCTATGAAGACCGAAACGAACAACA